>JALNWS010000097.1 GCA_023230755.1 Azoarcus sp.
AATGAGAGCCCGGGCAGATAGATCATCAGCGGCATGGCGCCAAACACGGGCACCACGATCCAGGTGGCTGCGACAAGCAGAAAGCCATCGTGTACCCGCAGGTCGCGTCGCTGCTTGCGGGTCGTGAGCCAGGCCAGCAGGCCACATGCGAAAGTCACCAGCAGCGCTTCGTCGTAAGCCGTGACTGCGCCGTCACTCAGAAAATACGAGACCGTTAGCGGAAACGCCATGACCAGCCCGAACAGCATCAGGACAAGGCCAAGCGCACCGATCACCGGAAAGTAGCTGCGCATCTGATCAGTCCGGCACGCGCATGCACCCGCCAGAACACCCGAGAAAAGCTGTGAATGCTAGGGAGAAAGGCGTAAAGATGGTGTAAAGATTCCGCACCGCAGCACAAAGACCGACCCTGCGCAGGCGCGCACCCTCACCACGCCTGTATTCGGGCAAACACGGATAGCCTCGGCCACGCATTCGAGGGCACAGTGGGCCATTGAAATCGACCCGGCCCCAGAACGGGCGACTTCGATGCATCCTTTCGCATATAACAATCAAGGTAGGAGACATTCGATGAGACTGATTCGCACCCTCGGCCTGGCCGCCGGCATGATGCTCGGCGCCTCTGTCGGCGCACAATCTGCGCACGCCCAGCAATTCGTCAATGTGCTGACCGGCGGCACCAGCGGCGTGTATTACCCGCTCGGCGTTGCCCTGTCCCAACTCTACGGCAAGGCCCTGCCCGACGCCAAGGTCAGCGTGCAATCCACCAAGGCCAGCGCAGAAAACCTGAATCTGCTCCAGGCCGGACGTGGTGAGGTCGCCTTCGCCCTCGGCGATGCGGTCTCCGATGCGTGGAACGGCGTAGAGGAAGCCGGCTTCAAGACCAAGCTCAGCAAACTGCGCGGGATGGCTGCGATCTACCCCAACTACATCCAGATCGTTGCCGCCAGTGACTCCGGGATCAAGACCCTGGCCGATCTCAAGGGCAAGCGGGTCTCGGTGGGCGCCGCGCGCTCGGGCACGGAGCTCAACGCCCGCGCGATCTTCAAAGGCGCAGGCATGAGCTACGGTGATCTTGGCAAGGTGGAATACCTGCCCTTCGGCGAGTCCGTCGAGCTGATCAAGAACCGCCAGCTCGATGCCACGCTGCAATCGGCCGGTCTCGGCGTCGCCTCGCTGCGCGACCTTGCCAATGCCCTCCAGATCACGGTGGTTCCTGTGCCTGCCGAGGTCGTCACCAAGATCGGCGACCCGGCCTATCAGGCCAGCGTCATTCCGGCCAACACCTACCAGGGCCAGACCGCCGACGTGCCGACCGTGCGCATCCGCAACATCCTGGTCACGCACTCGGGCGTGTCCGACGATACCGTGTATGCGATGACAAAGACCATGTTCGAGAACCTCGACCAGCTCGTCAGCGCCCACGCGGCTGCGAAGGGCATCATCAAGGACGACGCCGCCACCGTGCCGCTGCCCCTGCACCCCGGTGCCGAGCGTTACTACCGCGAAGCCGGCCTGCTGAAGTAATCATCTCCGGGCTGGCGGCACCCAGCCCGACCGTACAGTCTGCGCGCCCCGGAGCGACGCGGACTGTACCCGCCTGACCGGAGTTCCACATGTCCGAATCCAGCTCGCTCACACCCTTCGGCTGGGAGCGCGAAAAGGGCCTCCAGGCACGTGCGCTGTTCCTCATCGCAGTGGCCTTCTCGGCTTACCAGATCGTCATCGCCGCCTATCACCCGCTTTCCTCGCAGGTGGTGCGGGCGATACACGTCGGCTTTCTGCTGCTGATGACCTTCGCCTCGTTTCCGGTGTGGTTGCCCCGCAGACGGAGTGTGCCGGTCCTGGCATGGCTGATCGGCATCACCGGTTTCGTGCTGGCGTTCTACCACTGGGCCTTCGAAGGCGACCTTATCCAGCGTGCTGGAGACCCGACCCAGACCGACCTCGTGGTCGGCACCATCACCCTGATCATGGTGTTCGAAGGTGCGCGCCGCATGATGGGCCCAGCGCTGCCTCTCATCTGCGCAACCTTCTTTGCCTATGCGGCCTTCGGCCAGTATCTCCCGGGCGACCTCGCACACCGGGGTTACGATTTCTCGCAGCTGATCGAACACCTCACCTTCGGCACCGAAGGCATTTACGGCGTACCCACCTACGTCAGCTCGACCTACATCTTCCTGTTCATCCTATTCGGCGCCTTTCTCGAACAGGCCGGCATGATCCAGCTGTTCACGGATTTCGCCCTCGGCACCGTCGGTCATACACGCGGAGGTCCGGCCAAGGTCTCGGTAATCTCGTCGGGGCTGATGGGCACGATCAACGGCTCCGGCGTGGCCAACGTCGTCACCACGGGGCAATTCACCATTCCGCTGATGAAGCGCTTCGGCTACCGCCCGGAGTTCGCCGGCGGGGTGGAAGCCACCTCCAGCATGGGCGGACAGATCATGCCCCCGGTGATGGGCGCGGTCGCCTTCATCATGGCAGAGACCATCGGCGTGGCCTACGTCGAGATCGTCACCGCGGCCATCATTCCTGCCGTGCTCTATTTCATCACCGCGTTCTGGATGGTGCATCTGGAAGCCGGCCGCGCAGGCCTCCACGGGCTCGCAAAGAGCGAATGTCCGAACGCCTGGGCGGCCATCCGGCGCGGCTGGTATCTGCTGCTGCCGCTGGGCATTCTGGTGTGGTTGCTCTTCTCCGGTTATACCCCGCTGTTTTCCGGCACCGTCGGACTGGCAATCACCGCCGTACTGATCTTTGGCGCCGCAATTGCACTGCGGCTAAAGGGCACGGCGCTAAGGGTCGCGTTCTGGGTCGCCCTGGGGATCGCCAGCTCAGGCTTCCTGAAGTGGGGTATCGACACCTTTTTCGTGCTGATCGCGCTGCTGGTCCTTGTCTGCGCCTTCATCCACGGCGGCCGCGAGACCTTGCGGCTTGCAGTGAATGCGCTGGCCGATGGCGCACGCCACGCGCTGCCGGTGGGCGTGGCCTGCGCCCTGGTGGGTGTGATCATCGGTGTGCTCACGCTGACCGGCGCGGCGACTTCGTTCGCCAACATGATCATCACCCTCGGCGAAAACAACATGCTGCTGTCGCTGGTGCTGACCATGCTGGTCTGCCTGCTGCTGGGCATGGGCATCCCGACCATTCCCAACTACATCATCACCTCGTCGCTGGCCGCCCCGGCCCTGCTCGATCTCGGCGTTCCGCTCATCGTCAGCCACATGTTCGTGTTCTACTTCGGCATCCTCGCCGACCTGACTCCGCCGGTCGCACTGGCTGCGTTTGCAGCGGCGCCGATTGCCGGCGTGTCCGGCATGAAGATCGGGGTGCAGGCAGTACGCATCGCCATGGCTGGCTTCATCATCCCCTACATGGCGGTCTATGCGCCTGAACTGATGCTGCAGGGCGACCCGACCGTTGTGGCGGTGGTGTGGATCGTATTCAAGGCGGTGCTGGCGATTGGCCTGTGGGGCGTAGCCTCGGTCGGTTACCTGTGGCAGCCCGTGAGCTGGCTGGAGAGAGTCGGTGCGCTGCTCGCTGCAGTTTGTCTCGTCGCCGCGCTGCCGATCACCGACGAGATCGGCGTTGGGGCTGCCGCGCTGCTGCTCGGCCTGCAGATCTGGCGTCGCCGCCAGCAGGCGCACTGATGCCCGCAGGACAATGACTGACGAAAGTCATAATCCACAGACAAAAAAAGCGCAGCTTTCGCTGCGCTTTTCCGTTTGGCCCCCCGCCTGTGCCGTTTCCGCCGGGCATCCTGAACCTAGGGTTCAGGGAGGTCACTTCCCTTCCGCTTAAGGCTCACCCGGCTAGGGGCGTGCACACCAGCGGCATCAATGGTCAGCAACCAAGTCTCTCGACTATTGGTTCAAGGAATCTACGACTTCAACTAACACGGCAGGGGATTGATTTTGCACGCTTTTTAAAAGCTCAAAAGAGCTTGTCCTGTTGGGCCAGTACCCCGTCAAGGCGTGCCTGCATGAGTTCGATTCTACGCTTCGCGGCAGGCATGTCAAACCCGTTTCCACGCTGATGCTGAATGAACTCGTGGGCAATGTTGAGCGCGGTCATCACCGCCAGTTTTTCACCTGAGGCACTGGTCTTTCCGACCAGGTCCTTCAGCTTTCCATCGACATAGGCGACGGCCTCAACCAGACCATCCCGGGTCTCGGCCGTACAGGCTACGCGATATTCCTTGCCCAGCAGGGTGATGTCCAGGGATTCCATACGGTATTCCTCAGGCTTCCGGCAGCTTCGCCAGCAAGGCTTCGAGTTTCTCGGTCGCCAGCTGCACCTTTGCCGCCAGTTGATGATTCTCGGCTTCCAGCTTGCCCACACGCGTGCGCAACTCGCGGTTCTCGCGCTTGAGTCCGCTGTACTGGCTGATGAGTTGCTCGAGTTGGGTCTCGAGCCGGGTGAGTTCTGCGTCCATGGCGTGGATGGTAGCGGGGGGAGAATGACGCGGTCAATAAGCCGGGCGAACCCGGTACGATGGGCCCGCAAGGGGCCCGTTCCAACGATTGTTAACGCTGCACCTGGGTCACGTCACGCACCGCGCCGGTATCGGCCGAGGTCGTGAGCGCCGCATAGGCCTGGAGCGCGGCGGAGACGTAACGCTCCCGGCTGACCGGCTTCCATGCTGCACTTCCCTTCGCTTCCATGGCTGCACGACGGGCGGCGAGTTCTTCGTCGCTGATCGCCAGGCGGATGCTGCGATTCGGAATGTCGATCTCGATCACGTCACCGTCCTCGACCAGCGCAATCGCACCACCGCAGGCCGCTTCAGGCGACGCGTGACCAATCGACAGACCCGAGGTGCCGCCAGAGAAGCGGCCGTCGGTGAGCAAGGCACATTCCTTTCCGAGCCCGCGGCTCTTCAGATAGGAGGTCGGGTACAGCATCTCCTGCATGCCCGGCCCGCCCTTTGGCCCCTCGTAACGGATGATGACCACATCGCCCGCCTGCACCACCTCACCAAGAATGGCCTCTACCGAAGCTTCCTGGCTCTCGAACACGCGCGCGCGCCCCGAGAACTTCCAGATCGACTCATCGACCCCGGCGGTCTTCACGATGCAGCCCTTTTCGGCAATGTTGCCGTAGAGCACGGCCAGCCCGCCGTCCTGACTGAAGGCATTGGCCTTGTTGCGGATCACGCCCTTTGCGCGGTCCATGTCGAGTTCGTTCCAGCGCCGGTTCTGACTGAAAGCGACCTGGGTCGGCACCCCGCCAGGCGCGGCGAGGAAGAAGTCGAACACCGACTTGTCATGGGCCTGCATGATGTCCCAGCGTGCCAGCGCATCGCCCAGTGTCTTGCTGTGCACAGTGGGCACATCGCGATGCAGCAGGCCGGCGCGGTCGAGCTCGCCAAGGATGCCCATGATGCCGCCTGCACGGTGCACGTCCTCGACATGCACGTCCGGCACGGCCGGTGCCACCTTGCACAGACAGGGCACACGGCGCGAGATGCGGTCGATGTCCTTCATCGTGAAGTCGACACCCGCTTCCTTGGCCGCCGCCAGCAGGTGGAGCACGGTATTGGTCGAGCCGCCCATGGAGACGTCGAGGGTGATCGCGTTCTCGAACGCCTCGAAGCTGGCGATAGAGCGCGGCAGCGCGGAAACGTCGTCCTGCTCGTAATAGCGCCGGGCCAGATCGACGATGCGGTGACCGGCATCCTTGAACAGCTTTTCGCGGTCGGCGTGAGTGGCCAGCGTGGTGCCGTTACCCGGCAGCGACAGACCCAGCGCTTCGGTCAGACAGTTCATCGAGTTGGCGGTAAACATGCCGGAGCACGAACCGCAGGTCGGGCATGCCGAACGTTCGACGGCATCGACTTCCGCGTCGGAGCAGTTCTTGTCGGCAGCCTTCACCATCGCGTCGACGAGGTCGAGCGAGATGACCTTGGCCTCCCACTTCACCTTGCCCGCTTCCATCGGCCCGCCGGACACGAAGATGGTCGGGATGTTCAGGCGCAGGGCGGCCATCAGCATGCCCGGGGTGATCTTGTCGCAGTTCGAGATGCACACCAGCGCATCCGCGGTGTGGGCGTTGCACATGTATTCGACGCTGTCGGCGATCAGGTCGCGCGACGGCAGCGAATAAAGCATGCCGCCGTGCCCCATGGCGATACCGTCATCGACTGCAATCGTATTGAATTCCTTGGCCACACCGCCGGCCTTCTCGATCTCGCGGGCGACCAGTTGCCCCATGTCCTTGAGGTGCACATGGCCGGGAACGAACTGGGTGAAGCTGTTGGCGATGGCGATGATCGGCTTTTCAAAGTCACCGTCCTTCATGCCGGTCGCACGCCAGAGCGCGCGGGCACCCGCCATGTTGCGGCCGGCGGTGGAGGTACGGGAACGATACTGGGGCATGACGGTGCTCCGGAAATTCTGCGGGAAGGCCGAAGATTCTAACCCCTCAAAGGGCACTCCGGAACATTGTGATGACCAGTCGCGAAAGCAGCCGGGCACAAACCGCCGGCGAACGGCGACTGGAAGGCGTCATCGCACCGTAACCACGCCGTCACCGTGGCGCAACGCAGAGTTTCGAAAATGGCAGCACCCAAATCGGAAAGGGACGCATGTCATGCTCCAGACCCGCCAGCAAGTCGCAAGCCGCCCCGGACGCAATTTCCACGTCGGCCTCGCCACCTGCGACACCGAGATTCTCGAAGCCCAGAAACTTCGCTACCGTGTATTCGCCGAAGAGATGGGCGCCCGCCTTTCCACCCGCACCCCGGGTGTTGACCGCGACATCTACGACCCCTTCTGCGAACACCTCATCGTGCGCGACGAGGACGCCGGGCGCATCGTCGGCACTTATCGCATCCTGTCACCGTCTGCAGCGTGCAAGGTCGGCGGCTACTATTCGGAAAACGAGTTCGACCTCACCCGCCTGCAGCACCTGCGCAATCGCATCGTCGAGATCGGCCGCTCGTGCATCGACCCCGACTATCGCAGCGGCGCCGTCATCACCCTGCTGTGGTCCGGGCTCGCCCGCTACATGAAGGAAAACGGCTACGGTTATCTGATCGGCTGCGCCTCGGTGAGCATGGCCGACGGCGGCCATGCTGCAGCCAGTCTGTATAATCGTCTGCGTGAAACGCACCTGGCACCGCTCGAATACCGCGTATTCCCGCGGCTGGCCTTGCCGCTCGACATGCTGCGCGGCGACCTGCCGGCCGAGACGCCCCCGCTGATCAAGGGCTACCTGCGTGCAGGTGCCTGGGTGTGCGGTGACCCCGCGTGGGATCCGGACTTCAACACGGCCGACCTGCCACTGCTGATTCCGATGGAAAAGGTTTCCGACAAGTACGCCAAGCACTTCCTGGGACGTTAAGACTGAACGCCAATATTGCCCGCGCACCGCGCACGCCCCCCAGCCACGCCGCCAGCCACGCGCTGCTGCGTGGCTGGCGGCGCCTGCGCATCGGCCTGCATCTGGCCCGCGGCGTACTCACGGTCGCGCTGGCCTACCCGCTCAGCGGCGACGCTACCCGCTTGCGGCTGCGCCAGAACTGGTCGCGCAAGTTGCTGAGCATCCTCGGGCTGGAGCTCCAAGCCGGTGGCTGCGATATCGCTCCGGGCTGCATGCTGGTGGCCAACCATGTGTCGTGGATCGATATTTTCGTCATCAATGCCCTTACGCCCTCGGCCTTCATTTCCAAGCATGAAGTCAGAACCTGGCCGGTAATCGGCTGGCTCGCTGCGAAAAGCGAAACCGTGTTCCTGCGTCGCGGCAGTCGCGGACACGCGAAAATCGTCAACGCAGAGATTGCTTCTCTGCTTGGTTCCGGACGCAACGTCGCGGTGTTTCCGGAAGGGACGACGACCGACGGCAGCCACGTGCTGCACTTCCACGCCGCCCTGCTGCAACCGGCCATCGAGGCCGGGCGAGCGCTGCAGACGCTGGCGCTGTCCTATCACCATGAAGATGGCAGCCCGAGCCGGGCGCCTGCCTATGATGGCGATCTCAGCTTGAGCGAATGTCTGAACAACATCCTGGCCCATCGGCGCCTGGTCGCACGCATCGCGGTCGACATGCCCCTGGCGACCAGCCCGGAGAGCAGTCGTCGCGAACTGGCCCGCCAGACGCGAGAACTGATTGCCGCACGGATCGGCGCCGACACGAGGCAGTCGCAGGACGCGACAATGCACGCCCCGGCGACATCGATGCAGCCGGAAACGGCCTGACGCAGCGCGGGCGCCTCTCAGGCAGGGACCTGGAACACCGCGTCATCGTCGAGCCGCACCGCAGTGAGCTTGCCCCCCCAGACGCAGCCGGAATCAAGCGCGAGCAGCCCTTCCTGCCGGAAAAAACCGAGCGCTGACCAGTGACCACAGACAATCGTGTGGGTGCGGTTGAAGCGTCCCGGTGCGGAAAACCACGGCACAGTGCCGGTGGGCGCCTTTTGTGGAGGCCCCTTGCCGCGCAGCGCCATACGCCCGTCGGGCGTACAGAAGCGCATGCGGGTCATTGCATTCACGATCACGCGCAAGCGCGGCCATCCCGTCAGGGCCTCGTCCCACCGATCGGGACGGTCACCCGCAAGATGCAGCAAGAACTGGTGTACGTCGGGCCCTGTCAACGCGGCATTCACTTCAGCAGCGAGTTCCTGTGCCTTGGAGATGGTCCATTGTGGCAGCAAGCCCGCGTGCACCATCGCATGATCGCCTTCGACGTGCAGCAGCGGACGAGTGGCGAGCCACTGCAGCAACTCGCCGCAGTCAGGCGCTTCGAGCACCTGGTAGAGGGTGTCATCCTTGTCCCGACGCTTGTAACCGGTGCCGACCATCAACAGGTAGAGATCATGATTGCCGAGAACGACGGTGGCCGAGTCGCCCATCCCGCGCAAGAAGCGCAGCACCTGTACCGACTGCGGCCCACGGTTAACCAGATCACCCACGACCCACAGCCGATCAGCCGCGGGATCGAATGAAACCTTTGCCAGCAAACGCTGCAGCGCGTCGTAGCAGCCCTGAATATCGCCTATTGCGTACGTTGCCATCGCCCAGAGGGAGTGGAAAAAAAGAGAATGACCGCAAAGTCTATCCGACTAATGTGACGTTAATGAAATCGGCACGTCGTCCGTCCCTTCATATCCACCGCACAACGCGCTGCGCAGTGCGCATCGAAAACGGGCTTCTTCACGCGCCCGGGCGCATCAGACCACCCCCGTCAGCCCGGCGTAGAGCGTACGGTACTGATCGATGACCGCGGCCTCCGAGAAGTCGCGCTGCACCCGCACACACCCGGCCTCCACCATGCGTTGCCGCAAACCCGGGTCGCGGATCAACTGCTCGATACCGACAGCCAGGGCCGCACTGTCGTCGCAAGGCACCACCCAGGCATCCTCGCCATGACGCGCAATCTCGCGCGCCCCCCTGAACGCGGTTGTGAGCAGGGGCTTGCCATGACTCCAGGCCTCGAGGATGACATTGCCGAGTGTCTCTTCGTCGCGGGACGGAAAGACCACGAGGTCGGCGGCCTGATACCAGGGCGCAGGATCATGCTGCCACCCCGCCCAGTGAATCCGCTCTGCCACGCCAGCCGCAACCGCCTGCTGTTGCAAGGAGAGCAGGCGGTCGCCGTCGCCCAGGATCACGAGGCGCACACGGCGCCCTGCGACTTCAGACGGTGCGCGCCGGAGCGCATCGACCAGGAAGCGATGGCCCTTGACCTCGACCAGACGTCCTGCCGTGACCAGCATGCAATCACCATCATTCAGCCCAATCTGCGCTCGCAGAGCACGCCGCTCGGCAGCGTCAGACTGCTTTACCGGCTCGGCAAAGTTGGTGATGTGGAACACCCGGTTCGCGGGCAGTCCGCCTTCGACCATCCAGTCGCACAAGCCCCGCGTATTGCCGATCCAGGCGTGTGCGTGGCGGAAGGAGTCGAGCCGGTAGTAGCCGCCGAGGCGAGCCACATGCACTTTGCCCCGGCCTGGCCGGATATGGGTCAGGCGAGTCGCACGGCCCATGTAGGTCTGCACCACGGGCGCCTCGCTCTTCGCGATCAGGCGCGACACTTCGACCTTGGACAGCGGATCCCACACCGTGCGTAATGGCAGCTCGTAGAAGGGCACCCCGGTCAGGTGACGCCGGGCCAGCGCCGAACCGGAGCGCACCACGGCCTCGACTTTTTCCTGGCGTCGTGTCATGGCGCCGAGAAAACGCGCGAACCAGCGCTCGGCCCCGCCCATCTCGGCGCTGCCGATAAGGTGCAGCGTCTTCATCAGGCCGCCAGCCTCGCGGGACGAAGCGCATGCTGCGAGGCCAGCACCTTGCGATAGACGGCAAGATTCCCCTCGCACATCGCATCGACCGAGAACTCGCGCAGCATCAGCGCACGGCCGGCAGCACCCATGCCCTCGCGCAGCGCCTCGTCCGCAAGCAGGCAGTTGATCGCGGCAGCCAGTCCTGCCACATCGCCGGGCTCGGTCAGCAAGCCATTGAGGCCGTGACGCACCGCCTCGGGGACGCCGCCGGCGCGACAGGCAACGATCGGCACCGCTGCCGCCGCAGCCTGAAGCAGCGACACCCCGAGCCCTTCGAGATCAGCCGGATGCACCAGCAAATCAAGGCACCCGATCACCGCCGGCAGATTGTCGGAAAACCCCATCAGGCGGACATTGCGCTGCAGACCCCGCTCAACGATCATTTGCCGCAGCTCGGCCTCGAGTGGCCCCCGTCCGTAGATCAGCACCTGCGCACGGGGATGACGCACAAGTACGTCGTCCAGCGCCTGCAGCAGGTGACGGTGTCCCTTGCGCTTGATCAGCTGGGCGACCATGCCGATAAGCAGCGCATCCGCCGGCACCCCGAGTCCGGCGCGAAACGCCGCCTTGTCGTAATCGCCCAGATAGGGGCGAGGATCGACCGCACTGCGCACGCAGCTCACCCGGTCAGCGCGCAGACCTTCATCGAGCAGGACCTTGCGAATCCCGTCCGAGATCGCAATCACGTGCTCGTACATCGAGTACTTGGCCCGCACCAGCCATTGCGCCTCGGGATTGTCCACCCGCCGCGACAGCACCACCGGCACCCGTCCGAGCATGGCGCCGACCCCGCCCCACAGGTCCGCACCACGCCGGCTGTGGATGTGCACGATGTCAGGCGCCTCATCTGCGATCAGCCGGCGCAGACGCAATGCCAGACCGACATCGGCGTCGCCCTTCATCTTCATCTCGAATACCTCCCCGTGCGGGCGCGCCAGCGCGGCAATATGCGCGCCGGAGGGGCAGGCAAGCAGGTTTTCCACGCCGTGCCGCTTGAGGCCTTCCATGATGTGCAACACCTGTTTCGCGCCGCCATACAGATGGCGGCCGGATTCGACGTGCAGGACTTTCATGATGGAATCTCCGCGTTCAGGACAATGCGCGCCTCGTCGAGAACGCGCGCGGGATCAATGTCCCGCATACAGGGAAAGGCACCGCCGCAGGAGGGGCTGCGTCGACAGGGAGAACACTCGAGCCCCAGCCAGATCACCCGCGCATTGGCGCGGCCGGCATCGAGATAGGGGCGGGTGGAACCGAACAGGGCGACCAGCGGCCGGTTGAAGGCCACCGCCATGTGGCTCAGGCCGGTATCCACGCCGATCACCAGCGCGGCATGCTCGACAATGGCTGCGGCCTCTGCCAGCGTGGTTTCGCCGGCGAACGCAAGCGCACCGGCGTCCTTGCCGGCAATCCGTTGCGCCGCGTCACGATCGCCCGGCCCACCCAGCACGACCGGCCGCAACCCGAGATCGCGCTGCACGCGAAGCGCAAGCGCGCGCCATGCCTCTTCGGTCCAGTGCTTCTGCGCTCTGGTCGTAAAGGGTGCGAACACGACGTAATGCCCGGAGACCACGCCGTGATGCGCGAGCTTGTCCAGCGCGCTGCGCTGTACCGTCGGCGACAGACGCAGACGGGGATGAAAACCGGTGGTATCGAGCCCGAGCGCTTGCGCCAGATGACGATATTCCGAGCTGATCTGCCCCGGCGTGCCGCCACCCGGCACCACCCGGGTCATCAGAAACTGACTGCCTTCGCGCGAACCCAGCCCGATGCGCTGCGTGGCGCCCGAGAGCCAGGTCAGCCAACCGCTCTTGAGCAGGCTCTGCAGATCGATCGCGGTGTCGAACCGCTGAGCCTTAAGAGTCCGGGAGAACGCACGGACACTTGCAGCAAGTTCGCGGTACTGCCCCGCGTGCCAAAACCGTTTCCACTCTGCCTTGGGCCACAAAATCACGTCGTCGACACAGGGATCGGCTTCAAGCAAGCCCTCCATGCCGGGCTCCACCAGCCAGGCGATGTGTGCTTCCGGGTAACGCTGACGCAGCGCCGCAACAAAGGGAGACGCAAAAACGATGTCGCCAATCGCGGAGGTACGCACCAGCAGAATGCGGGACATGCCGCTGCCGGCCGCGCTTTCGGGCAGGGCCTCGAGCGCACTCATGGGCAGGAAAGACGGTCGCGGTCGGTATACATACCGGGAATAGTGACGCTGCAGCATTGCAGGAAGATGGCAGCTGCGTGACATGTCCACCCGCATTGCCCCGAGCCCTCATCGCAGCGCTCACATCGAGTTCAGCACCCTGGCAATCGAGTAGAATCCTCGCCCTATGAATCCCGATCAGTATGCTGGCGCAACCCCGCAACGTGCGTCGCTGACGTCATTCCTGGTGCTCGTCCTCGCGCTCAGCCTGTATCGCGTTGGCGTGATCGTCCACCTCGGCCTCGATCCCTATGTGGATGAGGCGTATTACTGGGGCTGGGCGCAGGCGCTGGGCTGGGGCTATTACTCCAAGCCGCCCATGATCGCCGCGCTGATCGCGGGCTCGATCCAGCTTTTCGGCGATCACCTGCTGGCGATCAAGGCGCCGTCGCTGCTCCTCTACCCGGCCACCGCAGTGCTCATTCGCCAGCTCGGCTGCACGCTTTTCGACAATCGCGTCGGCTTCTGGTCCGGGCTTGCCTTCCTGACCATGCCGCTGACCGCCACCCTGGGCCTGTTCGTCAGCACCGATGCGCCCCTGCTGTTCTTCTGGGCGCTCGGCATGCTGCTGCTGTGGCGCGCGCTACAGCAGGGCACGCTGACGCAGTGGGTGGGTATTGGCGTGGTCTGCGGGCTGGGCCTGATGTCGAAATACACCATGCTCGCCTTCGTCGGCTCGGCTTTCCTCGTCCTGCTGGCAGATGCCGGGGGACGGCGCCAGCTCGCACGCCCCGGCCCGTGGATTGCCGCCGTGGTGGCAGTGGCGATTCTGGCACCCAATCTGGCATGGAACTGGCAGCACGACTTCCCGACCATCCGCCACACGGCAGAGATCACCCGCATCGGCGTGGGCGGGCGCGGCTGGGATCCCGATGAATTCGTCGAGTTCGTCGGCGCTCAGTTCCTCTCCTTCGGACCGCTGCTGATGGCCGGCCTGCTGTGGGCCTGTTTTCGCCCACAACCCGGCTGGGCCGAGCCGCGCTTCCGTTTCCTGCTGCTGTTTGCCCTGCCGCTGCTGGTGATCGTCAGCCTGCAGGCACTGACCGGTCGTGCCAACGGCAACTGGTCGGCCCCTGTGTATGTCTCCGCCAGCGTTCTGGTGATTGCCTTCCTCGCGCATCGCGCGCGCTGGAAGCTGGCGATTTTTGCCGTCGCATTCAATGCCACCCTGGGCGTTGTCGTGTATCACTGGCCGGATCTCGTTCAGCTTGCGGGCAAGACGCTCAACGGTCGCAACGACCCCTACAAGCGCGCGCGCGGCTGGAACGCGCTGGTCGAACAGGTTCGCCCGCAGCTGACGGCCCACCCTGACGCGGTGCTGGTCGGCGATGATCGCGAACTGCTGGCGCAGCTGATCTACGGTCTGCGCCCGAGCCGCTATGCGCGCTGGCAGGCCGACCCCCACATCGTCGATCACTACGGCCTCACTGTGCCGCTGAGCACCACATCGGGCGATCCGGTGCTGTTCGTTTCGATCAGACCGGACATCGGTGACGCCGGCGCCCGCTTCGATTCCGTGGAGAAAATTGCAGACGTCGACGTCGCGGTTTATCAGAATTTTCACAGGAAAGTGTCAATATGGCTGCTTAAGGGCTTCAAGGGCTATTGAAAAGCTGCACATGCACAAGGCACTCTCTACACCTTCGCGCCGGTTCCGCACCTGGCTGGACATGCATCTGGTCGACCACGGCTGCGTGCGTGCGATCTACAACAATTTCTATCCGCTTGGCGGCCGCATGTATCGCTGCAGCCAGCCCAGCCCGCGGCAGATTCGCAAGTACCGCGACCGTTACGGCATCCGCAGCATCATCAACCTGCGTGGCGTGCACGACTATGGCTCGTACTTCTATGAGGAAGAAGCCTGTACGCAACTCGGCATCACGCTGATCAGCGTCAAGCTGTATTCCCGCACTCCGCCCTCGGTGGTCGAGATACACCGCATGCGCGACATCTTCGCCAGCCTCGAGTACCCAGCCCTGATCCACTGCAAATCGGGCGCCGACCGCGCCGGGCTCGGCGCAGTGCTGTACCGCGTGCTGCACCTCGGCCACCCGGTGAGCGAAGCCGTCAGCGAACTGTCGTGGAAGTACGGCCACTCGAAGCGCGCCAAGACCGGGATCCTCGATTTCTTCTTTGCCACCTATCTGGCGTACAACGCGACCCATCCCATCACCTTCATCGACTGGGTCGACACCGTGTATGACGAACAGGCGCTCAAGGTGAGCTTTCGCGACGATGGCGTCACCAGCCTGATCGTGGACAAGGTGCTGCACCGCGAATGAAGGACTCGCTTTCGCTCTACCGCCGCCTGCTCGGCACGCTGCGCCCGTATCGCAAGGTCGTGGTGCTGTCGGTGCTGGCCATGATTGCGGCCGCCTCGCTCGAGCCGGTGCTGCCTGCCCTGCTCAAACCCCTGATCGACGAGAGCCTGATCGGCAAGAACCATACGGCACAGTGGCAGATTCCGCTGTTCCTGATGCTGGCCTTTCTCGGCAAGGGCGTCGCCGAGTATGTCGCCAACGTCTCCAGCCAATGGATCGCCAACAAGGCCATCACCGACCTGCGCCAGGCGGTGTTTCGCCATCAGCTCCACTTGCCGCTGTCCGTG
>JALNWS010000098.1 GCA_023230755.1 Azoarcus sp.
AACACCAGGATGAACGGATAGAGCACGTGGTAAGGGATACGCAGCATGCTGACCCAGATTCCGATCAGGGGAATGTTGAGCACCAGCAACATCAGGTTTCCAAACGCAAAGCTGACGATCAGCCCCCAAAATACATCCGGCCGTTCGGACATCAGTAATGGCCCGGGCGTGATGCCATGAATGATCAGGGCCCCCAACATCAACGCCATGGTGGCATCACCCGGAATCCCCAACGACAGCGTTGGCACGAAAGCCGTCTGAGCCGCCGCGTTGTTCGCAGCCTCTGGCGCGGCCACCCCTTCGATTGCACCCTTGCCGAAACGCTTGGGATCCTTTGCAATGCGCTTCTCAGTTGAGTACGACATGAACGAGGCAATCGTCGTCCCGGTGCCTGGCAGGGCACCGAAGAAGCTTCCAATTGCAGAACCCCGAAGCATGGCGAGCCACGACCGCGATACATCCTCGCGTGTCGGCAGCATCGAGCGCAGCGAGATGCTCGACGCCGGCCCCGTGTGGCGGATATTGTTGATGCCGGCAATCACGTCCGCCACGCCAAACAAACCCATTGCCAGTGCGACCAGACTGATGCCATCCATCAATCCGGAGACGCCGAAGTAATAGCGTGACACCCCGGAATTGACATCGGTGCCAATCATGCTCAGCAGCAGCCCGAACACAACCATTGCCGTGCCCTTGAGCGGGGAACCGGACAATGTTGCCGCGGCAACCAGACCCAGAACCATGATGGCGAAATACTCCGCCGGCCCGAACATCAACCCGAGCTCAGCAATGGCCGGCGAAAATCCGGCAAGGATCACCAGACCAAACATCGCACCCAGAAACGATGCAATCGTCGTCATGAACAGGGCGACCCCAGCACGCCCCTGACGTGCCATCGGATGGCCGTCCAGGCAGGCAACCGCGGACGAAGGCGTTCCCGGCAGATTGAGCAGGATGGAAGCCGTCGAACCGCCATACTGCGCACCGTAATACACCCCGGCGAGCATGATGATGGCCGCAGTAGGTGGCACGTAGTAGGTCAGCGGCAAGAGCAGCGAAATGGCCGCCAGCGGCCCGATGCCCGGCAGCACCCCGATGAAGGTGCCAAGCGTCACCCCCAGCAGGCAATACAACAGGGTAGCTGGCGCGATCGCGGCGTCGAAACCCAAGACGAGATTGGCAAGAAAATCCATGGTCAGCGCTCGTCCGTCAGATCCACCAGACCGGCACGCTCACCCTCAAGCCCCAGACGAACACCACCACGGTCAGCAGTGCGATCAAGCTGGACAACATGAGCGCGCGACGCACGGTCACGCCACGATCCGCAACCGTGTAAAGCAACACCGAGCTCAGTGTCGCCACCGCCAGACCGGCAGTCGTCAGCAGCACTGCGAAAAGCACCAGCCCTCCCGCAACGACAAACAGATTGCGCCACTCCACCACCTCGACTTCCTGCTCGAGCAGTTCTGCGTCAGCGCCGGCCCCCGGCCGCACAGTGCGCCCCAATACTGCCTTCGCCGCGATCACGCCACCGTACAGGCACAGCAGCAAACCCAGCGCAGTCGGAAAGAATCCTGGCCCCATCCGCGTCGCCGTACCAAGTTGGTAGCGTTGCGCATACCAGGCAGCCAGGCCACCCAGCAGGCATAGCACTGCACCACCGAGCAAGTCCCGTCGGGCAACTGCCGATAGGGCTTCGTGCCTGGCCTGACCCGGCGCCACGCGCGTGACACTGACGTCACCTGACGAAATCTCCAGCTCATGCATGTTCATAGAAGCTCAAGTCCTGCGTTGTGGATCGAAAAGGTCGGCCGCTCACACAGCGGACACGCCTGCAAGGCCTGCCAGGTTCAGAAGCAAAGTCGCCTGCCCCGGAAATCCTTCAACTTCATGTTCATTTCTTATAAAGTTGATCTCTGTTGATGCAAGGATGTTAGCAGCGCATCCATCCGACCCAAATGCCGATTCCTGCAAAGCTATGCACCAACTATTCGTAGCATGGGTCGAAATCCCTTTATTCACGGGGTTTTCGCAATGCGACAGCAAATCTTGTTTAGCTGAAATTCAGCTAAGTTATGCATATCCGCATAAAAGACATCAAATCAGTACCAACCTCATCCTCAACACGCACCCACCCCCGATGAACCACACCAAGCGCTACACCGTGATGCACTGGGGCCTCTACCAGGCCCACCCCTCTCCCGACGGCCTGCGCCTTGCCCCACACGCAGGAGACCCGGATCCGAGCCGTATAGGGGGAGACCTGCTGGAAGCCAATCGATCAAGCCTGCGTATCCGTCATCCCGCCGCCCGCGAAAGCTGGCTACTGAGCATGCGTACCGGTGTGCGCAGCCAGGACACCCGCCATCGCGGCGCAGAGCGCTTCGTGCCCCTGGAATGGGATGAAGCCCTGGACCTGGCAAGCCGCGAGATACAGCGGATTCGCGATCAACATGGCAACCGTTCGATTTTCGGCGGCTCGTATGGCTGGGCCAGCGCAGTCCGCTTTCACCATGCACAGAGCCAGATTCACCGATTTCTGAATGCCATCGGCGGCTATGTGCGCCATACCGATAGCTATAGCCTGGGGGCGGGGCGCGCCCTGTTGCCCCATATCCTGATGACCATGGACGAGTTCATGGCGAGCCACGACGACTGGAGTACGCTGGCGGAAAATACCCGCCTAGTTGTGGCCTTTGGCGGTATTCCAGCCAAAAACGCACAAGTCACGCCTGGCGGCGCGCAACGTCATGGCCTGCGTACCGGTCTGGCTGCAATGGCGCGCGCTGGCTGCCGTTTCATCAACATCAGCCCGGTCGCCGACAATCTCGATGCACCGCCAGAGCAGGTCGAGTGGATCCCGATCCGACCCAATACCGATGTCACGGTCATGATGGCGATTGCCCACACCTTGATTGATGCCGAACTGCATGACGAAGCGTTTCTCAACACGCATTGCACCGGGTATTCACAATGGCGGGACGAACTGTTCGGCAGACATGACGGCGTGGTCAAGGATGCCGCATGGGCAGCCGCGCTCTCCGGCGTGCCTGCCGCGCGCATTCGCGCGCTGGCACACGAACTGGTCTCCTGCCGTAGCCTGATCAACTGCGCATGGGCACTGCAACGCGCCGAGCACGGTGAGCAACCCTTCTGGGGCACCGTCGCGCTTGCAGCGGTCGTGGGTCAGATTGGTCTCCCCGGCGGTGGTTTTGCGTTGGGTTACGGTCCGCTGAACCTGATGGGTAGCGCCCACCCGCGCGTTCCTGGACCAAGCCTGCCGCAAGGGTCGAATCCGATATCGGCATTCATACCCGTTGCGCGCCTAGTGGACAAGCTCGAGCACCCCGGTGAACCTTTCGATTACAACGGTGGCAGGCATGCCTATCCTGACATCCGCCTGATTTACTGGGCCGGGGGCAACCCCTTTCACCATCACCAGGACCTCAACCGCCTGGTGCGGGCATGGCAGCGCCCGGAGACCGTCATCGTTCACGAGGCATACTGTAACGCCCATGCCAAGATGGCTGACCTGGTGCTACCCGCCACCACCGCGCTTGAGCGGGAAGACATCGGCTTTGCTTCGCGCGAGCCGTACTTGGTGTGGATGTCGAGGCTGACAGATCCGCCCGGCGACGCGCGGGACGATTTCGCCATCTTCTCTGCACTGGCCAGACGCCTTGGCGTCCTGGAGGCCTACACGGAAGGACGTGATGCCGAGCAATGGCTCCATCACCTTTATGAATCAGCCGCACAAGCAGCAAGCGCACGTGGCACCCAATGGCCGCCCTTCGATACCTTCCGCGAACAAGGACTGCTTAAACTCGACGGGCCCGCCAATGCGGCACCAACACGGCTTGCCGCCTTTCGCGCCAATCCCGTGGATCACCCCCTACCCACACCAAGTGGGCGCATCGAGTTGCATTCAGCAGCAATTGCCCGACTCGGATTCAGCGAGTGCCCCGGCCATCCGGCATGGCGTCCACCATCGGAGTGGTTGGGTGCGCCAAACGCAGACCGCTACCCCTTGCATCTGATCTCGGATCAGCCCGACACCCGGTTGCACAGTCAGCTTGATCATGCACCAGCCAGCCAAGCCACAAAGATAGACGGGAAAGAGCCCGTCTACCTCAACCCTGAAGATGCTGCAGAGCGCGACATCCGTGACGGCGATATCATCCGCATCTTCAACGACCGTGGGGCCTGCCTTGCGGGCGCCCGCGTCGATCCCATGGTGATGCGTGGCGTCATCAGGTTATCGACAGGCAGCTGGTACTCACCCCAGCGGCCGGGCGATCACGATCCGGTCAATCTGGAGCTGAGTGGCAACCCCAACGTATTGACGCAGGACGTTGGCAGCTCCCGTCTGGGCCAGGGCTGCTCGGCAATGAGCTGTCTCGTTGAGGTACGACGCGACACTGTCAGCGCATCACCGACAACAGGTACGCCCTACCCATCAGCAAGTCTGTAGTCCCGGAAAGACCCTCATTCCAGGAGCTGAACGTAAAAAATCCCACCCGGCATACACCGGGCGGGACAACACTGCCGAGGAGACAATCAAATCAAGAAGACTTACTTGGTTGCGCCGGTGATCTTGTCGAACACACCGCCGTCAGCGAAATGCTCCTTCTGTGCCTTTGTCCATCCGCCGAACACTTCGTCGATCCCGAAGAGTTTGACCGGTGCAAACTGACTGGCATACTTGGCGAGCGCCTTCTTGTCCGATGGGCGGTAATAGTGCTTGCCAGCGATATCCTGAGCGACCGGCGAGTACAGGTAGTTCAGGTATTCGGTCGCGACCTTGCGCGTGCCGCGCTTGTCGACAACCTTGTCGACCACGGCAACCGGCGGCTCAGCAAGAATCGAAACAGACGGCGTCACGATCTCGAACTTGTCCGGACCAAGCTCGTTGGTTGCCAGATAGGCTTCATTCTCCCAGGAGATGAGCACATCACCGATGCCACGCTCAGTAAACGTCGTGAGCGAACCACGCGCGCCCGAATCAAGCACCTTGACATTGCCGTAGAGTTTCTTGACGAACTCCTGCGCCTTCTCGGGCGTGCCGCCCGGCTGCTTCAGTGAGTAACCCCATGCGGCAAGGTAGTTCCAGCGCGCGCCGCCCGAAGTCTTGGGATTAGGTGTGACAACCTCGACGCCTGGCTTGACGAGATCACTCCAGTCCTTGATGTTCTTCGGATTGCCCTTGCGCACGAGCAGAACGATCGTTGAGGTATAGGGCGATGAATTCAGCGAAAACTCCTTCTGCCAGCCCGCATCCAGCGCGCCCGCCTTGGTAGCGATTGCATCGATATCCGCGGCCAGTGCGAGCGTGACCACATCCGCCTCCAATCCATCGATCACGGAACGGGCCTGCTTGCCAGAGCCGCCGTGAGATTGCTTGACAGTGACGTCCTCGCCGGTCTTCTCTTTCCAGTGCTTGGCAAAGGCGACGTTGTACTCTTGATAGAGCTCACGCGTCGGATCGTAAGAAACGTTGAGCAAGGACACCTGGGCAAAGGCGCTTGCAGACATTGCAGCGCCCACGGCGAGGGCAACGAGACTGCGACGAATGTTTTTGATGGTCATATATGTAATTCCAGTTCAGTCTTAATTCGGAAGCTTGAATCTACGGAACATTGCCTGCAGACGGAACGAAGTTATTTTCACTTTGTTATTCAAATTAACGGAATCGGGCAATTGAACAGCCACTCGGGATCGAATCGCGATTCGTTCTGGATAACGCGAATTCAATCGTACGGCGACCGCATCCAGCAGTGGCGATCAATTCACTGCAAAGCAGTACAGCAAGCCCGCTCCACCCGTCCTGACCAAATTCGCTTGGCCACAGCCACGACTGCCGTGCGCGGAGTTCCATGAAGTATTGCCGCCACCCGTGCGGTCGAAATGCCCGACCTGTACCGAGCCTTCGGCGGCGCTGCTGGTGTAGTTGTTGCAGGTCTTGTCACCCGTCTCGGCAAAGGCGCGCCCATCCGGGAGCGAACCGGTCAGGATGTCATGCTCGTTAGGCGTGTCACCCGCGCCCTTGACGAACTCACCCTTCTCGGTCAATGCAGTGCGCCGACTGAGGTTGTTACCCAGACGCGCGTCATTGAGAATATCACCATGGAGATGGGCGACATCCTTCGCCACCTCCTGACCACGAACGTTGTACCAGGGCCCCTCACCGATGCGATCGCGTGCATTGACTGCCGGCTGGCCGTTCGCAGCCTGGGTACTGAGATAGGCACGCCAGGTCTTGCTCGCACCGCTTGTGGTGGTAGCCAGCTTCTGGCAGTGCGCATCGGCGCCAACCAGTCCGCCGAGATCAGCACCCTTGCCAACCCCGACACTGGTCACGAAAAAGCTCGTCGGTGGTGGTGGCTTGGCCGGGTCGGCAGCCTGCTGGGCGAGGGCCATGGAAGAAAGCAGCAGGCATGCACCTGCAGCGATTCGATTCAAGCGCATATCGCAATTCCTGGAGTTTGTCTGGGATCTGCCTTGGCCGACATCGTGCAGGAGCGGGTCTCCGAGCGCCTGCCGACCAAAACACGTGCACATCATGAGCAGCGTTCGTGCCATGACGCGAGCGTGGACCGAAGCGCCACCAATTCGCCTTCAAGCACTTGTTTTAGCTCGACAAGAGGCGCGGTCCAAGCACAAATCCCGGCACCACCTTCCAATGGCGGACAGTCGAACTGCTGCATGGGCAGCAGCCATTGCGCGATCACTGCCTCGGCGGCAGCACTCCGCGCACACAGGATATCCTTTGCAGTTTTCCTTGGTTCATCGCATGCGCTCGCTCGCGCATGATGCAGGCACCGCATACCGGCTCACGGACATCCACTCAAGCATGTGCCAACTATTAGGAATGAGCGGCAATAAGCCGACCTCGTTGCGCTTCTCGCTCGATGGCTTCCTGCGTCGTGGCGGCGAAACCGACCATCATGCCGACGGCTGGGGCATTGCCTTTCACGAGGGACGCAGTTGCAAGCTGTTTCTCGACGACCAGCCGGCAGCAGGCTCGTCGCTGGTCGAACGCATCAAACGCATGCCGCTACGGGCGCGCAACGTGATCGCGCATGTGCGCAAAGCGACCCATGGTGAAGTGTCGCTATCGAACTGCCACCCCTTCGTCAGGCTGCTTTGGGGCCGCCAGTGGGTGTTTGCGCACAATGGTGACCTGCCCGGATTCCGCACGCCCGCCGATGCCCACTTCAAACCGATTGGCAGCACCGATTCGGAGGCGGCCTTCTGCGCCTTGCTCGATGGCCTGCGAACCTGCTTCGGCAACTCGGAGCCCTCGACGCCAACGCTCTATCTGGCATTGCGCCGGATCTCGGCCGAACTCGCGAGCCACGGAACTTTCAACTACCTGCTGACCAATGGCGAACTCCTGTTCGCGCACTGCTCCACCAGCCTGTACTACTCCGTGCGTCAGGCACCCTTCGGCACGGTAAAACTGATCGACTGTGGCGTCCAGGTCGACCTCGCCCAGCTGAATCAGGCCGACGACCGCTACTCCGTCGTCGCAACGCAGCCCCTGACCGAGGGCGAAGCATGGCAAGCGCTGCAGCCAGGCGAGCTCAAGGTGTTCCTGCACGGCGAGGAGTTGAGTCAGGCGTTCGCGCCCCGCCCCTAGCCACTGCAGCAGGACTCGGCATCAGCTTCCCCGCTCGGTGAAAAAAGCAGCGGGCGCTCCGATCGGGAAACGCCCGCTTTTCGGTCTCAGCAGGGCGGGCATGCCCGCCCCCGCATTCTCCAAATCAGAAGCCGTGGCCACCGAAATCGCCGCCGCTGTGCGCCGGGGCACCTGCAGCGGGCTTGTCCTCGTCGATCTCGGCAATCAGTGCGTCGGTGGTAAGGATGAGTGAGGCCACCGATGCCGCATTCTGCAGCGCCGACCGCGTCACCTTGGCCGGGTCCAGCACCCCTTGCTCCACCAGGTCACCGTACTGCCCGTTAGCCGCGTTGTAGCCGAAATTGCCACTTCCCTCGAGCACCCTGGCCACCACAACCGAGGCTTCATCGCCCGCATTGGTCACGATCTGGCGCAAGGGCTCCTCGATCGCGCGCAGCACGATCTTGATGCCTGCATCCTGGTCATGGTTGTCGCCCTTGAGTTCCACGATCGCACTGCGCGCGCGCAGCAGTGCGACACCGCCACCGGCCACCACGCCCTCCTCCACTGCGGCACGAGTGGCATGCAACGCGTCCTCGACGCGTGCCTTCTTCTCCTTGAGCTCGATCTCGGTCGCCGCGCCGACCTTGATCACCGCCACCCCGCCGGCCAGTTTGGCTTTGCGTTCCTGCAGCTTTTCGCGATCGTAGTCGGACGTCGACTCGCCGATCTGGGCATCGATGGTCGATACCCGCGCCCTGATCGTATCGGCACTCCCGGCGCCATCGATCAGGGTCGTATTCTCCTTGCTCACCTCGACGCGCTTGGCCTGCCCCAGATCCTCAAGCGTGACCTTCTCCAGCGTGAGGCCAATCTCCTCGGCAATCAGCCGACCACCGGTGAGCACCGCGATGTCTTCCAGGATGGCCTTGCGGCGATCGCCAAAACCCGGCGCCTTGACCGCCACCACCTTGAGGATGCCGCGGATGGTGTTGACCACCAGCGTAGCCAGCGCCTCGCCCTCGACATCTTCCGCAATGATCAACAGCGGACGACCCGCCTTGGCAACCTGCTCGAGCACCGGCAGCAGATCACGAATATTGGAGATCTTCTTGTCGAACAGCAGGATGAAGGGGTTGTCGAGTTCAGCGACCTGCTTTTCCGCATTGTTGATGAAGTAGGGACTCAGATATCCGCGATCGAACTGCAAGCCTTCGACGACCTCCAGTTCGTTGGCCAGGCTCTTTCCGTCCTCAACAGTAATCACCCCTTCCTTGCCAACCTTGTCGATCGCATCGGCGATGATCTGCCCGATCGAGGCATCCGAATTGGCAGAAATTGACCCAACCTGGGCAATCTCCTTGCTGGTGGTGGTGGGCTTGGCGATGTTGCGCACCTCTTCGACGACCGCGGCCACCGCCTTGTCGATGCCGCGCTTCAGATCCGCAGGGTTGTAACCGGCTGCCACAAACTTGAAACCTTCGCGCACGATGGCCTGCGCCAGTACCGTGGCGGTCGTGGTCCCATCGCCAGCGTTGTCGCTGGTCTTGCTCGCGACCTCCTTGACGAGTTGTGCGCCGATGTTCTCGAACCGGTCCTCAAGCTCGATCTCCTTGGCGACCGACACTCCGTCCTTGGTCACCGTGGGCGAGCCGAAAGAGCGCTCCAGCACCACGTTGCGCCCTTTCGGCCCCAGCGTCACCTTGACTGCGTTGGCGAGAATATTGACGCCCTGAACGATCCTCGCCCGCGCGTCATCACCGAATAAAACCCGTTTTGCTGCCATCTTTCTTCAACTCCAGTTCAGTATTGTTGCTTGCTGCCGGCAAACCGGCGCGCATCGACTCAGAAGATCTGATCAGCCCTCGATCACGCCGAAGATGTCTTCCTCACGGATCACGAGCAGTTCCTCGCCATCCACCTTGACTGCCTGACCGGCGTACTTGCCGAACAGCACGCGGTCGCCGACCTTGAGTGCAAGGGGGCGGACTTCACCGTTGTCCAGAATCTTGCCGCGGCCCACCGCGAGGACTTCACCCTGATCGGGCTTCTCGCCCGCCGAATCGGGGATGACGATCCCGCTGGAGGTGGTGCGCTCGGCTTCGAGGCGCTTCACGATGACGCGGTCGTGGAGGGGACGTATTGCCATAAATTGATCTCCGTTGTTGGTCGGACCACCCCTTGGTGGTCGCGAATTCGCAATCCGACGCAAACCGGGTGGCTCGCATCGCGCTGTCAGCACTCGTCAATGGAGAGTGCCAATGCAGGCATATTGGCCCAATCCTCGGCCAATTCGAATCGAATTATTCTGATTTGACCGCAGCCCGATCTGCCGCGATTTACATAGCAGAAATTCCACTATGAAGCCGAGGAGCGATGAGATCAGCACTGCTGCGGACACGCAGCAGGCGTGCGCGATAATGGGATGGATCCTGCCCGGTGGATTTCATCATCGTCCACCCGACCGATCGCAATAGCCACGAGCAGCCCTTGCGGAAATTCGCAGCACTCGTGCGCGAGACGCCGACCCAAACGTTCCCGAGATCGCTAGACGCTTGAGTGAAGTATCAGGCCGCCACGCGAACGCGCGGCGCTCGGGCGATGGGTTGGCAGCCCTCGGCCGGGGCCGCGATCAGATAGCCCTGCAACCAATCCACCCCCGCCTCCCGGGCAATCTGGAGCTGCTGGGATCGTTCAATGCCCTGGCCGACCACGTGCATACCCAGGCTGCGGATCTCGGCTGCAAGACCACTCGCCACGCGCTGGGAAAGGCTCAGGTGGCAGCCGTCACGAATCAAGCTGCGATCCAGTTTGACGATATCCGGCGACAACACCTCCAGCCGTTCGAGATCGGATGAGTGACGTCCGAAATTGTCGATGGCAATGCGGTAGCCGCGTTCATGGTATTCGGCGATCGCCGCAGCCAGCAGCGCAGGCGGTTCGAAACCGTCATCAGCCAGCTCCAGCACGATGCGGTCGGGGGTCAGGCCGCAGCGGGACAGCACCGACTCGAAGACGTGGCCGTGATGGTCGCGTACGGTGCGGACCAGTTGCGGATGCACGTTTAGCGCCAGAAAACCGCCTTGCTGCTCGCGCTCGAGCAGAAAATTGAGCGCGTGCAGGGTGCGGGCCAAGCGATCCACCCGCACCAGTTCGCCATCATCGTGGGCATCAAGGAAGACCGACTGCGCGGGCAGCCCCGGCACCTCGCCGTCGAGCGCATGCAAGAAAGCCTCGTGGCCGATCACCCGGCCGCTGGTCCGATCCACCACCGGCTGATACATGCTGCCGAGGACGCGGCCGCCGAGGTGCGCACGCACCCGTCGATCGACGATCTCGAAGACATCCGCACCACTCCCGCCGCAGTCGAGACGGTTGCGCCTATTGAAGTAGTGGACCAGTTCGGTGAGGGGCACGGCAACCTTCGGGGAAAAGCGATGGCGTCAGCGTAAAGCAAAGAGGTCCGCGGAAGAACGATGCATTCCTGCAATCGATATTCCCAAACCGGAACTACCCGGCGACGTGCGCACGCGGTGGAATCGCCCCTTCTGCTCCGATGTGGACGGAATACAGGCAAGCGAAAGTGAATCGACTTTGAATAGCTCATCCGGATTCGAGATAGTCGGCCCTGCAAAATTCACCCGGCAACCCCAGTTGCAGCGCCAATCGAACCGGGGAATGCCGAGCAAATCTGTGTGGGCGAACCGAGGCGAAGAATGAGCGCCAGTAACGACAGACACAACGGGCGTAAAAAAAGCGCCTTCAGGCCCAGGCGGAGCATGGCCCGCAACAACCACCGCAGGTTGTAACCTGCGGCGCAGAGCACGGTATGCAGTGCATCCCCGAGTGAGCCCTGCAACCAGCATCTGTCCATCCGATGATCGGATTTCAGATGCCCAATCGCGGGTTCCACCGCCTGTCGCCGCTTGAGCCATCGTCGTTGCTGTTGTGTCAGTGACTTGTACTTGCCACGGTGGATGATCTGCACCGTCGGGTTGTCCGCATCCACGCCGCGATAGCCCAGATCGACGACCACCTGTTTCGGCGTTTTACAGGTCCCCTCCAGCAGTATCGCGGTTTGCTCCAACTGCTGATTGAGCACATGGCCATCATAGGGGTTGCCCGGGAAGGTTCGCGCGCCCACCATCAGACCACTCTTGTGCGTGACCGCAATGCTGGCCTTGACCCCAAACTCGTAGGGCTTTCGCGCTTTTCCCTTGCCGATACACTCGACCTCCGGCGCGTGCAGCGCGTAGAGCTTGTTTTTGTCCTTGGGTTGCTGCGTACGGATGCGCTCGGCACGTGCCATCAGGCTGTTCAGATGGTTGATCGCGGCGGCTGACTCTGCGGTTGCCGTGGTGAGCTTGCGTTTGATTTCGCGCAGGACGATGCCAAGGATCGTGCGCTGCCGTTTGACGGTGCGTCGCAGGCGCTTGAACTGCTTGGCATGGGCGTAGCCGCCGGCCTTGCGCCGGAGCTCACGACCTTCCTTGATGAAGGTCTGCTTCAGTGCAATGCCAACCGACCTGGCCGCTTGCACGACTTTCGCCCGGGCAATCTCCAGCAACCGACTATCGACCGGATGGGCGATGGCCTTCTCCTGGACGGTGCTGTCGACGATGACCCGTTCAAACTCAACCGGGCGTACGGCCTTCGTTGCGACGGCGGTGTCGATTGTGGCCTTGAGCAGTTCTTCGACACCGGCTTCGCCAATGGCTGTGCGAAAACGTCCGATCTGGGTCGCATCGCAGGGTAGCGTTGGCGTGTAGTAGTCCAGGCCGCTGAAATACTGCCACACGACATTCTCCGACCACCGAACCACGAGTTCCTCATCGCTGAGATTGAACGCGTGCTTGAGGTAAAGCAGCGCGGCCATGAGCCGAATCGGCAGTCGCGGCCGACCCGCCATGCTCACGTTGCTCACGTTGCTCCCGGCAATCTCCAGCGTCGTCCCGAACAAATCAGCGCCCTCGATGAACTGACCTTCGCGGTGCTTACGGACGAATGCCGGGGCCAAGGCCGCTTCGATCTGCGTCCAGGGCATGCGTGACGCCAACACCACCAACGGATGCCGAAGATCAATCATCTGGTCGAGTCGGGATCGGAAAAAATCGTCGGTTGCCATTTGCGCCTAGCCCCATTTCCCTGAGGTTTCAGTCACCTGTATTTTACTTTCTGGAGGAAAACGTGGGGCCACTTTCTGACGTAATCCCAGTATTCATACGGACTTGGGGGTTTTGCAGGGCCGACGAGATAAGCACCAACGCCATCTCGTTTGGCTAGGCCTTCTTTCGAATTCGATATATCCAAAGCAGAAGTTCTTGGTTCACCAGGCATCGGGCTACGGCTACATTGCAACGCAACAAACCGGCTCCGCCTCTGCCAACTCATCACCGATATAGGAGAAGCACGTGAAATTTCCCACCCCGTTAGTCAATCTGGTCGCTGCAGGCGCGCTGCTGGCCGGCACCTTCGGCAGCGCGTCGGCTGAATCGCTGCGCGTCGGCTATCTGCCGGTGACCGGCCATGCCAAGTATTTTGTGGCCCAGGAGCAGGGCCTGTTCAAGAAGGAAGGGCTCGAAGTCGAGCTGATCGAATTCCACAATTCGGCCGACGGCACCAGCGCCGTGGTTGCCGGCAAGCTTGATGTCGGCACTTTCGGCACCACCGCGCCGCTCCTGTTCTACTCCAAGGGCTCAGACCTCAAGATCATCGGAGGCATCATGGGCCAGGACGCCGCGCTCGTCGCCAAGCCCGAGGCGGCCGCCGGCATCAAATCCGTGAGCGATCTGAAGGGCAAGAAAATCGCTACAGTGCGCCTCGCCTCGGGCGACGCCGTGTTGCGCGGCGCGCTCAAGGATGCCAAACTCGATTGGAAGACCGATGTCGAGATCTTCGAGCTTAAGAATCCCCCTGCGGTGCTCGAAGCGGTCAAATCCGGTCAGGTCGACGCCGGTCTTGTATGGGGGCCGCACGATCTGCGCGCGGAGCAGCAGGGGCTCAAGGTGGTGATCCGCTCCGGCGAGCTGGAGCCCGGCCATCCGTGCTGCCGCATCGTCGTCAGCAGCGCCAAGCTCAAGGACAGCGCCGTGCTCGAACGCTTCCTGCGCGCAGTCCTCCAGGCCGAAAAATACGCCGCGACGCACCGCAAGGAGACGATCGAGGCCATCGGCAAGTATGTCAAGCTTGACGCCCAGACCCTCGAAGATGGCTACTACTCGCCCAACCTGGATCAGAGCAGCGACCCCAATGTCGAAGGCGTGCAGAAGTTCTGGCTGAGCATGGTCGGCTCCGAGTTCATCGAAGGCAAGCGCCCGCTCGACCCCATCTTCGAGCTCTCCCTGTATGAAAAGGCGCTCACCTCGCTGGCCGGTGAGAACCCCAATGACGCCTTCTGGCAATCCCGCCTGAAGGCGTTCAAGGAACGGAACGTCCTGTGAGCTCGAACGCGCTAAAAGGGTGTGCCGGCCTTGCAATCGACAATGTCTCCTTTTGCTACGGCGAGGGAGACACGATCCTGCACCGCGTCTCACTCGAAGTGCCCGAGGGGCACTTCCTGACCCTGCTCGGGCCGAGCGGCTCGGGAAAATCGACCCTGCTGCGCCTCATCGCCGGCCTAGAGGCCCCCACCGCGGGCGGCCTCGCCTGGAACGGCACTGGGATCGCCGGCCCCGGGATCGAGCGTGCGGTGGTGTTTCAGAATTACTCCCTGTTCCCGTGGTACACGGTGCAGGACAACGTCGCACTAGCCGTCGCCAAGGCGCATCCGGATCTTTCGCGCGGCCCACGCAGGGAAAAGGCACGCAGCTACCTGGCCCGCGTCGGCCTCGGCGATGTCGCACAGAAGTATCCGTTCCAACTCTCCGGCGGCATGCAGCAGCGCGCCGCGATCGCGCGCGCACTCGCGCTGGAAGCCCCGGTATTGCTCATGGACGAGCCCTTCGGCGCACTCGACCCGATCAACCGTGGCAAGCTACAAGATCTGTTGCTCGAGGTCTGGCAAAGCACCAGCCCGCGCCGCACCATCGTCTTCGTCACCCACGACGTGGACGAAGCCCTGTATCTCGGCGACCGCGTGGCCGTGCTCGGTGCCTCTCCCGGCCGCCTGCTGGCCGACATTCCGGTCGCCTTCGCCCGCCCGCGCCAGCGCGCCGAGCTGTTCGCCTCGGACGACTTCCACCTGCTGCGCGAACACATCGCAGAGCGGCTCGACGCCGACGTGCTGTCCGGCCTGTCGGCCGCCTGAGGTCAAGGAACCACCATGTCCAAAGCCATCGCCCTGAACGTCAACATCAGTGCCACACACGCCACCCGAAAGCCCGCCGCGAGCCTGCTACCGGCGTGGGAGGCACTCGCCCTGTGGGCTTTCCTGCTGCTGGCCTGGCAGGGGTCGACGCTGGTCATAGACCAGACCACCAACCCGCTG
>JALNWS010000099.1 GCA_023230755.1 Azoarcus sp.
CTGCGTCGGGTTGGCGCCCAAGGCATTGAAGGTGGCAAGGAAGAGCGGCGAACCGACCACACGCATCTTCATGCCCTTCACATCCTCCGGCGTGCGGATCGGATGCTTGGAGTTCGAGACCTCGCGGAAACCGTTTTCCCCCCAGGCCAGCGGCACCACATCACGCATGGCGAGCAGTTCGAACACTTTCTTGCCGACACGGCCCTGGGTCAGGGCATCGATTGCCTTGTGGTCGGGCATCAGGAAGGGCAACGCAAACAGGTTCAGCTCCTTGACCTGCGGCGACCAGTTGATGGTGGAGCCGACTGCGAGATCGATAATGCCCTGACGCAGCGCGGTGAACTCCTTGGTCTGGTCACCAGACACCAGCGAAGTGCCGGGATAGACCTTGATCTTGATCCGCCCTTCGGTCTTTTCCTCAACCAGATCGGCCCAGCGCTTCGCCCCCCAGCCCCACGGGAAAGCTTCGCCGAGCACGGTCGACAGTTTGTATTCATCCTTGTAAGGGGTCGCAGCCGTGGCGGGAACCGAAAAACCCAGCACGGCAGATGCCATCAGACCTGCAATCAAAGTGGCGAAGCGGCGTTTCTGCATTGAAGATCTCCAGAATCTACTTTGTGAATACTGAGCCCGACGGACGGAAAACGGCCCTGGATCGCAGATTCTACAAACAAAGGGGCAAATGACAAAAGCACGGCACGGGATGATTTCATCACTGAGCCTCACAAAAGGGGTATGCATCAGGTCAGACGCCCTGATTTGGTGCATTTAAATTATTGATTAGTATGAACTTGTGTCGTACGACGCGGCTGGCTCAGAATCCGCCCAGTTTTTTCTGGAGACCTTCAGTCCCATGCCGTATTCTGACATCAGCAACCCGTACATTCCGCCCACCACAGCACAGATCGGAAGCTCACATGGCTACGTCTTCAACGCCGACGAAGTCACGCTCGAGGCCGAGGTTCATGCGGTCGACCCACTCGCCACCAGCTACCTGAACTGGTCCCTGCAACTGTGGGCAGGTGACGTCCTGGTTGCCGATGCCAGCTTTGGCGCGCTTTATCCCGATGGTTTCGGCATCGCCCGCATCGGCGCCACCGTGAGCGCCAGTCTGCCTGCCGGCACGAGCGAGCACATGCTGACCCTGGTCCTCGCCGGCGACGATGGCACCGGCCAGCGGCGCTTTGACGCCGTCACCTACCCGCGCAGCGAGCGTTTCGTGCTGCCGCTGATCGAGGGCTCGGTGGCCTACCGGCTTGACGCTGGCTACACCGAGATCAGCGCCGACTGCATCCGCAACCCGCGCGCCGCCAACAACATGAGCGGCTCGCTGGTACTCGAACTGTGGGCCTTGCCCGCGGCCTATCAAGGCGGCGCATTCAGCGGCATTCTGATCGGGAGCGAGTTTGTCGGCGCACTGGCCGGTCAATCGCAATGGAACAATGTCTCCGCACGTCTTCCCGCATGCACGCTGCCTGCGGGTTGCTGGCATCTGGTTCTGATGCTGCGCGAGTGGGTCGGCAACACCTACCTGACCCGCGACTACCGCAACTTCGCGCTCACCGTAGACGGCCCGCTGCCAGCGCTGAAAGACGCGACTGAAGTCGCTGCACCGGTGGAGAAACCTGCGGCAAAGCCGGCCGGGAAAGCAGCGGAGAAAGTGCCGCCCAAGAAGCGCAAACCCGCAACAGCGACCAAATCGCCTGCAGCCGAGCCCGTCAGTGCCGCCAAGCGTGGCGCCAAACAGTCCGCCCCCGCCCACAAGCACGGGCGCGTCTCGGTCAATACGGCCAGCGTCGGCGATCTGACTGCCGTTCGCGGCATCAATGGCGCCATCGCAGAAGGCATCGTCGCCGAACGCCCCTGGAAAACGCTCGACGATCTGATCACGGTCAAGGGCATCGGCACCAAGTCCCTCGACAAGCTCAAGCACCTGCTCAAGCTCTGATTCAAAGGGCGGGCCCGCCACGGCCCGCTCCCGCTCGTTCGGGCACGAAAGCTGCGTTGAGAGGCTATTACACCTTTCGCAGCGAACCACCATGAACAAGCTCGACAGCGCCCTCCTCGCCATCCTGATCAAGGATGCGCGCGCCTCCTTTGCCGACATCGCCAGACAGCTCGACATCTCGCGTGCCCATGCGCGGACGCGGGTGCAGGCCTTGGTCGAGAGCGGCGTCATCGAGCAGTTTTCGGCGGTCGTCAATCCCGAGAAACTGGGCAAGGTCGTGTCCACCTTCATCGATCTGAAAGTGAACCCTGCGCGGCTGGAGCCGATTGCAGACGAGCTGGCCAACTGTCCAGAAGTGGTCAGCCTCTACATCATGAGCGACCTGCAGAGCCTGCACATTCACACTCTGACCGACAGCTACGAAACCTTCGACGCCTTTGTCCGCCAGCGCATCTTCAATCGCCCCGAGATTCTCTCTGTGGACTGCAAGACCTTGATGTCCCGAGTAAAGAACCGTCGTGGGGGTGCGCGGCTGTAGTCCCGGCCAGAGCCAGACAGACGGCCGCTCCGGCACCGTCATGGTGCAAAACCGCCAGCGCAGTGCATTCAAGCCAATCGGCACCCTGTGGAGCGGATGCGCCAACATCCGGCGCCAAACGGTATCGCGCACCTTCCGAATGTAATCAGATTCGTACCCGGCCAACCATTTGTATGTACCGCGGTTTCAGCCCGCGCCCCAAATTGTGCACCGCACTACATCCAATGGACTATCTCAAATTCAATTTTTCTTATTAATAAACATAAGCTTGCGCAAAACATACAACTGGCACGGCCATTGCTAAACCTGTCTCGAGTCACTTTACAAATGGCACCTCACGAGGGCGCCACAACGAGATCCCCACAGGAGCACGCAGCCATGACCCTGAATCGCCGCAAATTTCTCACCGGCGCAGCCGTTTCCGGCGCCATCCTCGGCGCACCTGCCATCGCCAGCGCACAGTCGAAGACCACCTTCAACTGGAAGATGACCAATGCCTATGGCCCGGGATCGCCCTTCTATGTTCAGGGCCCGGGCAGCCCGACCGACTTCTGCAAGAAGGTCGAGGAGATGTCCGGTGGCCGGCTCAAGATCCAGCACTTCGCCGCCGGCGAGCTGATTCCCGCACTCGAGGGCTTTGACGCCGTGTCCAAGGGCATGGTGGAGATGAACGCTGCCAACGCCTATTTCTGGGCCGGCAAGATTCCTGCTGCACAGTACTTCACCACCGTGCCCTTCGGCATGAACACCCAGGGCACGAACGCCTGGATGTATCACGGCGGCGGCATTGAACTGTGGAACGAGCTCTACGCCGCGCACGGCCTCGTTGCCATGCCCATGGGCAACACCGGCACCCAGATGACGGGCTGGTTCCGCAAGCCGATCGAGAAGGTTGCCGACTTCGACGGCCTCAAGATGCGCATTCCCGGTCTGGCCGGCAAGGTCTATGCCCAGCTCGGCGTGGCCGTGCGTCTGCTCCCGGGTGGCGAGATCTTCCCCGCGCTCGAACGCGGCGTGATCGACGCAGCCGAGTTCGTCGGCCCCTATCAGGACCGCCGCATGGGCCTGCACAAGGCGGCCAAGAACTACTACACCACCGGCTGGCACGAACCCACCAACGTCACCGAACTGATGATCAACAAGAAGGCGTGGGAGAGTCTGCCCAAGGACCTGCAGGCCATCGTCAAGGCAGCCGCCTCTGCCTGCAACGTCGAAAGCCACGCCTGGTGCGAAGCGGTGAATGCCGATGCGCTCACCGACCTCGTCACCAACCAGGGCGTGATCGCACGGCCGCTGCCCAACGACGTCATCGTCAAGCTGAAGGAGGTCACCGCCGACACGCTCGAGAGCCTGGCCAAGGCCGACCCCGACACGCGCAAGGTGCACGACGCCTTCATGGCCTTCCGCAAGAAGCACGAGTCGTGGGCCGCCGTCAGCGAGAAGGCTTTCCTGTCGCTGTAAGCACCCTCCGGAGACGCTGATGAACAAGCTGTTGAAGCCGCTCGAACTCGCGATTGTCGGGTTCGGGTGGGTGGCACGGGCCGCGGTGCTGGCGCTGGTGTTGATGGTGGCCAGCAATGTGTTGCTGCGCTACGCATTCTCCTGGAGCCCGGTCGCTGCGCAGGAACTCGAGTGGCACCTGATCTCCCCGATCGCGCTGCTCGGCATGGCCTACGCGGTGTATCACCGTGCGGACGTGCGCGTGGATTTCATCTACGACCGTCTCGGCACCAGAAGTCAGGCCGTGATCGACCTGGTGAGCGGGGTGTTCACCCTCGCCGTCGGCGTGATCATCGCCTGGCTGGCCGTGCCCTACGTGATGCAGGCCTACGACATCGGTGAAATTTCCCCCGACCCCGGCGGGTTGCCCATGCGCTACCTGGTCAAGGCCTTCATCCCGCTCGGCTTCTCCCTGCTTGCCATCCAGGGTCTCATCGACACGCTGCGCGCCGCTGCGACGCTGATCAGTGGCGCGCCGCACACCCCCCACGATTCGCTGGAAATACGCACATGAGCCCCAACGAATGGATCGCGCTCGGTCTCATCGGCGGCTTCCTGGCGCTGATGATGATCGGCATACCGGTGGCCATCGCGCTGGCGGTATCCGGCTTCGTCGCCGGCTACCTCGGTTTCGGCTCGATGCTGTTCTCACTGCTGCCGGCGCGCCTGTTCGGCGTGGTGACCAACTACACCATGCTGGCGATTCCGCTGTTCGTCTTCATGGGCGTGATGCTGGAGAAATCCCGCGTCGCCGAGGACATGCTCGAGACCATCGGCCGCGCCATGGGCGGGCTCAACGGCGGCATGGGCATCGCCATCATCCTGGTCGGCGTGCTGATGGGCGCCTCGACCGGCATCGTCGGCGCCACCGTGGTCACGGTCGCAATGCTCACCCTGCCCACCCTGATGCGGCGCGGCTACAAGCCCAGCATCGCCTGCGGCACGATCTGCGCATCCGGCACGCTGGGCCAGATCATCCCGCCCAGCCTGGTGCTGATCCTGCTCGCCGAGATCGTTGGCGAGTCCGTCGGCACGCTGTTTGCCGCAGCGTTCATTCCCGGCCTCGCGCTGGCACTGATCTACGTCATCTTCCTGCTCGTGGTCGGCAAGCTGCGTCCGTCGTGGGTGCCGGCGATTCCGGCCGAAGAGCGCGCCCGCGCCGTGCCCGGCTCACTGCCGCGCGACCTGTTGCGCTCGGTCGTGCCGCCACTCTTGCTCGTGGTCGCCGTGCTGGGCTCCATCATCGGCGGCATCGCTGCGCCAACCGAAGCCGCCTCGATGGGCGCGCTCGGCAGCGCGCTGATCGCGCTGGTCGCACGGCGCATGAACTGGACACTGATCCGCGAGACCCTGCACGGCACGCTCACCATCACCGCCATGGTGTTCTTCATCCTGCTGTGCGCCCAGCCCTTCTCGCTGGCCTTCCGCGGGCTCGGTGGCGAACAGATGGTGCACGACCTCTTCAGCCTGCTGCCTGGCGGCGAACTCGGTGCCCTGATCTTCCTGATGGTCCTGCTGTTCGTGCTCGGTTTCTTCCTGGAGTGGATCGAGATCTCCTACATCGCACTGCCAATGTTCCTGCCGGTGTTCCATGCCTACGGCACCGACATGGTATGGCTGGCCACCCTGGTGGCACTGAACCTGCAGATGTCCTTCCTCACCCCGCCCTTCGGCTGGGCACTGTTCTTCCTCAAGGGGGTGGCGCCACCGGGCATCACCACGCGCGACATCTATGTCGGCGCCCTGCCCTTCGTGGTGCTGCAGATGCTCGCCGTCGCCCTTCTCTTCATCTTCCCCGGCATCGCCACCTGGCTGCCCAAGGCCATCGGCTGGTAATCCCCCGTCCGGTCCGCGGAACCGGGCCGGACGCTCAATGGAGCAATAGAATGGAATTCCTCGACGGATACAGCAGCAGCTGGCTGCTGGGACTGGCTGCTGCCTTGCTCGCCACCGGCGTGGTCGCAGGCGTCCTCGCAGGCCTGCTTGGCGTGGGTGGCGGCATCGTCATCGTGCCGGTGCTATACCACCTGTTCACCCTGCTCGGCATCGACGAATCTGTCCGCATGCACGTGGCGGTGGGCACCTCACTCGCGACCATCATCCCGACCTCGATCATGTCGGCGCGTGCGCACCGGAAACGCGGCAGCCTCGACCGCAAGCTCCTGCGCACCCTGATCCCCGCCGTCATCGTCGGGGTGGTCATCGGCAGCGTGCTTTCCGGATACCTCAGCGGCAAGGTGCTCACCTCGATTTTCGCCGTCATGGCGCTGCTGGTGGCGCTCAACATGGCCTTCAAGCGCGACGGCTTTGCGCTCGGCGACGGCTTGCCCGGTCCGGTCGGCACATCGCTCATCGGCGGTGTGATCGGGGGCATCTCCACCCTGATGGGCATCGGTGGCGGCACGCTCTCCGTTCCCACCCTGAGCGCCTTTCGCACGCCGATGCACACCGCCGTCGGGACGGGCGCGGCGCTCGGCATCATCATCAGCATTCCGGGAACCATCGGCTTCCTGATCAACGGCATCGGCGTTCCCCTGCGTCCGCCCGCGACCATCGGCTACATCAACCTGCTGGGCTGGGCGCTGATCGTGCCGGCGACCATGCTCACCAGCGCCTGGGGCGCGGCCCTGGCCCATTCGATCGACGCCCGCCGCCTGCGTCAGGTGTTCGCCGCCTTCCTCGCGCTCACCTCGCTGCGCATGTTCTACGGCCTGCTCGCCTGACCGGGCGCGGGCCACGCCACCAACAAGGAGACACTCATGCTGCACACCCTCACTGCCCTCGGCGGCATGCAGGTTGCCCCTCACCACCTCGCCGCCCAGGCCGGACGCGACATCCTGCGCGAAGGCGGCAATGCGGTCGAAGCCATGGTCGCCGCGGCGGCAGCCATCGCGGTCGTCTACCCGCACATGAACGCGATCGGGGGCGATGGCTTCTGGCTGATCCACGAACCGGGCAAGGCACCGGTCGCGATCGACGCCTGCGGCTTTGCCGCCGGGCTTGCCGACCGCCAGTTCTACGCCGGGCTGGATGCCATCCCCGCTCGCGGCCCGAAGGCGGCACTCACGGTTGCCGGCACGGTCGGCGGCTGGAACAAGGCCCTGGAAGTCGCCGCCGAGTGGGGGACTGCGCTGCCGCTGTCGCGCCTGCTCGCCGACGCCATCCGCCATGCGCGCGACGGCGTGGCCGTCACCGCCAGCCAGGCCGCCCTCACGCGCCAGAAGCTCGACGGGCTGAAGGACGCGCCCGGATTCGCCGACACCTTCCTGGTCGATGGCGCGCCGCCCGAAACCGGACATCTGCTGCGCCAGCCCGCGCTGGCCCGGACGCTCGAGACCCTCGCCGCACGCGGACTCGATGACTTCTATCGCGGCGAAATCGCCGAACGGATCGGCGCCGAACTCGAACGCGTCGGCAGCCCGGTTCGCACCCACGACCTCAACGCCTACGCCGCACAGATCGTCGATCCGCTATCGGTGCGGCTCGGCGACAGCACCGTCTACAACCTGCCGCCCCCGACCCAGGGTCTCGCCGCACTGATGATCCTCGGCATCTTCGAGCGCCTCGGTATCAGCGAGGGCGAAGGATTCGCCCATGTCCACGGCCTGGTCGAAGCCACCAAACGCGCCTTCCGCGTGCGCGACCGCGTCGTCACCGATCCGCGCCGCCTGCCCGCCGACCCGCGCAGCTTCCTCGACGCGCCTGCGCTCGACGCCCGCGCCGCCGATGTGGACATGCAGGTCGCGCTGCCCTGGCCCGATCCCGCCGCACGGGGCGACACCATCTGGATGGGCGCGATCGACCGCGAGGGGCGCGCAGTGAGTTTCATCCAGAGCGTGTACTGGGAATTCGGCTCCGGCGTGGTGCTGCGCGACACCGGCATCACCTGGCAGAACCGCGGCATGAGCTTCTCGCTCAACCCCGCCGCGCTCAATGCGCTGGAGCCCTCACGCAAGCCCTTCCACACCCTGAACCCGTCAATGGCGCTGTTCGACGACGGCCGCGTGATGCCCTACGGCACCATGGGCGGCGAAGGTCAGCCACAGACCCAGGCCGCCGTGTTCACCCGCTACGCCCGCTTCGGCACGCCCCTGCAGCAGGCGGTCAGCGCACCGCGCTGGCTGCTGGGCCGCACCTGGGGCGATGTCAGCACCAGCCTCAAGCTGGAGAGCCGCTTTCCGCCGGAGCTGGTACAGGCATTGCGCGACGCGGGGCATCAGGTCGAAGTGCTGGACGAGGCCTACAGCGACACCATGGGCCACGCGGGTGCACTGGTCAGACACCCGAACGGGCTGATCGAAGGCGCGGTCGACCCGCGCAGCGATGGCGTGGTGGCAGGCGTCTGATGAAAAGGGCTGCGCCGGCCCGTGCAGAGCATGAAGTCTGCAAGGGCCGGCGCACCATGAAAACAATAACGTGCGCAGGGCTCAGGCCGCAGCCCTGACTGCCGGCACCTTCGTCGCCAAGACAGCCGGCCACGCCGCCATGCGGCTCACCGACACCCGGCGCGCGCCCGGTACCGCCGCCGGCTTGACGATCGTTACCTCCAGGCGCCGGATGGCGAAGCGTGCCCCCAGGGTGTCGAGCATGACCTGGCTCAGGTGTTCGAGCAGGTTGAAGTGGCGCGCCGCGATCAAGGCTTCGAGACACGCCACCACTTCGTCGTAATCCACCGTGTGGCGGATGTCGTCGCTGCGACCGGACGCGGCGCCGTCGATGCACAGGGTCAGATCCACCAGCAGGGTCTGGCGCGCGGCCAGTTCGTGCGGGTAGATGCCGATCGATGCTTCAAGCGCCAGCCCTTCGAGACGGATCACGCACTCGTCGGCATTCATCTCAGACCGCCTTCAGCACCGGGGCTTCCCAGTCCTGATAGTCGTCGGCTGGGCCTGCCTGCAGGCTGCGTTCGGCCGAGCGCAGGGTGTTCTCGATCAGCATGGTCACCGTCATCGGCCCCACGCCGCCGGGCACCGGCGTGATCCACGAGGCTTTTTCCTTCACCCCGTCGAAATCCACGTCGCCGACGATGCGGTTGTCCGGCAGGCGGTTGATGCCGACGTCGATGACGATGGCGCCTTCCTTGACCATCTGCGGCACGATCAGCCCCGGCTTGCCCGCGGCCACGATCAGGATGTCGGCCAGAATCGTGTGCTGCGCCAGGTTGCGCGTCCTGGCGTGGCAGATCGTCACCGTGGCTTCGCGCTGCAGCAGCATCAGCGCCATCGGCTTGCCCACGATGTTGCTCGCCCCCACCACCACCACGTTCTTGCCCGCCACCTCGGTGCCGGTGGTGTCGAGCAGCAGCTGCACGCCGTAGGGCGTGCATGGCGGGAAGATGGTGTTGCCCACCACCAGCCCGCCGACGTTGTACAGGTGAAAGCCGTCGACGTCCTTATGCACCGAGATCGCTTCGAGCACCCGGCGCACATCAATGTGGCCGGGCAGCGGCAGCTGGATCAGGATGCCGTGCACCGTGGGGTCAGCGTTGAGCTGGGCGATGCGTGCCAGCATCTCCACTTCCGGCGTATCGGCCGGCAGCGCCACGTGCACCGAGCGCACGCCGCACTCCTCGCACGCCTTCACCTTGTTGCCCACATACACCCGCGAGGCCGGGTTGTCCCCGACCAGGATGACCGCCAGCCCGGGGCGCACGCCCTGCTCCACCAGCCGTCCCACGCGCTCGCGAAAACCCACTCGAAGCTGCTTCGACAGCGCCTTGCCGTCGATGATCTGTGCCGTCATGGCAGTCAATCTCCCTGAATTGAAAGGGCCGGTCCGGAATCTCCGGCCCGGCCCTGTACCGCCTCATTGAGGCGACAGCGGAATATCGCGGATCAGAAGCCCTGACCGGGAATCCAGTTGGTTCCTGCCAGCGGCAGACCGGCCATGGCGGCGGCTTCGATAGTGAGGGCGACGAGGTCTTCGCGCTCGAGGTGATGCACGTTCTGCTTGCCGCAGGCCCGGGCGATGGTGGTGAGCTCCATGTTCAGGGTCTTGAGGTAGTTCCTGAGGTGCTTGGCACCGACTTCCGGCGTCAGGCGCTTCTCGAGAATCGCATCCTGCGTGGTGATGCCCACCGGGCACTTGCCGGTGTGGCAGTGGTGGCAGAAGCCCGGCGCTGCACCAATTGCGGTGTAGTCGGCTTCGGCACTGTGCAGGGCGCCATTCTGGTAGTAGGTCTCGCCGTTACAGCCCAGCGCAACCAGCACGCCCTGACCGATGGCCACTGCGTCGGCGCCCATGGCCAGCGCCTTGGCGACGTCGGCACCGGTGCGGATGCCGCCGGACACCACCAGCTGAACCTTGCCGATCATGTCGAGGTCTTCGAGCGCATTCACCGCCTGACGCACTGCAGCCAGGGTCGGGATGCCGATGTGTTCGATGAAGCAGGTCTGGGTCGCTGCGGTACCGCCCTGCATGCCGTCGACCACGATCACGTCGGCGCCGGAATGCACCGCCAGCTTGACGTCGTGGAAGGTACGGGTCGCGCCCACCTTCACGTAGATCGGCTTCTCCCAGTCGGTAATCTCGCGCAGTTCCTGGATCTTGATCGCGAGGTCGTCCGGGCCGGTCCAGTCCGGGTGACGGCAGGCCGAGCGCTGGTCGATGCCCGCAGGCAGGGTGCGCATCGAGGCCACACGGGCGGATACCTTCTGCCCCAGCAGCATGCCACCGCCGCCGGGCTTGGCGCCCTGACCGATCACCACTTCGATCGCATCGGCGCGACGCACGTCGTCCGGATTGAAGCCGTAGCGCGACGGCAGGCACTGATAGACCAGGGTCTTGGAAGACTGGCGCTCTTCCTGCGTCATGCCGCCGTCACCGGTCGTGGTGGAGGTGCCCATCTCGGTCGCAGCGCGGCCGAGCGCTTCCTTCACGTTGGCCGAGAGCGAGCCAAAGCTCATGCCGGCGATGGTGATCGGGATCTCCAGCTCGATCGGCTTCTTGGCAAAGCGGGTGCCGAGCAGGGTCTTGGTGATGCACTTCTCGCGATAGCCTTCGAGCGGGTAACGCGACATCGACGCGCCGAGGAAGACCAGGTCGTCGAAGTTGGGCAGCTTGCGCTTGGCACCCATGCCACGGATCTCGTACAGACCGTGGGCGGCAGCGTTGCGGATGTAGTCGAGCGTCTTGCGGTCGTAGCCGTGGGACTCTTCGCGCGATACGTTCTTGAAATGCACGGGTTTGGTTTCCATCATCGAGCTCCTCTTGATTCCTGCTCAATATTCCTGGTTCGCGTCAGCGTTCCAGTGGTAGAGGGAACGCTGCGAGGCGATCCGCTTGAATGCCTTGGGGTCGTGATCCAGGCCAGCCCTGTCCAGCATGCCGGCCACGGTGGCGATGTCGGCGTCGGTCATCGGTTCGTACTGTGCATCGGCGCCGAGCGACTTCACGGAGCCCTTCACGTACAGCACCGCCTCGTACAGCGAGTCGCCGAGCGCGTCGCCTGCATCGCCGCAGATCACCATGGTGCCGGCCTGGGCCATGAAGGCCGAGAAGCTGCCGACCGAGCCGCCCACCACGATGTTGCCGCCCTTGAGCGAGATGCCGCAGCGCAGCCCGGCATCGCCTTCGATGACCAGCAGTCCGCCGTGGGCGGAGGCACCTGCGCCGTTCGAGGCAAAGCCCTTCACGTGCACCTTGCCGCTCATCATGTTCTCGCCCACCCCGGTGCCGGCGCTGCCGGTGATGGTGATGGTGGCCGACTGGTTCATGCCGCCGGCGTAGTAGCCGGCGTGGCCGACCACTTCGACGCTGACCGGGCAGTCGAGACCGACCGCGATGTTGTGGGCGCCGTCCGGATTGACGACGGTAACCGCCTCCACCTTGCCTTCCTTGGCATCCGTGTGCAGGAAGGTGTTGAGCTCACGCAGCGAAGTGGTGGCGAGATCGAAAGTCAGGCGTTCCATACGTACATCTCCTCGGGCGCAGGTTCAAACACATGGGCGTGCTTTACGCCCGGCAGGTGGGCCAGCGAACGGAATTCGGAGGCAATGGCCACGTAGTCATCGGTTTCCGCCACGACGGCGGGTTTGCAGGCAAAGGGATCGCGGATCAGCGCGAGCTTGTCCGGCGTACCCATGAGGAAGGTGTAGAAGCCGTCGAGCTCCTCGAAACCCTTCTGCAGCGCAACCTCAAGGTCGTCACCTTCACGCAGGCGCCATTCCAGGAAGCGGCACGCCGCTTCGGTATCATTGTCGGTCTCGAAGCTGATGCCGCGCGGTTCCAGCATGCGGCGGATGCCGTTGGGGTTCGACAGCGAGCCGTTATGCACGAGGCAGAAGTCCTCGCCTGCGGTGAAGGGGTGAGCGCGATCCGGCGTCACCGCCGATTCGGTCGCCATCCGGGTATGACCGACCAGGTGTGACCCCTTGAGCCCGGCGAAACCGTAGCGCGCAGCGACTTCAGCGGGCGTGCCGATGTCCTTGTACAGGTCGATGCTGCGACCGGTCGAGAGGATGTGCAGCTTGGGGTAATGTTCCTTGATCCAGCGCTTCACCACTTCGGGTGAGAGACTGAAGCTGAGGATCGCATGGTTGCCCTTGGCCTCGACCTCGGTGCTCACTCCCAGGTGCGCCTTCAGTTCGTGACCGAGACCAAGCCAGTTGAAGTCCGCGCCGTCTTCGGTCAGGCCGGAATACAGGCTGATCTTGCGCTCGCCCTCGGGCAAGGGCTGGCCGAATACCGCAAGGCCGGCCGAGTCGGGTCCGCGCTCGGTCATGCCGATCAGCATCGGGACCATCAACTCGCCCAGTCTTTCACGCAATGCCGGTGTCTTGACCAGCAATCCGACGATTCCACACATGTTTGCTTCTCCTTGTTTCCAATCTTGTTGCGTCAGGTCGAATCAGAAGAACTCGAGGTAGTTCTTGACTTCCCAGTCCGACACATGACGCATGTACTCCACCCACTCCATGTGCTTGAGGCGCAGGAACTCACCGGCCACGGGGCCGAGTGCCTTGCACAGCACGGTGTCCTGCTCGAGTGCAATCAGCGCTTCATGCAGGTTCTGCGGCAGGATGCCGATGCCGGCTTCCTTCAGATGCTCGGGGCTCATCTCGTACAGGTTCTGGTTGTGCGGCGCACCCGGGTCGAGGTTGCGCTCGATGCCATCCAGGCCGGCGGCGATCACCGCAGCGGTTGCCAGATAGGGGTTGCAGGCGCCGTCCGGCAGGCGCAGTTCGAGACGTCCGCCGGGGATGCGCACCATCGACGAGCGGTTGTTGTCGCCGTAGCTGATGTAGGCCGGTGCCCAGGTGGCGCCGGTCAGCGAACGACCCACCACCAGACGCTTGTAGGAGTTGACCGTGGGCGCGCAGATCGCGGCCAGCGCCGGGGCGTGGGCGAGGATGCCGGCGAGGAACTGATAGGCCAGCTTCGACAGCCCGAGGCCGTACTTGTCGGTCTTGTCGGCGAACAGGTTGGCGTTGCCTTCCTTGTCACCGATCGACATGTGGATGTGCATGCCGTTGCCCGGCCGGTTGGCGAAGGGCTTGGGCATGAAGGAGCAGATCATGCCCAGGTCGTTGGCGATCTCGGAGGCCGCCATCTTGAACAGCAGATAGTGGTCGGCCGAGGTCAGGCAGTCGGCGTAGGTGTAGTTGATCTCGAACTGGCCGTTGGCATCCTCGTGGTCGATCTGATAGACGTCGACATCCACCTCGCGCAGGCTCTCGACCAGCTTTTCGAGGAACTCACGATTGCGCGACAGCCCCTTGTAGTCGTAACAGGGCTTGGGCAGGGTGTCGGTCGGATCGGTCGGGATGATGTTGCCCGCAGCATCCTTCTTGAGCAGCGAGAATTCCGGCTCGAGCCCGGTAAAGAAGGTATAGCCCTTGGCATCGAGACGCTTGATCTGATTCTTCAGCACCACACGGGTGTCCAGCGGCCAGGGCTCGCGCTTGACGTGGCCGTCGCAGGCGATGCGGGCATAACCCGGCTGCCAGGGCACCAGCGTCAGGGTGTCGAGGTCTCCCACCGCCATGAAGTCGGGGCCGTTGGGCTCGATACCGAGACCGGTCACTGCGAAGCCGGCAAAGCCGGCACCGTTGGTGATGATCTCGTCGAAATGGGAGACCGGGACGGACTTGGTCTTGGCAGTACCGTGAATATCGACAAACTGGGCCAGGACGTACTTGACCTTGTTGTCGGCGAGGAACTGCTTGGCTTCGATGGGCGTCATTGCCACTCTCCGGGAGATGAATGTTGGGATTGGGTTATGCGTATAAGTACTGCGGAAATACCGTGCCACCACCGAGCTCGTGCGCGATGTCGTGAAGCGTTTCAAACAGATACCGGCCATAGCTGCCGTCACACCAGATGCGGTAGATCAGTCCCTGCGCGGCCTGCTCCGGGAGCACCGTCACCCCGACGCCGATCAGGCTGGTGAGCACCACCGGACGGTCGGCGGCGTCGAGCGCGGCGAAGTTCACGTTGCAGGTCTGGCGCAGCAGTTCATTCACCCGCGCGCCGCCAAGAATCAGCGCCGCGTCTTCGTGTTGCACCGGATACACACCGGCGGCCCGCGGCGTTGTGGTGAGGCGCTCGACCACGGCCGCGTCGCCTTCGACCAGAAACTCGGTCATCCCCAGGCGCGCGATCCGTCCCCCCTCGCCCAGCGGCAGCCAGGTGTTGGGCTTCGCGGGCACCGGCACCGCCAGGCTGTCGAGCCAGGCGATGGTGCCGGGGCCCTTGCAGCCACAGCGGGCTTCGAGCGACACATCGGCGATGCCAAGGACGGCGGCGGCCTCGGCCTGCCGTGCAACGTCGGTCAGCAGTTCGGCAACGATCTCCGCCACCGGGCTGCGTGCTAGCGCCTGACTCATACCGCCTCCTTCTGCTTCATGTTTTCAGGGTCGTAGAACGGGGTTGCGCTGACTTCGACCTCGACCATGCGACCGTCAGTCAGGCGGACGCTGACCTTGGTGCCAACGGTGGCGAGATCAGGACGCAGGAAAACCAGACCGATGTGGCGACCAAGCGCCGCGCTCCAGGCAA
>JALNWS010000100.1 GCA_023230755.1 Azoarcus sp.
GTCCGGGCCGCTCAGTGCTTCCGGAGACTGGCCCGAAGTATTGAATCAGACGCAGATGGTTCCGGCCGCAGTTCTTGTTCCCCTCGTGCTCAGGGACAGTGCGCTGTCAGTCCTGCTGACGCGACGGACCGATCATCTTCATCATCATCCGGGGCAGATCAGTTTTCCCGGCGGCCGGGTCGAGGCGGAAGACCGCTCGCCGCCCGCCACGGCGCTGCGCGAGACCAAGGAGGAGATCGGGCTGGGGGCTGACCGGGTTGAACTCATTGGCGCGCTCCCTGACTACTTTACCGGTACGGGCTTCCGGATCACGCCGGTGGTCGGTCTGGTTCATCCTCCTTTCGAATTGACGCTCGATGCCTTCGAAGTGGCCGAAGCCTTCGAGGTGCCGCTGTCGCACTTTCTCGATCCGGCAAACCATTTGCGGCACAGTCTTAAGGTCGAGGGGCGTACCCGGCATTTTCATGCGATGCCTTATGGCGACTACTACATATGGGGTGCAACCGCCGGTATGTTGATGTCGCTCGTTCAGGTGTTGACGGAGGGAGGGCCGGCGCAGCGCTGAGCCCATACGGGGGGCAGCCACAAGGTGAGCATGCCGTTGTGTGCAGTCTTGGTGCGGGGTTTTGAGCTTTTCCTGTTTGCTCTCCCGCGCGCGTGCGAAGAATCCATTGTGTTTGTGGTATCTTGGCTGCAAACCAATATTCACGACGATTTCTCCCCTTTTATCGAATTCGCATGACGCTTCTTTCGCTCATCATTGCCCTGCTGATCGAGCAGGTTCGACCGCTTCCCGTACAGCAACTTGTCGTCGGACCGTTGCGCAGGCTCGCGGGTGCGCTGGCTGAGCGGTTCAACGATGGGCAGGCCCGCAACGGCCGTATTGCGTGGGTGCTCGTGGTGGCGCTGGCGACTGCGGGGTGTGCGGCGGCCTTCTTTGTGCTGTGGCACATGCATCCGGCGCTGGCCTTCGTCTTCAACATCGTGGTGCTCTATTTCACCATGGGGTTCAGGCAGGAGAGCCATTTCTTTACCGACATTCACCTGGCTTTGCGCATGGGCGAAATCGATCGCGCGCGCATGCTGCTGTCGGAGTGGCGCGGTGGCCAGTATCACGAAGCGAGTTCCAGCGAGGTGGCACGGCTGGCGATTGAACAGGCGCTGATCGCCTCGCATCGAAGCGTGTTCGGTGTAGCTTTTTGGTTTGTGCTGCTGCCGGGCGCGAGTGGCGCGCTGATGTACCGCCTGGCGCGGTTTTTCGATGACGAGTGGGGCACGCGCACTGACAATGAGTTCGGCAGTTTCGGCCGTTTTGCGAGACAGGCCTTCGTCGTGATCGACTGGATGCCTGCCCGTCTTACTGCCGCGTCATTTTCGGTGGCGGGCGATTTCGAGGATGCGGTGGCTTGTTGGCGCACTCAGGCAATGCTGTGGCCGGACAAGTGCTCGGCTATACTGATTGCAAGCGGCGCCGGTGCATTGGGTGTGCGTCTGGGCATGCCCATACATGTTTCGGGAGAGATCGTCGAGCGGCCGGAAATGGGGCTGGGAGACGAAGCCGACGCCGACTACATGCAAAGCACGGTTGGGCTCGTCTGGCGAGCACTGGTCGTGTGTTTGGTAATGCTTGCCCTGCTGAGTCTTGCTGGCTGGGTGGGCGGTTAATTTTCGTGGAGGGTGGATTGATGGCAAATCGTGAAGTCGTAGTGCTGAGTGCCGTTCGTACCGCAGTGGGCGCATTCAATGGCTCCCTGAAGGACATCGAGCCGGGCGAGTTGGGTGGCCTGGTGGTCAAGGAAGCAATCGCGCGTGCAGGTGTCGATCCTGCTGCAGTCTCGTTTGCTGCTGTTGGTCATTGCATCCCGACCGACTCCCGCTACGCGTACGTTGCGCGTCTTGCTTCGATCCAGGGGGGCATGAGCAAAGAGTCCGTGGCCTTCGCGGTAAACCGGCTGTGCGGTTCGGCCCAGCAGGCAATCGTTAACTCCGCTCAGGCCATCATGCTGGGCGACGCCGATTACGCCATCGGCGGCGGTGTGGAAGTGATGTCGCGTGGTGCATACCTGCTGCCGACGCTTCGCAGCGGTGCGCGCATGGGCGATACCAAGGCGATCGACGCCATGGTTGCCGTGCTGACCGACCCGTTTGGTGTGGGCCACATGGGTATCACCGCCGAGAATCTGGCCGACAAGTGGAAGATCAGCCGCGAAGAGCAGGACGCGTTCGCGCTGGAGTCACAGCAACGTGCTGCTGCCGCGATTGCCGAAGGCCGTTACAAGAGCCAGATCGTGCCGATCACGTTCGAAACCCGCAAGGGCACGGTCGTGTTCGATACCGACGAGCATCCGCGTGCGACCACCATGGAAGCGCTGGGCAAGATGAAGCCGGCCTTCAAGAAAGACGGTTCGGTCACCGCAGGTAACGCGTCTGGCATCAACGATGCCGCCTCCTTCCTGGTGCTGGCTGATGCCGCCAAGGCTGCTGCTGCCGGTCACAAGCCGATCGCTCGTCTGGTGTCCTACGCCATTCATGGGGTGCCGAACGAACTGATGGGTGAGGGACCGATCCCGGCTTCCAAGGTCGCGCTGCAGCGTGCTGGCCTGTCGATGGACAAGATCGATATCATCGAGTCCAACGAAGCTTTTGCGGCGCAGTCGATTGCGGTGAACAAGGGGCTGGAGCTTGACGTCTCCAAGGTCAACCCCAACGGCGGCGCGATTGCGCTGGGGCACCCGGTTGGTGCAACCGGTGGTGTGATCATCACCAAGCTGCTGCATGAGCTGATCCGCGTGAACGGCCGCTACGGTATGGCCACCATGTGTATCGGCGGCGGGCAGGGTATCACGACGATCTGGGAACGCGTCTGATCGTCTGGATTTCCTGACTTGATAAAAACCCCGCTTCGGCGGGGTTTTTTTATGGGCAGCCGCTGTGCAAGGGAGTACGAGGAAGGTGGGATGCACCACATTTTGGTGCGGAGGTCATAAGGTGCACTAAATTGGTGCATTAGTTGCGCTGAACTTGCAGCGCGCCGGGTTTGAGGCCACTTTTGGCTTGGCACGTTTTTCGCTCCTGTCTATTCGTCCGGAATCACAACGAGAAAGGCAGGCTTCGTGTCATGACCATCAAGAATTTCTACAACGAGATGACCGATGAGGCAGGGCGAGTACGTCCGCACTATGCCTCTTATGCCAACTGGCTGTCCGAAATGCCGGAGGAGCGCTTGTCTCAGAAGCGCGCGGAGGCGGACGCGCTGTTTCACCGCTACGGAATCACCTTTGCGGTGTATGGAGAGAATGCCGGTACTGAACGCCTGATCCCGTTCGATATCATTCCCCGCATCATTCCCGCCGAAGAATGGACTGTCCTTGCGGCGGGCCTCAGGCAGCGCGTGAAAGCACTGAACCTGTTCATTGGCGACATCTACCATGATCAGAATATCCTGAAGGCGGGGCACATTCCCCCCGAACAGGTGCTCAACAACGCCCAGTATCGCAAGGTGATGCAGGGCGTGGATGTTGCACGTGACATCTACGCGCATATAGCGGGCGTTGACCTGGTGCGTGCCGGGGCGGGTGAGTATTACGTGCTGGAGGATAACCTTCGGGTGCCTTCGGGGGTGTCTTACATGCTCGAGAACCGAAAGATGATGATGCGGCTTTTCCCGCGTCTGTTCTCGCATAACAAGGTAGCGCCGGTCGATCGTTACCCCGACATGCTGCTCAACATGCTGCGCAGCGTGGCCCCGACCGGCGTGTCCGACCCGATGGTGGTTGTCATGACCCCGGGAGCCTATAACAGTGCGTATTTCGAGCACGCATTTCTCGCGCAGCAGATGGGGGTCGAACTGGTTGAGGGGCAGGACATGTTCGTCAAGGATGACCATGTCTTCATGCGCACGACGCAGGGCCCGCAACGTGTGGATGTGATCTACCGCCGCGTGGATGACGATTTCATCGATCCGAAAGCTTTCAGGCCTGATTCCGTACTGGGGGTTCCGGGTCTGCTTGGCGCCTATCAGGCGGGCGGCGTGACCGTGACCAATGCCATCGGCAGCGGTGTGGCAGACGACAAATCGATCTATCCGTATGTTCCCGAGATGATCCGCTTCTATCTTGGAGAGGAGCCTATCCTGCACAACGTACCAACTTCGATGTGCCGCAAGAAAGAGGATCTCGCCTATGTGCTCGATCATCTTTCGGAACTCGTGGTCAAGGAAGTGCATGGTTCCGGTGGGTACGGGATGCTCGTGGGGCCCGCTGCGACAAAGGACGAAATCGAGGCTTTCCGCAAGGTGCTTGTCGCCCACCCTGAGCGCTACATTGCGCAACCCACGCTTGCCCTGTCGAACTGCCCGACCTTTGTTGAGTCGGGCATCGCTCCGCGGCATATCGACCTGCGCCCCTTTGTTCTGTCGGGCGAGGAAATCCAGTTGGTTCCCGGTGGATTGACGCGGGTGGCGCTGCGTGAAGGGTCGCTGGTGGTGAACTCATCGCAGGGCGGCGGAACCAAGGACACCTGGGTGCTGGAAGCGTGATGAATGGCTTGATGGAGAACAAACAATGCTGAGCCGTACTGCAGATCACCTTTACTGGATGGCCCGCTACATGGAGCGGGCAGAGAATATTGCGCGGATGCTCGATGTAAATCACCGCATGTCGATGATGCCGCAGTCGCAGGTCCAGGAGGACCAGGCCTGGGGCGCGACGCTACGGATCATGGGGCTGGAGACGGCGTTTCACGAACGTTATGGCGAGATCACGCCGGATAACGTCCTTGAGTTCATGATCTTTGAGCCGACCAATCACTCAAGCATACGCAGTTGCCTGCTGGCCGCGCGTGAAAACGCGCATGCCGTGCGCGGTACGCTGACCTCGGAGCTATGGGAAACCACCAATGCGACCTGGTTGAAAATGCGTGATTTCACTCGCGAGGAGTTCCTCGACGTCGGCGCGGGGGAGTTCTTCGAATGGGTCAGATATCGTTCGCATCTGTCGCGGGGCGTTACCATCGGTACCATGCTGCAGGACGAGTCGCTGCGCTTCATCCGTATTGGCACTTTCCTCGAGCGAGCCGACAACACCGCGCGGATTCTCGACGTGAAGTACCAGATTCTGTTGCCCGCAGGCGAGACGGAGGGTGGTTCGGCGGATTACTATCAGTGGAGCGCCTTGTTGCGCTCGGTTTCGGCTTTCGAGGTCTATCGCAAGGTGTACCGCGACCTGATCACGCCGGCGCGCGTTGCAGAGTTGCTGTTGCTCCGGGCCGACATGCCACGCTCGATGGCGCGTTGCATGAAAGAGGTCTACGCCAACCTTCAAGGCGTGAGCAACGCCCAGTCTGCAGAAACCGAGCGTCAGGCCGGCGAGCTGGAGTCACAGCTGCGCTTTGGCAAGATTGACGACATCGTCCGCGGTGGGCTGCACAGCTACACCATGCGCTTGCTCGACCGCGTGCAGTCTCTTGGCAACCGGATCGCGGATGACTTTCTGGTGCCAGTGTCCTGACGTTCGTCACATCTGGCTGCGGGTGGCTGACGGGAGGCAATCAATTGCCTCCCGTTTCATTTACCAGCCCGGATTGGCCTGTTTCGCGGCGGCGATCTCGCTGCGAATGATGCGGTAATGCTCGAAACGGCGGGGGTGAATCTGCCCTGCCGCCAGTGCGCCGAGGAGCGCGCAATCCGGTTCGGCCTCGTGCCTGCAGTCGCGGAAGCGGCACTTGCCCAGGTGGGGGCGAAACTCGACGAAGCTCTCGACCAGTTCGGCAGGCGTCATGTGGGCAAGTCCGAATGCCTGCAGGCCGGGGCTGTCGATCAGCCAGCCCTCGCCGAGCGGATAGAGGCGCGCGAAGGTCGTGGTGTGTTTGCCCGTGTCGAGCGCAGTGGAGATTTCACGTGTCGCGGCCTCGGCTTCGGGAACCAGCGCATTGGTCAGCGTGGATTTTCCCATGCCGGACTGTCCGACAAGAATGCTGCGGTGACCGGACAGGCTGGCCTTCAGCGCTTCTGCGCCATTGAGTGCTGAAACTTCGAGGACTTCGTATCCCAGCGCTGAGAACGGTGCGAGCTGCTTGCGGGCCGTGTCCAGGCGGTCTGTGAGATCGGCCTTGTTGAGTACGATCAGCGCAGTGATGTCCTGGCTTTCCGCCGCCGCAATACAGCGTGATATCAGCAGGTCGGAAAAGCCGGGTTCGGTGGCGACGACGATACCGATGTGGCTCAGGTTGGAAGCGATCAGCTTTTCACGAAACGCATCTGAGCGCCACAGCAGGTTGCGCCGTGGATGCAGATGCTCGATCACGCCCTGACCATCGCCGGCGGGGGCGATGTCGACCTCATCCCCGCAGGCAAAGCTGCTTCGCTTGCCACGCGGATAGCAGCGCAGGCGCCCATCCGCGGTGTCGACCTCGTAGTGACGGCCAAATGCGGCGACAACGGTGCCGGTGCTTGTCTGGGCCTGGGCGCGCTTACCGCTGCCTGCGTTGCGAATGTTCACTTGAACTTGTAATAGTGCTTGTTCAGATAGCCGGCGATGTGCATTTCGTCTTCCGGAAACAGGTCGAGGTTGAGCATGGTGGTGCACGCGGTGATTTGCTGGCTCAGGGCGCTGGGCGAATTGACCCGGCGGTCGACCCGGATATAGATGTCCGAGCCGTCTTTGCCGCCGTATTTCTGTTCGTGGCAGGCAACGCACAGTTTGCCGTGCAGATCTCCGCCAAGCTTGACGTCCGCTTCGGCAAACGGATCGGCAGCGGCCGGAAGGCTGAACATCAGCGTGCTTCCGAGGGCGATCAGTAGTTGTTGTTTCATGTCATCCTCCTTGTTGTTCTACGTCACGGCTCCGGGTGTGTCAGCCCTGAAGTCGTGCAATACGCACTGCAGCCGGCGGGTGAGAGTCGAAGAAGCCGGAGTACACCGGGTCGGGCGTCAGTGTCGAAGCATTGTCGCGGTAGAGCTTCACCAGCGCGCTGACGAGGTCGTTTGCCTGAGTATGGCTCGCTGCGTAGCGGTCCGCCTCGAATTCGTGGCGGCGCGACCACTGGCTCATCAGTGGGGTCAGGGCAAAGGTGAACCACGGCAGGGCGAGGAAGAATAGCGCCAGTCCGGCTGCGGTTCCGGTCTGCGTCACACCCAGGCCGTTGAAGAACGCCTGCTGCGACAGCAGCCAGCCGAGCAGCGCAAACAGCGCGAGGCTGGCCGGGGCGAGCACAAGCAGACGCTTGATGATGTGTTTGTGATGGAAGTGCCCGAGCTCATGCGCAAGGACTGCTTCGACCTCCTGTGGGGTGAGCTTGTCGAGCAGGGTGTCGAAGAACACGATGCGCTTTGACGCGCCAAAGCCGGTGAAATAGGCGTTGCCGTGAGCGGAGCGGCGCGAGCCATCCATGACGAAAAGCCCCTTGGAGCGGAAGCCACAGCGTTCAAGCAAGGATTCGACGCGGTGCTTGAGCTGTTCGTCGGCGAGCGGGCTGAAACGGTTGAACAGCGGCGCAATGAAGGTCGGCCAGATCAGCAGGACGAGCAGGTTGACCCCGAGCCAGACCGCCCACACCCATACCCACCAGGCTGCACCCATCGCCGCCATCAGCCACAGTACGCCAGTCAGCAGCGGAAGGCCGATCACCACGGCCAGCGCCGTCTGCTTGAGGCTGTCGGAGATGAACAGGGCGGGGGTCATGCGATTGAAGTTGTAGCGTTTTTCCAGGACGAAGGTCCGGTACAGGGAGAAGGGCAGATCGATCAGCCAGCTGATCACGCCGAGCGATGCCAGCAGCGCGACGCCATGAGCGATGGAACCTGCGTCGAAAAGCCCTGCACAGATCGTGCTGATGAATTGAAGGCCGCCGCCGAGGGTGAGGGCGAGTACGAAAACGGCCGAGATCGCGAGCTCAATCAGGCTGAGTTGCATGCGTTCGGCGGTGTAGTCGGCCGCGCGTTGATGGGCGTCAAGGCCGATGCTGTCGGCGAACGCGGCGGGTACGGCATCGCGGTGAGCGCGGACGTGCCGGATCTGGCGCAGCATGAGGCCGGTCTTCACGAGGAGCGTGCTGCCCAGTGCAATGAGGAAAAATACGGTAAACAGGTGTGGAGACATCCGGGAAAGCCGACGGGAAGTGATGGACCATTATGTGACACAATCGCGGGCGGGATTGTTTCATCTCGCCGCGGACTGCCCGCCCGGCGCACGAAAGGCTTAAGGATTATGGCACAGGATCAGAATCACCTCATCTGGCTGGACATGGAAATGACCGGCCTCGAACCGGACACCGACCGCATCATCGAGATCGCGGTCGTCATTACCGACAGCGAACTCAATACGGTTGCAGAAGCGCCGGTGATCGTGGTGCATCAGCCCGATAGCGTGCTCGATGCGATGGACGACTGGAACAAGAACACCCACGGCAAGTCGGGGCTGATCGATCGCGTGCGCGCCTCTACCGTCTCCGAGGCGGAAGCCGAGGCGCAGATGCTCGCGTTTCTGCAGGAATGGACGCCGTCGCGCACGTCGCCGATGTGCGGCAATTCGGTGGGACAGGATCGCCGCTTTCTGGTGCGTTACATGCCGCAGTTCGAAGCCTGGTTCCACTACCGCAACCTTGATGTGTCGACGCTGAAGGAACTCGCCAAGCGCTGGAACCCCGCGGTCTACAAGGGGGTCAAGAAGGCCGGTGCGCATACTGCGCTGGCTGACATCCAGGAGTCGATCGCCGAGTTGGCTCACTACCGGGACAATTTCCTGCGTCTGGGCTGAAACGCCCGGACTTTGCGCTTGAATTCATCGGGGCCAGTCGCAAGTCGTGCGACTGGCCTCGTTCATTCAGGTGGATCGGCGTCAGCGCGAAGGTGCGCAACGGTGGCATGAGCCTGCACCATGTGCGCAGTGATCTCCGGGTATCCGGCTCGCTCAATCGCTGTCGGTGCGAAGATAGAGCTGGAAAACTTCCAGCTGCTTGCCTCCGCCGCGCCGGTACTCCCACAGCGGATGCCATCCGTCGCCGGGTTTCTCACCGGCTTGTCGGCGGAACGCATAGGTGAGCAGAAGCCGGCAGGGTGTGGTGCCGTCACGGGTAAAGGCCGGACGAATGCCTGCGTAGTAGTCGAGTGCGCTGCGCACTGCGTCGGGGAGGTCCGTGCTTGCGATGCATTCGGCCTTGTGTGAGTGCAGGGCCTGCTGAAGGGAGCTCATCACCGGGCGATAGCTGCGGCCATAGTCGAACCAGGGCATCAGCAAGGTAACGGCAAGACACCACAACATCGTCATGCCCATCGCCCAGTTCGCGGTCGCGCGCGTCGTCGTGCGTGGCAAGCGCCATACCAGCACGATCCACAGTGCGCAGATCGTAATGCCGATGACCGGTTGCACCAGTCCGTCGCCATGCATGAAGGATGGCGTTACACGCGCGATGTGGCGCGCCAGCCCGGGCGGCCATGCGTAGACCTGGGCGGTCCATGCGGTCCACACCAGGGTGGCAAACACCCCGAAACTCATGACACCGAACCAGTCGAATGCGTTGGCTGCGCCGCGTCGCAACACAGGCACGCCACCCGCGGCGAGCAGGGCGACTGATGGCAGCAGGGGCAGGGCTGCCGTCGGCGAGAGGTCGCCCTCGGCAATGATGAGCCCGATCGCGATCAGCGCGGACAGCAGCGGCAGCATCCAGCGCAGTTCCATGATCCGGCGCCGGGCGCGCCACAGGGCCCACAACGCGATGGGCCAGAGTGGCCAGGCAAACCAGCTCAGCAGTTCTGCGAGCCGGCCCAATTCGCCGCGGCGCAGGGCCTCGCCGGTGAGTGTCGCCCACTCGCTGTGTAGCCAGAGAGAGAAGAGTTCTGGCTCGGTCAGATGAATGAGCAGGGGCCAAAGCGCACCCAGGATCGTCGCCAGCGACAGGCCGGCGAGCAGGCCGCTGCTGGCGCGCGGATTGCGGCAATCGGGGCAGGCTGTCATGACCAGAAGAAACAGCGGCAGGGTGAGAATGGCGCCACTCAGCCCCCCGGCGAGCAGCGCGAGTGCGCTGCCCAGGCCTGCCTGGAGGCTGCCACCGACCGGCTGCTGGGGAACTCTGGCAAGGCCGTTGATGACGAGCGCGACCATCGCCATGAGGGCGAGCATCGGCTGGGTTTCGTGAGCGTGCAGCACCAGGCCCAGGCTGCCCAGGGTCAGCAGGGCTGCGGGGGTACGCGCGGGGCGCCCATAGAAGCGTTCGGCTGCACGCGCAATCCAGTACACCGTCATTGCAGTGAACGCGGCGCTGGCGAGTCGTGCGCCGTCGTGGGGTGGCAGGATGCTCCCGGTCAGCTTTGCCAGTAGCGCCGCAACCCAGTAATACAGCGGCGGAAAATCAGGGAAGGGCAGGCCGGCGATGGCAGGAAACAGTAAGCCTTCGCCCTGGAGCATCGAGAACACCGGGCCGAAGTAGCGTGCGTCGTCGCCACGCCATGGCTCGTGTCCGGTGAGGCCGGTCAGCAGGTAGAGCCCGACCAGAAGGGTCAGGCCGACAGTGCCGTAGGTTCGGCGTTGCAGCGCAGAGGGGTTGTAGGGGTCGCGGGGGGGCATTCGCACTCGGTAGCGGTGTCGATGGGGCAGACCAGTGTCCGCAGTAACTGCATTGTATCGGCCTCGGGGAGCGCTTGCATTGTGCATGACGCGCCTGGGGCCGAAGTGGCCGCCGTTTGTGCTGTAGCGGCGTGCAGGACAACAAAAAAGGCAGCCGCGGCTGCCTTTTCGTGATGCGCTATCGCTTTGATGCGATGGCGATTCAGCTTGCGCGCTGGACGTTGCCGTATTTTTGACGGAAGCGCTCGACGCGGCCGGCGGTGTCGACAATCTTCTGCTTGCCGGTGTAGAACGGGTGGCACTCGGCGCACACTTCAACGTGAAGTTGCTGTTTGCCGATGGTCGAACGGGTGACGAACGTGTTGCCGCAGGAGCAGGTCACGTCGACGTCTTTGTAGCTGGGATGGATTTCCGCTTTCATGTCAGATCCTGAGTACGGCGGGCGGCGGTTGTGACCACCCTAAATTGAAAACACGCAATTATCCTTGACTCTTCCTCGTATGGCAAGCGCGCAATGATCTGGCTTCGTTTACAATGGCCTGCTTTCCCCATACCTGCCTGCGAGAGACACTTTGCGCCTGCTGCTTGCGCCGATGGAAGGTTTGCTGGACGACGTGCTGCGTGCCGTGTTGAGCCGTATCGGCGGCTATGACTGCGCGGTGAGCGAGTTCGCACGCGTGTCCGGTTCGGTGCTGCCTCACCGCTGTTTCCGTCGCATCGTACCCGAGCTCGATCATGGCAGCAGGGCCGTCGGTGGCATGCCGGTGCGCGTCCAGTTGCTGGGTTCCGATCCGGTGGCAATGGCGGACAACGCCGCACAACTCGCCTTGCTCGCACCCGCCGCGGTCGACCTCAATTTCGGATGTCCCGCACCGACGGTCAATCGTCACCGGGGCGGCGCGGTGCTGCTCGACGAACCCGAATTGCTGCACGACATCGCGCGTGCCGTGCGTGCGGCACTGCCCGCGGACATGGCGCTGACCGCCAAGATGCGACTCGGTGTCGTGGATAAGGGGCGTGCGCTCGAGTGCGCGCAGGCGCTGACTGCCGGCGGTGCGTCCGAAATCGTCGTGCACGCCCGGACCAAGGCCGAAGGCTATCGTCCGCCAGCGCACTGGGAATGGGTGGGCAGGATCGCAGATGTCGTGTCTGTGCCCGTCGTCGCCAATGGCGAGGTGTGGACCACTGCGGACTGGGCTCGCTGTCGGGCGGTGTCGGGCGCGACTGACGTGATGCTCGGACGCGGCGCTGTCAGCGATCCCTTTCTGGCGCGGCGAATCCGGCTCGGTCAGGATGACGATGCCGGGGTGCGCGCTGCCGAGTGGGCCGTGCTTGAGCCCCTGATCGCCGAATTCCGTAATCGGGTGGTTGCGAAGGTGGCCGCTCATCATGCGCCAGGGCGCATCAAGCAGTGGCTGAACATGCTTCGCCGTCGCTACGAACAGGCTGAGGCGCTCTACATGCAGATCCGCCCGTTGAAGACACTGGCCGCGATCGACCAGGTGCTGGTGAGCCGGGGCATTCTCGGCGAGCCTGGTCTGCTTGCAGCCTGACCAATACGAGAAAGATTTGAGTTACGCAAATTCCACCATTCCGGTGAGCGCCCAGCAGGGCGTGCACGACAGGCTCGCCGAGCAGGTAGCCCGCCACCTCGCCCAGCCTTTTCGCAAGCCGATCAACGATTACAATCGTGAGGCCTTCGAGGCCAGCCTCTCTGGATGGGACGGCAAAGCCCCGCTGATCCTCGATGCAGGCTGCGGCGTGGGTCACAGCACCATTCAGCTCGCACGCAGCTTTCCGGACCACTGGGTGGTCGGCGTGGATCAATCGCAGGACCGTCTTTCCCGACGCAAGCCCTATCCCGATGCGCTGATGCCGAAGAACATGGTGTTCGTGCGTGCCGATCTTGTGGACTACTGGCGTCTGTTGCATGCGGCCGGTCTGCGTCTGGCGCGACATTACATCCTTTATCCCAATCCGTGGCCCAAGATCGGACACCTGACCCGGCGCTGGCATGCCCATCCGGTCTTCCCCTTCATTCCGAAGCTCGGCGGTATCCTCGAAGTCCGCAGCAACTGGTCGGTGTATGTCGAGGAGTTTGCCGCGGCGCTGGGGCAGGTGCTGGGGCAGGACGTACCGTGGGCTACCTTTGAGGCGGCGGTGCCGCTGACCCCCTTCGAACGCAAATATCGCGATTCCGGTCAGACGCTGTATCGTCTGATCATCGACCTGAAATGAACACACGGCAGTCTGGATTGCGGATGCAATCGATGCCATCGCCCTGCTTACCCTGGAGAAATACATGACTACCGATTCGGGTAATCCGCACCTGATGTCTGACGAGGCGTTCGAGGAACTGGAAGAGATGCTGACCTCGGACATCGTGCCTGAGGACTGCATGAACCTCGAGATGCTCGACGGCTTTCTGGCCGGCGTGCTGCTCTCGCCGCAGCCGATCCCGGTAGAACGCTGGCTGCCCGCCGTATGGTCGGCGCACGAGGACGGCATGAGCTTCGGCTCGGGCAAGGGCGTGCAGAAGGCCATCCGGCTGGTACTGTCCTACTACAACGAGATGACGACCACGCTGGGTCTCGATGACGATGACGAAAACTGCTGGGAACCGTTCTGCTTTGCGATTACCGACGTCGATACCATCAAGCTGGGCGACGAGTGGGTGGAGGGTTTCACTCAAGGCCTGGATGCATGGCGCAAGGATTGGCGCGAGGCTCTGCCCGAAGACGCCGTCGAGGCCGTACGGGAAACCCTGAATACGGTTCTCGCGCCGTGGGCCGAAGACGGTGCCGATAAAGTCGATGATGACACGCGACTGGGCTGGCTGGCTGCGATGGGCGAGGCGGCCAACGATATCTTCTCGCACTGGCGCGATATGGAACTGCCCGCGCCGCAGCCGCTGCCGGTCGATGTACCGCCGGGGCCCTCAACATCAGGGCCGGGTCGCAATGATCCTTGCCCCTGCGGCAGCGGCAAGAAGTTCAAGAAGTGTTGCGGTGCGACTGCCGAGTAAGCGTTGAATGCGGGAAGGCATCACACACCTTGTGATGCCTTCCTGGGTGTGCTCCGGTTGCGGTCTGCGGTGCAGACCCGGCCCGCGCAAATGCTCGCGGTGAAATCGCTGCACATTGGCCAGCACGTTTGCCGCAGCCGCTCGATGAATTGCCCGAAACATTTGCTCAAAAAGGTTTTGCAAGCACCTGAAATAAAAGAAAAAATAGTGCTTGCGCAATGTCCGGCAATGGCTAGAATTCCGTCGCCGGAATTGATGCTCTGGCCATGTCTGCACGGCCTTGCCGCAGTGCTGCGGCACACATGGCGCGGCGTCGATCCGGAGACGGTCCCGCTCGGGAACGTTCTTCATTTCGACGACGGGCCTGCCATGGATAGTTTCAACCCTTGCCTTGATTGCGGCATCTGCTGCACCCATTTCCGCATTTCCTTCTACTGGGGTGAGGCGGACGACGCGCCTGGTGGCTTCGTTCCTGCAGCGATGACGGAAAAGCTCAATTCCTTCATGCGCTGCATGAAGGGCAGCAATGACGCAAATCGCCGTTGTTCTGCGCTTGAGGGTACGCTCGGCCAGCAGGTGTCCTGTTCGATCTACGAGAATCGTCCGACGCCGTGCCGCGAGTTTCCGGTGTATTTCGATGACGGCACGCCCAATCCGAAGTGTGATGAATTGCGCGCCAAAATCAATCTTCCGCCCTTGCCGAACCCGCATCCGTCGCGCTTGATCGTGGCTGCGTCGGATACGGTGAGCGATGGCTTCATTGCCTGAGATGCGGCTGCGCGGCGCCTGATCCGGTCCTGCGGCTGATGCCGGGCGTATTCAGGGCCGCTGCTGTGCCACGGCGGCCAGCAGCGCCAGAGGGCCGTATGCGCGTAGTTGTTCGATCTGCTCCTTGCGGCGAACAAACAGCGAGCCGGCGAAGCCCAGTGCGTTGACCGAAACATCATCGATCTTTTCCTGGCTGCGCGGTACGACCAGCAGCCAGTCACGCGTCAGCAACAGGTTGTACGGGGACGTCGGCTCGGTGCTGAAAGACATCCCAAGGTCCGAGCATGCACGGGTAAAGGCCGCGTGCAGTCGCTCGCCGGCATCAACTGAGGACGTCCACACCCTGGCGTCGAGGCGCACAAAGCGGTGGCGCCACGGTAGTGCCGGGTTTTCAGCCATCGTGGTGTCGGTGCCGAAGCTGCGAGTGAAGCTGGTCATGCTGCCGGTGCCGGGAATCCATTGCAGGTGCTTGTGTGGCTGGCTGGAGCCGGCCACCGTGCCACCGTTGTAGAAGCCGAGACCGCCATGGGCGCTCATCACCTGGGCCAGTGCGGAGAAGTCCGCCACTTTGAGCGGAGACGTCTGGGGCTCGAAGTGGCGGGTGATGATCAGCA
>JALNWS010000101.1 GCA_023230755.1 Azoarcus sp.
CAGGTTGAAGTGGCTCACCTGCGCGCCCTGTTGCACCACATGCTCGACACGGCCGATCAGGTTGCCATAGCCCGGATTGTTCTCGAACACGATCGGCGCCCCTTTCGACGCCGCGTGATCGACAAGCAGCTTGACCTGGTAGCGACTGAAGCGGCCACTATCGTCAGAGTCCGCATCGTCGTCATCGTCATCGAGGACGATGCCATCAACCGCGTAGTCGAGCACATCCTTGACGATCGCATCGAAAAAAGCGAGCACCTCGGGCAAGTCCGCGTGGCGCGCGCGCATGTCCCGCATCAGATGGGAGACGGCTGGCGTAAGGGCTTCGTTTTCAGCCCGTATCAGCGACTCCCGCAAACTCTTTCGCCATCCGGGAAACTCATTGAGGAGATCCTCGAGCTTGTCGCTCCAGTCAGCAACGCGCGTTTCAATCGCCTCCCGCTCACTCGCAGGCAGTGCGTCGAACACCTCGGGCGCCATCACACCTTCTTCGGCCGAAGGCGCAAACACGAAACCGTCAGGCGTCTGCAGCAGCGAGATTCCCTCGGCACCGCACTGCTGACCGAGTTCGCGCAAGGCGGATTCCTCGCGGCTCTTGTGCGCCGTCTGCAAGGCATCGATACGCTCGGTATGAGGATCGCTGCCAAGCGCGCCCTCGATCGCGGGGCCGAGGTCACGGATGAAGGTCTGCATCTCCGCCCTGAGCACCGAACCGCGCCCGGCGGGCAAAGTCAGAAGGCGCGGATGGAGTGGCTCATCGAAGTTGTGCAGGTAGCACAGATCCGGCGGAACCGGTTCGGTGGCCGCGCGCTCGCGCAAGAGGCGAAACGTGGTGGCATGTTTACCACTGCCGGATTCGCCAAGCACAAAGACGTGGTAATCCGTATGACCCATCGAGAGCCCGAACTGCAGGGCTTCCATTGCCCGCGCCTGACCGAGGTCGCCAGGGTGATCGTCGAGTGTCTCGGTTGTGTCGAAGGAGAATTGATCAGGACTGCAGCAGGCCCGCAACTGGGCAGCGGACAGAGGCACAATATCGGCCATGTTGTTGTTCTCCGGAAGCCGAAACGTAGTTAACTTGCCCGATCGCGACGACCGGACACCCTACATCTTTACCTCACTTCGGATTGCGGGCAAGCCTGAGACCCGAATCAGCGTCCCGCAGTGCGTCGCATCGGACCATCACCCCAGCGCAGATCCACAGGTTCGTTTTCATACTGAGGAAACACGCGGTCGTGCTCCATCAACAGACTCATGATGGTCATCGCATGATCAGACGGAAAACCCTGGCGTGTCCCGCCACGCGTGTCCGTCATCAGGTTCAACACATACTGGCGACATTCGCGGGAGCCCCACATCAGATCAATGCATTGCAGATGGGGAAATCGCGCATAAAGTGCGACGGTGTCCGTTGTTCGCGGCAGGATGCCGCTTCGTGCGTTCAAGGTACAACTCCTCTTGCTTTCAGATAAAGCCACGCCCAGTGGCTGTCGTAGAGAAATAGCGTTTCTGCCAGTTACGGCGTTTATTATGCCTAAAGTAATAGCTCACATCGCAGCTTTGCGCGCCTGATTCGCACCCTGTGTGAGGCTTTTCACGAACCGCTACCCATACTGGGCGGAGGAGATGACTTCACTCATAGCCTCAGCGAGGTCATTCCCTGACTTGACCACGGACAAGGCACTGTGGAACAGTCGGTTGCAGCATCAGTCGAAAGTCAAAAACGTGCGCCCCCATCATGAAAGTCATTCCAATCCACAACAGTGCTTCGCTCCCCCTTCCGGAACCGACGTCGGTTCCGGATGGTCCGCTGTTCGACCATCGCGGCCGGAGCGTGCGTGACCTGCGGATATCGGTCACTGATCGCTGCAACTTCCGATGTGTGTATTGCATGCCGCGGGAAGTATTCGACAAGGACTATCCCTTTCTGCCGCGCGCGCAATTGCTGAGCTTCGAAGAGATCTGGCGCGTGGCCAGGCTTTTTGTCGACCGGGGCGTGCGCAAGATCCGGATCACTGGTGGTGAGCCTCTGTTGCGCAAGGACATCGAGCGTCTGATCGCCATGCTTGCGCAACTGGAGGGCGTGGAGATCACGCTGACGACCAACGCCGTATTGCTCCCGAAACTGGCGCAGACCTTGCGCGACGCGGGCCTGACTCGCGTAACGGTGAGCCTGGACGCGCTCGACGACCAGCTTTTCCGCAGCATGAACGATGCCGACTATCCGGTAGCGCGTGTGCTTGAGGGCATTGCAGCGGCGCAGTCCGCAGGTTTCGACGCAATCAAGGTCAACATGGTGGTCAAGCGCGGCAGCAACGATCAGGACATCGTTCCGATGGCCCGTCACTTCCGCAACAGCGGCCACGTCCTGCGCTTCATCGAATTCATGGATGTCGGCGCGAGCAACGGCTGGAAGATGGATGAAGTGCTGCCCTCACGCGAGGTTATCGAGCGCATTGACACACACTTCCCGCTCGAACCCATCGACCCCAATTACGAGGGTGAAGTCGCGGAGCGCTGGCGCTATCGGGACGGTGGCGGCGAAATTGGCGTCATTTCGTCGGTGACCCAGGCTTTCTGCAGCACTTGCACCCGCATCCGGCTGTCAACGGAGGGCAAGCTCTACACCTGCCTTTTCGCGCAGCAGGGACACGACCTGCGTGATCTTCTTCGCAGCGGCGCTGACGACCGCCGGATCGATGCGGCAATAGCCGGCGTCTGGTCGCAGCGCGACGACCGCTACTCGGAAATCCGCACCGCCGCCACGGCCTCACGCCCAAAGATCGAAATGTCTTATATCGGCGGCTGAGTCACCGCCTCCGGTATGCGACCGACGTCGTCGATCTCATCGATTTCGTCGAGGCGTGCCGACTCGATCTTCTGAAAATGCGCCGTTATCTTGCGGCTCGACGTCTGCACGTCCTGCACGTCCTTGCTGGCCTGATCGATGTGGCGGGCGAGCGCGTTCATGCGTTCGTCGAAGCGATGAAAGTCCTTTGCCAGCTTGCCCAGCGCATCCTGGATGACGTGAATCTGCTTGCGCGTCTCTACATCCTTGAGCACCGCACGGGCCGTATTGAGCACCGCCATCAGCGTGGTAGGTGACACGATCCACACCCGTTTGCCCTGCGCATACGCAATCACCTCGGGATGATAGGCGTGCAGTTCGGCAAACACGGCCTCGGCGGGCAGGAACATCATTGCGCCATCCGAGGTCACGCCGGGCAGAATGTACTTGCCTGCAATCGCATCCACGTGACGCCGTACGTCAGCCCGGAACGCCGTCTGCGCCGCTTTGCGGTCAAGCTCGGCGAGGCTGCTGTCGAACATGCGGTGATAGTTCTCCAGCGGAAACTTCGCATCCACGGCCACCAAGCCGGTCGGTTCGGGCAGCTTGAGTACGCAGTCGACACGGGTGTTGTTGGGCAGGGTGGATTGAAATTCGAACGCATCGGGCGGTAGTGAGTTGCGCACCAGGGCTTCGAGCTGTACTTCGCCAAAAGCACCGCGTGCCTTCTTGTCGCCCAGGAGTTCCTGGAGGCTGACCACATTCGTCGTCAGTCCATCGATCTTCTTCTGTGCCTCGTCGATGGTAGCCAGTCGTGACATCACGCTGGCAAAGGTATCGTTGGTTTTGCGGAATCCTTCGTCGAGGCGTTCATTTACCTGCCCCGCAAGTGTCTGCAGACGACCGTCGACGCTGTGAGTCAGCGCTTCAATGCTGCGCGACAGCTGCACCGAAGCGGCGCCCAGTCCACGCTGCAGGATTTCTCGGTCGGCGCGTGCGTGATCGCCGATCCGGTCGGTCTGTCGGGTCAGACCGTCATGCAGGTCACGCAGCAGATCGCGGTGCTGCGCAGCAAGCTGATGATCCAGCCGCTCGCCAAGGCTGGACTGCACATCGCGCTCAAGGCGACCGGTACGCAGCACGACCCACACAAGAAGTACCAGAACGAGGCCGAGCAGCCCGATCAGGACAAGCTCGGCATGATTGAATATCTGCATCATCTCAACCCAATGCCCTCAGACTGGCCAGCGGCGGACGCGACAGCAGGCCGCGCGTGCCAGTCCATCCGCCAAGCATCACGCCGGCGCCACCAAGCAGGCTTGACAGCAGCAGGGGCCAGCCCGAAGGAACGTAGTCCATCTTGAACACAAAGTGCGCCAGCGCCCACCCGATCCCCGTTGCGCCAATACCGGCCAGGGCGCCGGCCACGCCGCCGAGGATCAGGAATTCCGCACTCAGCGCCTGCCGGATCTGACTATTTCGCGCGCCGAGCGTGCGCAACATGGCCAGCTCGAACTCGCGTTCATCGTGCGTCGACTGCAGTGCTGCATACAGCACGACCAGACCTGCAAGCACCGCGAATCCGAACACGAACTGCACGATCAGAATCAGCTTGTCAGTCATCGTCTTGACCTGGGTCAGCACAGCGCCGATGTCGATCACCGAGAGGTTGGGGAAAGCCGTCACCAGACGCGTGGTGAAATCATGTCGCGCCGGCGGAAGATGGAAACTGGTGATCAGGCTCGCGGGGTAGGCCTCAAGCAGACCTTCCGAGGCGATGAAGAAAAAATTCACCCGCATCGAATCCCAATTCAATTCGCGCACACTGGTCACAGGCGCCTCCACTTGCTGACCGGCCACCTCAAACCGCACGTTATCACCCAGCTTGATGCCGAAAGTCTCGGCCAGCCCTTTCTCCACGGAAAACTGCGCAGCGCTGCCCGCGCCGTGCCACTGCCCGTCGATGATCTCGTTTCCATCAGGCAGGATGCTTGAATAGGACAGATTGAATTCACGTGCAGCGAGTCTGCGGGTGCGGGTGTCCTCGAAGCTGTCCGGATTCACCGCCGTGCCATTGATGGCGACCATCCGGCCTCGAATCATGGGTTCGATGCCCGGTCGTGGCAGGCCTTCGGTCACGAAGAAGTCTTCCAGCGCGGTACGCTGATCCGGCTGAATGTTGATCACGAAACGATTGGGGGCATCGGCCGGCGTCATGGCGCGCCAGTCGTTGAGCAGATCGCCACGGACGAGGGTCAGCAACAGCAAGGCCGTCATCCCCAGCCCCAGTGCGGCCACCTGGATCACGCTTGGCACCATGCGTCGCCCGAGCGCCGCAATCCCGTAGCGCCAACCGCCGCCTCTCAGGCTCCCCCTGCCCTTGAGACGGATAGCCAGATCCAGCACGAACCACGCTGCGAGAACGAACACACCAAGCGCCAGCGCAAAGCCGCCAGCGACGGCGAGCCCGAGTCGAACATCGGCAGCAATCCAGAAGATCAGCCCCAGCAGGGCTAACAGCCCCAGGCCCCACGCGCTGTTGCTGAGCGGCTCGGCCGACGAAAACTCGCGCCGCAGCACGCGCAAGGTCGACACCGCCCCGAGACGGAGCAACTGGGGCAACACGAAACCGATGAGCAGTGCCATGCCGACCAGCAGGCCATGAGCGAGCGGCAGCATTGACGGTGCGGGCAACTCGGTCGACAGCACCTCGCGCAATCCGCTGCCGAGTCCCCATTGCACGGCCCAGCCCAGGACACTGCCCAGGGTGGCAGCAGCCAGACCGAAGATCAGAAACTCGCCGATGACGATTCCAAGTACCTGAGCCTGACGGGCACCAAGGCAGCGCATCACGGCACAGGCATCGAGGTGGCGCTGCATGAATCGTCGCGCCGACAGCCCAACCGCAACCGCAGCAAGAATCACCGCCAGCAACGCCGCCAGACGCAGGAAGCGCTGCGCCTGATCGAGTGCCGCGCGAACCTCCGGGCGGGCATTTTCGATGGTTTCCACCGACTGGCCGCGCCCCAGCGCGCTCCGCGCCCATTTCTCATACGCGTTCACCGCATCAGGGCTGCCCGCCAGATGCAGCCGCCAGGTTGCCCGGCTCCCGGTGGCGATCAGGCCGGTCGCGGCGAGATCGGAAAGATTGAAGATGGCGCGCGGCAGCAGGCTGAAAAAGTTGGCACCACGGTCAGACTCGAAGCTGATCATGCCGCCAACCCGAAAGCTGCGCAGACCGAGACCGACGGCGTCACCCGTCTTCAGGCCGAGTTGTGCAAACAGGCGCTCGTCCAGCCACACCTCGCCAGGCGCCGGCGAGCGTCCGGCCTCGGCATCAGGCTGATTCGGCCCGGGCGCAAGTCGCACGGAACCGCGCAGTGGATAGCCGTCTTCCACCACCTTGACGCCGGCGAGCACCGCATCGTCCCCGGTACTGACCATGCTGGTAAACAGCACGGTGGACGCCACCCGCAAATCACGCTTGCGTGCTTCGGCGGCAAAAGAGTCCGGCCACGGTTGATCCGCACGCAGCAACAGATCGCCACCAAGCAACTGATTGGCTTCACGATCGAGGCCGCGTCCCACACGATCGGCCAGGAAGCCGACGCTGGTCAGACTGGCCACCGCGATGATGATTGCAAGACCGAGAAGATGCAGCTCGCCGGAACGGAAATCGCGGCGCATCATCCGAAAGGCTAGACGGAGTGTATTCATGAGAGGCAGACGGGACGTAATGCGGAGATGGACGGTCCCGCGGTGGATCGGTTCAATACGTGGCTCAAGCCCCGGCAGGCAGAAGGCGCTTTACCAGTTGCACCCAGTAGGCCACACCGACGGGAAGAATCTCGTCGTTGAAGTCGTAATTCGGATTGTGCAGCATGCACCCACCCTCACCCGGACCATTGCCAATCCAGACATAGGCACCGGGCTTGCGCTGCAGGAAGTAGGAGAAATCCTCTGCGCCCATGCTTGGTCTGGCAGTGGTATCGACCTTGTCAGCACCTACCAGGCTGGCTGCGGTGTCCACGCACAGCGCCGCTTCGGATGGCGTGTTGATCGTCGGCGGGTAGCCGCGACGATACTCGAAATCAACGCGCACGCCGAAGGCCGCACCAATGCCCGCGCAGAGTTCTCCCAGACGCTGCTCGATGCGCTGTTGCACGGGCTCGGAGAATGCGCGGACGGTACCGGAAAGCTCGGCGCGATCCGGAATCACGTTGTACGCCTCTCCGGCGTGGAACTGCGTGACTGACACCACGGCTGCGTCCGCCGGATCCAGCGTGCGTGACACGATGGTCTGGATGGCCTGCACGAGAGCCGCACCCGCGGCAACGGGATCGGCGCCAAGGTGGGGCATCGCGGCATGGGCGCCGGTCCCGAGGATGCGGATATCGAAACGATCGGCGCTGGCCATCACCGGCCCCGCGTGCACCGCAAACTGCCCTGCCGGAATGCCAGGCCAGTTGTGCATGCCAAACACGGATTCCATCGGAAAGCGCTCGAACAGGCCATCCTCGATCATGACCCGACCGCCGCCCTCGCCCTCTTCTGCTGGCTGAAAGATCAGATAAACGATGCCGTCGAAGCCCCTGTGCTCGGCAAGCGCCAGCGCTGCACCGAGCAGCATGGTGGTATGGCCGTCATGACCGCAGGCATGCATGCACCCGGCATGGGTCGAACGATGCTCGAAAGTATTACGTTCCGTAATCGAAAGCGCATCCATATCGGCGCGAAGACCGATGGCGCGAAGACCGCGCCCCGCGCGAATCACCCCGACCACCCCGGTACCGCCGATACCCTGATGCACCTCGATACCGGCCGCTTTGAGCGTTTCCACCACAACTGACGCAGTCCGGTGCTCCATGAAGGCGAGCTCGGGGTGCGCATGGATATCGCGGCGAATTGCCTTCAGGCGGGAATGGGCAGGTCGAAACTGGTCAACGACACTCATGATCATGCGACGGCTCAGGTCTGTCTGTGCTTTGGGTTGCTTGCAGTGTATTACAGGTTATCCGTCATTGCCGTGCCGCGTAAAAAGGGGACAATGGCCTCAGATCAACCAATTCAGGTGCGCACTAAAAATGGGCACGCCCAACACTGGTGCGTAATTCGTACATTTCCTGCGGAATCCGATCGTTTCTACATGGCCCAGGAATTGCTCTAACACCGAACAATCTGCCAGCGAAAAGGAAGTATCCATGTCGATTCATGTGGCGCTGTCTCACGTCACCACCTATCACTACGATCGCCCGATTAACCTTGGCCCGCAGGTTGTCCGTCTGCGTCCAGCACCGCATAGCCGTACCCGGATACTCTCGTATTCGCTTCGGGTGCTTCCCGAAGATCACTTCATCAACTGGCAGCAGGATCCCCAGTCAAACTACCTTGCGCGCCTAGTATTCGAGAAGCCGACCGACCACTTCAAGGTGCAGGTCGATCTCGTCGCCGAAATGTCGGTGATCAACCCGTTTGCGTTCTTTCTCGAACCCTACGCTGAGAACTTTCCGTTCAAATACGAAGCTTCTCAGAACCACGAACTCGCCCCCTATCTGCTCAAGCTTCCACTGTCGCCAAAGTTCGAGGAGTACCTGAAGACAATCGACCTCACCGAGCGGCGCAGCGTCGACTTCCTGGTCAAGGTCAATAGCGACCTCTACTCCCATATCGGCTATCTGATTCGCCTCGAGCCCGGCGTACAGACCCCGGAAGAAACGCTGACCAGAAAATCCGGGTCGTGCCGCGACTCGGCATGGCTGCTCGTACAGTTGATGCGCCACCTCGGCCTCGCAGCACGTTTCGTGTCCGGCTACCTGATCCAGCTCACCGCCGACGTCAAGTCGCTGGACGGTCCGAGCGGTCCGGAAAAGGATTTCACCGACCTGCATGCATGGTGCGAAGTCTATCTGCCCGGCGCGGGCTGGATCGGCCTCGATCCGACCTCGGGCCTGTTCGCCGGCGAAGGCCACATTCCCCTCGCCTGCTCGCCCGACCCGACGTCCGCTGCACCGATCACCGGCGCGCTCGAGAAGTGCGAGGTCACCTTCGAGCACGAGATGAAGGTCACCCGCATCTGGGAAGCGCCCCGGGTCACCAAACCCTATACCGAAGAGCAGTGGGACGAGATCGTGAGCCTCGGGCGCGCGATCGACGGTGAACTCATCACGCACGATGTGCGCCTGACCCAGGGCGGCGAGCCTACCTTCGTCTCGGTGGACGATGCCGAAGGCGACGAGTGGAACACCGCCGCCATGGGGCCGGACAAGAAGCGTCTGTCTACGGACCTGTATCACCGCCTGCGCAACAAGTACGGGCCGAACGGTCTGGTGCACTTTGGGCAGGGCAAATGGTATCCGGGGGAGCAGCTGCCACGCTGGTCACTGAACTGCTACTGGCGCAAGGACGGCGAGCCGATGTGGTCGCATCCGGAGCTGATTGCCGACGAAAGCAAGCCCGGCACGGCAGACGACCTGATCGCCGGTCGCTTCCTTCGCGGTGTCGCCGACAGCCTCGGGCTTGCCCCGGAATACGTCTTCCCCGCCTACGAAGATGTGTTCTATTACATGTGGCGTGAGCGCCGCCTGCCTGCAAACGTCGATCCGTTCGACTCACGGCTCGATGACGAAATGGAACGCGAACGCCTGATGAAGGTGTTCACCCAGGGGCTCGCCAAGGTCAGTGGCTATGCCTTGCCCATCATACGTGATGCGGTTTCGGGCGAATGGCAGACCGGACCGTGGTTCCTGCGCAGCGAACGCTGTTACCTGTTCCCCGGCGACTCGCCGATGGGCTACCGTCTGCCACTCGATTCACAGCCCTGGGCCGTCCCGGGTGAGCGCCCTGTCATCCACCAGCCCGACCCATTCGACTACTACCCGCCGCTGCCTGCACATGCTGCATTCAAACTCCAGCCAGGGCCCGCCTCGCGGCCCGATGGCGCGGCCGCACGGCGTACCGGCAGCACGGGCATCATTCGCGGCATCGGTGCCGACAGCGGCGCCGGCAACAGCATTTCGACCGTTCCCGGCAAGGGCAGCACGGCGGCACAGGCAGCGTCGACCGGGCGGCGTCCCGCGCTCAAGGAATCCGCGGGCTGGATTTCACGTACCGCCATGTGTGCTGAAGCACGTAACGGCGTCCTTTACATCTTCATGCCGCCGACCGAGAGCATCGAGGATTACCTCGAGATCGTTGCCGCGATCGAGACCACGGCTGAGGCGCTCAAACAGCCCGTCATGCTCGAAGGCTATGAGCCGCCGCGCGACCCCCGCGTCCAGCAGTTCCGGATCACCCCCGATCCCGGCGTGGTCGAGGTCAATGTTCATCCGGCAACCAGCTGGGACGAACTCGTCGAGCAGACCGAGCACCTGTACGAAGCTGCCCATCAGTGCCGCCTGTCGACCGAGAAGTTCATGGTCGACGGCCGCCACACCGGCACCGGCGGTGGCAACCACTTCGTGATGGGTGGAGCGACACCAGCCGATTCACCCTTCCTGCGCCGCCCGGATCTCCTGCGCAGCCTGATCAGTTTCTGGCACAACCACCCCAGCCTGTCCTATCTGTTCTCGGGCATGTTCATCGGGCCGACGTCACAGGCGCCGCGTATCGACGAAGCGCGCAACGATTCGGTTGCAGAAATCGAACTCGCGTTCAAGGAGATGACGCGGGTCATCGAATCCTCGCCGAACGGCTGCCCGCCGTGGATGGTCGACCGCCTGCTGCGCAACTTGCTGATCGACGTCAGCGGCAATACCCACCGCGCAGAGTTCTGCATCGACAAGCTGTACTCACCGGACGGTCCCACCGGCCGCCTCGGCCTGCTTGAGATGCGCGCCTTCGAGATGCCGCCACACGCACGCATGAGCCTGGCGCAACAACTGTTGCTGCGGGCACTCATTGCGCGCTTCTGGAAGGATCCCTACACGCCACCGAAGCTCGTGCGCTGGGGAACGGAGCTGCATGACCGCTTCCTGCTGCCGCACTTCATCTGGCAGGATTTCCGCGACGTCATGGAGAGCCTCCAGGCCGATGGCTATCCGATCAAGGCCGAATGGTTCGCGTCACATCTCGAGTTTCGCTGCCCGATCTATGGTGACTACACGGTCAATGGGATGACGCTGGAGATCCGCGCAGCGCTCGAACCCTGGCACGTCATGGGCGAAGAAGGCGCCGCGGGGGGAACAGCCCGCTACGTTGATTCCTCGCTCGAGCGTGTTCAGGTGAAACTCACCGGCGCGGCGCCGGATCGTTACGTTGTCACCTGCAACGGCGTACCGGTGCCGATGCAGCCGACCGGTGTCGTCGGCGAGTTCGTCGCTGGCGTCCGTTATCGTGCCTGGCAGCCGCCGTCCGCCCTGCATCCGACGATAGGCATAGACAGCCCCCTCACCTTCGACCTCGTGGACAGCTGGAACCAGCGCAGTATTGGCGGCTGCCAGTACCACGTGGTGCACCCGGGCGGACGCAACTACGACGACTTTCCGGTCAATGCATTTGCCGCAGAAAGCCGTCGCATTGCACGCTTCTTCCAGATGGGTCACACGCCAGGCAAGATGGTTGTTGGGGAAGTTCGCACACACCCGGAGTTCCCTTTCACGCTAGACTTGCGCCACTACTAATGTGCACGCCGCCCCCGGCTCGCTCCGGGTGCGGCGTTATTGTGTGAAAACATGCCGGCTGGCCTCATAGATAATTATCCGCTCAGCGACAATCGTTTCGATGAAATGTTGTCCGAAAGTGGTACGGCGCGTCCTCACTGGCAAGCCTTTGCCGACCGTATCGAGAGCTTCTCCGACGACGTCCTGACCAAGCGGTCGGATTTCGTGCGCAGTGCGATCGAAGCGGACGGTGTCAGTTACAACGTGTACGCCGACCCCAAGGGCACCAAACGCCCCTGGGAACTCGACCTGTTGCCGCTGATCATCGGCAATGACGAGTGGCAGATGCTGTCTTCGGCAATCGCCCAGCGTGCACGTCTGATGAACGCGATTCTTGCCGACCTGTACGGGCCACAACACCTGCTTTCAGAAGGATTGCTGCCATCAGCACTGGTCTTCGGTCAGCACGGCTTCAAATGGCCGTCACGTGGGGTCGAGCCGCCCGGCAACGTCTGGCTTTTCAGCTATGCAGCCGACCTTGCGCGCGCACCGGACGGTCAGTGGTGGGTGATTGCAGACCGCACGCAGGGCCCCTCTGGCGCCGGTTATGCGCTGCAGAACAGAATCATCGTTTCACGGGCCTTCCCTGACGCGTTCCGCGAACTGCACGTCAATCCGCTCGCCAATTTTTTCCGCACCATGCAGGACAGTCTGGCGCGACTGGCACCATCCGATGGTGAAGTGCCGTTGACGGTTCTGCTGACGCCCGGCCCATACAACGAGACCTATTTCGAACACGCTTTCCTGGCGCGTTACCTTGGTTTCCCCCTGGTCGAAGGGCAGGATCTCACCGTGCGCGACAACACGGTCTACCTCAAGACCTTGCGAGGGCTGCGCCGGGTGCACGCCATTCTCAGGCGCCTCGACGACGATTTCTGCGATCCGCTCGAGCTGCGCTCGGATTCGGCGCTCGGTGTTGCGGGGCTGCTTGGCGCGATCCGCGCCGGGCGCGTGCTGATGGCCAACGCGATCGGCAGCAGCGTACTGGAGTCCGGCGCCCTGTTCGGCTTTCTGCCTGCAATCTGCGAACGTCTCCTTGGCGAGAAGATCGCCATGCCGTCGGTTGCGAGCTGGTGGTGCGGTGAGCCGCCAGCGCTTGAGTACGTGCTCGAGCATCTCGACGAACTCGTGATCAAGCCCGCCTTCCCCAGCATGCGGATGGAGGCTGTCTTCGGGCACGAACTCAAGGGCGAGGCGCGCACGCGAATGATCGAAAGCATCCTCGCCCAGCCTCACGCCTATGTTGCGCAGGAATGGGTACGGCTATCCCAGGCACCGGTCTGGAATCATCGACTGGTACCGCGCTCAGTCGGCATCCGCGTCTTTGCCGGCGCAACGCCCGAGGGCTACACCGTGATGCCCGGCGCACTCGGCCGGGTGGCACCGCGGGCAGGAATGGAAGTCATCTCCATGCAGCGCGGCGGTCTGTCGAAGGACACCTGGGTGCGAGCGGAGGCGCCGGTGGTGCGGCACACGCTGCTCAAACGCCGCCTTGGCGTCATCGATCTCGTCTGCGGCGGCGCCGATATTCCGTCGCGCGTAGGTGAAAATCTGTTCTGGATGGGGCGCTACGCCGAGCGCGTCGAAGCCAGTGCCCGTTTGCTGCGCGCCGCACTCACCCGCGCATCGAGCACGGACACGGAGGCCGAGCAAGGACTTGCCGGGCTGATGGAGGCAACCCGTCGCCTCGGAATTGTTGTCGACTCGGAAGACGAAGATCAGCCGGACGATATCCAGTCACAACTCTTGCGTGCGCTGCTGGACCACACCCAACCCGGCTCTGTAGCAAGCAATCTTCGCGCACTCAGCTTCTCGGCAAGCCAGGTGCGCGAGCGCCTGTCCTCGGACAACTGGCACGCGCTGAACCGCCTCGAGCAACTCCTCTCGGAAGACATCAGCAGCACGGATCAGGCACTGTCCGCAACCGACCGCGTCATGCAGTCAAGCATCTCCCTCGCCGGTTTCGCGATGGACGACATGACGCGCGATGAAGGCTGGCGCTTCCTCATCCTCGGACGACGCATCGAGCGCCTCGAAGGTCTTGCCGGCCTGATGAGCGTACCGGCACAGGCCACGCCCGAGGCACGAGAGCGGATGTTCGAATGGCTGCTGGAAGCGGCAAACTCGATCGTCACCTATCGTGCACGCTATCGTCGCATGCCGGAATTACTGCCTGTCCTTCACCTGCTTGTGTTCGATCGCACCAATCCGCATTCGGTCGGATTCCAGGTCGACGTCCTGCAGAAGTATCTTGCACGCAGTTCCCGCGAACTTGGACACCCATACCCCTCACTGATGATCGACCCTCTTGCCCGTCGTCTGGACAATTTCGATCTCACACGCTTTGAAGCGGATGATTGCGAACTTGCGCTGGGGACGCTCGGCACCCTGCTCAACGAATCGATCGGTGCAGCATTCAAGCTCTCCGACGAAGTCCATCGACGCTATTTCACCCACACCTTGCGCCCGATGCAGCTGCGGAGGGTGGCATGACCGCCATTCGATATCACATCCGACACGACACACGCTATAAATACGATCGGCCTGTTGGCGAGTCTCGCCAGATGCTTCGCCTTACCCCCCGCGAACTGCCGGGGCAGCACTGTATTTCGCACCGAATCGCGGTCGTCCCCGAACCACATCGCACCGAAGACTTCAACGATGGCTTCGGCAACCCCGTGCGCTCGCTGCACTTCGACCAGGACCACGACACGCTCTTCATCCGTGCCGAGAGCTGGGTCGAACTCACCCCGCGCCCGCAGCCGGATCTGGCCGCCTCGCCGGCGTGGGAAGCCGTGCGGGACGAGCTCACCTATCGCGCCAAACACGTCATGAGCCCGAAGCAACTCGAAGCGAGCGCGTTTCTCTTCGAGTCGCCCCACGTGCGTGTCAAACGTGACTTTGCCGATTACGCTGCCAGTGATTTCATCGAAGGCAGGCCGCTCCTCGAGGCCGTCCACGGGTTGATGCATCGCATCAACAAGGAGTTCATCTTCGATCCCGAAGCGACCGACAACTCCACCCCGGTCACCGAGGTACTCGAGAACCGGCGTGGGGTGTGCCAGGACTTCGCGCACCTGATGCTCTCCTGCCTGCGCTCGACGGGTATCGCTGCGCGCTACATCAGCGGCTACATCCTGACCCGACCGCCGCCAGGCAAACCGCGGCTGGTTGGCGCCGATGCAACCCACGCCTGGGTTTCGGTGTTCTGCCCGGTCACCGGCTGGGTCGATTTCGATCCCACCAATGCGTTGATCCCCGAACGCGAGCATG
>JALNWS010000102.1 GCA_023230755.1 Azoarcus sp.
AAGTCGTAAAAGGGGTCGTTCGGGCTCATCCCGGCGAAGGGCGATTGACCGCTCGCCGAGGTCTTTATGGTGCCCTCGACACTGATGTTGACGACCGCAGGGCCGTAACGCTCTGCGATGGACCGGAAATCGGGTAACGTCATCGCGGCGGAAGGCTCAGCCGAAAGCTGGGCTGCGGAAACAACGGGGGCCGGGACGGTGGCGGCGTGAGCGCTGCCGATGGAATGGTTGGCGAAGTTGTAGCCGCCAATGGCAAGTGCCGCGACGGCGACTGCAACGCCGGAAAGCTTGATGACTTTGGTTTTCATGTCGGGCTCCTTTAACCGGTGCGGGTCAACTCAACCCGCGACGGTTGCAATTTAAGGTGCGTCGACTTAAACCAGACTTAAGACTGCAAATGATCCTCTGCAAGCGGAAAACACAGGCCGACCTTGAGGCCGCCATGGGTTGAGGTGTCGAGTACCAGGCTTGCGCCATGACGTTCGGCGATGCTGCGAACGATGGCGAGCCCGAGTCCGCTGCCGCTGTGCTCGACACCGGCGCGCCGATAGAAGCGATCGAGTACGCGTTCGCGCTCTTCGGGCGGGATGCCGGTGCCGCTGTCGCTGACGCACAGCCAGTGCGACGCAGGGGAGGACGACCGGTCGGTAAACACGGTGACGTCCACCCGGCCACCGGGCGGAGTGTAGCGAATCGCGTTGTCTATCAGGTTGCCGATCAGGGTTCGGAGCGCGGCCGGATCGGCCTGGACCACGGCGCTTTCGTCCAGTGTGTCCGCGCCGAGATCGATCTGACGCGCATCGGCGAGCGACGCATGGTCGGTCAGTCCTTGGCGGGCGATGTCGGCGAGCACAACCGGGGCGAAGGCCGTGCTCGCGCCGGCACCGGGCTCCTGACGGGCGAGTGTGAGCAGCTGCTGCACCAGGTGCGTGGCTCGCTGCAGACCGGCGCGCAGTTCGCCCAGCGCAGCCTGGCGCGTGCTGTCGTCACCCGCGCGTTCGGTAAGCTGAAGCTGGATCTGCAGCGCGGCGAGCGGGGTGCGCAGTTCATGTGCGGCATCGGCCACAAACGCACGCTGCGCGCGCATGGCCTGTTCGAGGCGGTGCAGCAAGTCGTTCAGGGCGAGGACCAGGGGCCGTGCCTCTTCCGGCACTTCTTCTGCGGGCAGGGCGGAGAGGGCATCGGCTCGACGCGTGCCAACCTCACGGGCGAGCTGTTCCAGCGGACGCAGGCCACGCCCGACCAGATACCAGATCAGACCACCGAGCAGGGGGATCAGGACGAGGAGCGGAATCAGGGTGCGCAACGCCGCGTCGGCTGCCATCCGGCTGCGTACCGACATCGGCTGCGCAATCTGGATGACCTGATTCTGCAGCGGAATGGAGAACACCCGCCACCTGCCCTCGGTGGTGTCGACCGTGTTGTAGCCGAAGCGTGCAAGTGCCGGGAGGACGCTGTGCGGCCGCGAGAGGTAAAGGCGCACGCCCTGGGCGTCCCAGATCTGGATGACGAAGTCGAAGGACTCCTCCGGGGATTCCAGCGCCGGAGGCGGGGGCGGCGGCTGCCCGAAATGCTGGTCGCGCAGCGACAGCGCGAACTGGCGCAAATGGTAGTCCATCACTTCGTCGACTTCGCCGCGCGCGGTGCGGTAGGTCGCATAGCCGGCGACAAGAAACACGATGGCGATTGTGCTCAGCAGCGAGACCAGCAGGGTACGGCGCAAGGAGTTCATGGTTGCTCCTGCAGGTAGTAGCCGACACCACGCAGGTTGCGAATCCAGTCGGCCCCGAGTTTGCGCCGCAGGCTATGGATATGGACCTCGATCGCATTGCTTTCCACTTCTTCTTCCCAGCCGTAGACCCGCTCTTCAAGCTGCGCGCGCGACAAGGGTTTGCCCGGCTGTTCCAGCAGTGCCTGCAGCAGCGCGTACTCGCGTGCCGACAGGCGGACGACTTCTCCGTCGAGTCTGAGCTCGTGCGTGGCCGGGTCGAGCGTAAGCGCACCGTGGGTGATCAGCGGTGCGGCCTGTCCGCGCTGGCGGCGCAGCAATGCGCGCACGCGGGCGCCGAGTTCGTCGAGATCGAAAGGCTTGACGAGGTAGTCGTCGGCACCGGCATCCAGGCCGCGGATACGGTCTGCGACCGCATCGCGTGCCGTCATGACCAGCACCGGCAGCGTATTGCCCGCTGCCCGCAAGCCCCGCAGCAGCTCGATGCCACCCCGGCGCGGCAGGCCAAGGTCGAGCAGCAGGAGTTCGTAGGGGTTGTCCTGAACCGCCAGTTCGGCGGCGATACCATCGCGCACCCAGTCAACCGCATAGCCGTCCTGCCGCAGCGCTTGCTGCACGCCGGCGCCGATCATCGGGTCGTCTTCAATCAGCAGGAGTCTCACGTGGTGGGGGCGGGCGGTCAGGTCGGTAAAGAGAAGGATTCTAATCGAGGTCCTGGCTTGCGTCGGATTTCGATGCGGGACGGTTGTTGCGACGTCGTCCGCCTCAATCCGTGATTGCCAGGTGACGGTCATCCGGGCTGCGCCGACCGTCGCCTGGACGGGGTTCAGCGTGGCTTCACTTCGAAGCGGACGGGCGCAGACTTCGCCATCACCGTGCCTGGCGCGCTGTTGCTCAACATTTCCAGCGATGCGCTGTAGCTGCCGGCTGGCGGGTTGAGCCAGACCTCTGTTTCGCCACCGCTCAGATCGATGACGACTTCGTCTCCCTTCGCAGGGGCCAGGCGCAGGCGAAAGTGCCCGGTGTCGGGGTCGGTGATGTCGGTGTGCGAGACGTTGTAACCGGCCGCGTGCATGGCGACCGGAAACGGCGGCGTGACCTTGCTGCCGCTTCTGGGCGCCAGCAGGCTGACCTCCTTGCGTTTGAGCGAATCGACGGTTTTGCCACTGCTGCCGGTGACATTCACGATGAGTTCATCGCTATAGACGAAGTTGGGTATGTGTCTGTGATCGGCGAACACCAGACGCAGGCTGTGCTTCCCCGGTGGCAGGTCGAGGATGGCTTCCATCTGGCCTTTGCCAAAGTGGATGTACTGGTCGTTGAATGGCAGCGGCTCGGTAAAGTTGAGCGGGAGCGTGCGGTCGATCAGCAAGTGGTGGTGTCCGGCGCTTGCCACGGGTTTCTTGATCGAGGCGATGCCGATGCCGGTGAGCCCGAATTTGGCGATGAAAAGGGATTGCACCTCGGCACCTGGCTCAAGATTGGAGAACCATGCGTTCTTGTCGAGGCGCGGGCTGTCGGTGACCCATGGATGTCTGGCTTCCGCCGAGGTGGTGGCCATGAGCAGGGCCCCAATCAGGATGAGGGTACCTTCGAATCGGCGCGCACTGAATCTGTTCTTCATGCTGAGTGTCCTGGGGGCGGTGTACGCACGCTACAAAGGGCGTCGGGGGGCGTCAAGCAGTAGTTTTCGCGCTGGAGTCAGGACTGCCCGCCAAGCAATGTCTGTTGTTGTGGCCGGCGTGCATCGGCGCCGCGTATCAGGGGCACAGGCGGGCGGCGCAACGTGGTCATGTCCCTGCCCGCGGGCCCTGATTCACCGAGCCGATCATCAGGTCGAGGGGCTCCGGGATGCGGCCGGCGCGGTGTAAAGTGTGCGCGCGATCATGCGGGGAGGACGGATGTTGCAAGGGCTGTTGATGACACGCGCGGCGACCGGGTATGCACATAGGCCTCGCCACCGGATGCCTGGCGTTGCCACGGCGGCAGGCGATGAGCTTCACCTGCACGGTGCCCGCAAAGCGGCGGCATGCAGTCCTTGGTGGATGTGGGCGGATAGGCCGGAGCGCGCACGATGATCGAAGTGCTGGAGGCCTTGTGGCCACTCTTCGTCCTGATCGTCGCCGGGTATTTCATGCAGAAGAACGGGTTCCCGGGCCATGAGTTCTGGCCCGGGGCGGAGCGCTTCAACTATTTCATTCTGTTTCCGGCCCTGTTGTTCAAGAGCCTGGCCACCGCACCTTTGAACGATCCCGCTTTGCCACGCCTGCTTATCGCGGTCCTGCTTGCATTGGCAGTGTGCGGTGCCGGACTGCTGGTTGCACGCCGGGTCCATGCCTGGCCGGCCGCACGATTCGGCGTGATGCTGCAGGGTACCCTGCGTTTCAATACCTATCTGGGGCTGGCCGCGATAGGGAGCTTTTTTGGCAAGGAAGGTCTGCTGCTTGCCGCGGTGATGCTGGCGCTCCTCGTACCGATTGTGAATGTGATGGCGGTGCTGGCCTTGTCGGCGGGCAGGCATACCAGCCTCAAAGCGTTGCTGCTTCCGATCGCGAAGAATCCGCTTATCCTCGCCTGCCTCGCGGGGGCGCTGGTCAATCAGACCGGAGTCGAGATCAAGTGGGGTGCTGACCGGTTGCTGGGGCTGCTGGCTGCATCCAGTCTGCCGCTTGGCCTGCTCTGTGTTGGCGCCGCATTGAAGCCGGGCATGCTCCACGGCGAGGTGGGTGCCCTGGTCACGAACAGTCTGACCCGGCTTCTGCTGGTCCCGGCGGTCGCATTCGGGTGTGCCGTCGCGGTGGGACTGCCTGCCATCGAGCGCTCAATCCTCGTGCTCTTCTTCGCCTTGCCGACAGCGCCTACTGCATATGTGCTGACCCGCCAGCTGGGCGGTGACAGCCACCTGATGGCGGGCATCATCACCCTGCAGACGCTGCTCTCCGCCGCAAGCCTGATGCTGGTCCTGATCCTCATGAGCTGATCACGTTGGAAAGAGGGGGCGATCAAGTACAGCTTTCCGGGAAAACGGCCCACTGTCGGCCAGAACCGGCGCGCTCCGAGACGACGAAAATCATTGTCGAATAAATTTACACTTTGATATCTCCGAAGCTCATGTGAGGTATGGCTCTTTGTGTATAACCAGATAGTTATATAAACTGGCACACATTATGCTTTGTGGTCTCCAGGGTGGAAAGTTCACTAGCAGCCGTATCGGTTGCACATCGTCAATCAGTATTGAGTTGATCGGGAGATAACAATGAAATCAATCAAGGCTTTGGCCGCTACAGCAGTACTCGCCACGGTGTCGCTCTCGGCTTCGGCCGCGCCGACGACCTTTTTCGGTGAAGACCCGACCACCGCAGGCGTCCTGGGACCGAATTCAACCACTGCCCGCAACACCTTTCTCACCAACCTCAGTGGCACTGGCACCGAGGACTTCGAAGCACTGACCGGCTCGCAGCCCTTCAGCCTCCTGTTTCCGGGCACGACGGTTGCACTGAACGCCACGCTGGCCGGCACGATTTCGCTGGCAACCTCGCCGAGCACCGGCCGCTTCGCCACCTCGGGCACCAACTACATCACCGCGTCGACTGGCAACTTTGGCATCACCTTCGCCACTGCGATCAGTGCATTCGGCTTCAATGGAATCGACATCGGTGACTTCGTCACCCAGCAAATGACGATTACGCTGACCGACATCAACGGCAACGCGACCCCTTTCACCGTGCCGCACTCGCTGAACATTGGCAACACTGATCAAGCCACGCTGTTCTGGGGCTTTGTTGACGCTGGTAACAGCTACACCTCGATCTCCTTCGCTAACGCAGGGGGCGGAGACACTTTCGCGTTTGACGACATGGTTGTCGGTGACGTTGGTCAAATTGTGGACCCCGAGCCGAATGGGGTTCCGGAACCCGCCACGCTGCTGCTGACTGCGCTGGGCCTGGGCCTGCTGGGGTTGCGTCGCAAGGTCAAGTAAGCACCTCGCGCAAGAAATCGCGCAAGAATAAGAACCGGGATCGCGTATCCCGGTTTTTTTTCGTTCGATGCATTGCGAAGCAAGGTCGGCCAAAGACCTGTCGTCCGGCGCGCGTAAATGTGGAATAGATCCGCGAGGGCAATATCGAGCCTTGCGCTGATCGAACGGACGCTGGCCTTGCCGCCGCAGTGCGTGGCCGAAGTGGACGCGCTTCTGCACTGTCGCCCGTTCCGGCTACCAGTTGCATTGAAACTGGCAGCCGGGACTCAGGCGTTGTCGAGCCTGACGCGCGTCAGTTACCTCCCGCTTAAACCGTCAGCCCGGCGGTCTCGTCCAGCCCCAGCATGATGTTCATGCACTGGATGGCTGCGCCCGAGGCGCCCTTGCCGAGGTTGTCGAAGCGCGACGCCACGAGAATCTGCTCCTCGTGACCAAAGGCGAAGATCTCGGCGCGGTTGGTGTCGTTGCAGGTGGTGGCCGGCAGGAAGCCGTTGTCCAGCAAGGGTGCTGGGTCGGACGGTGCGACCTTGATGAAGGTTTCGCCAGCGTAGTACTCGGCAAAGAAGTGGTGGACGTCAGCTGCCGACACTTTCTGCTTGAGCAGGCGCGGCAGCAGCGGAACGGCCACCACCATGCCCTGGGCGAAATTGCCGACGATGGGGGTGAACAGCGGCTTGTTGGCGAGGCCGGTCAGGACCTGCATTTCGGGCAGGTGCTTGTGGGCGAGGCTTAGCGCGTAGAAGCGCGGGCTCTTCATGTTGTCGCCGAGTTCGCCGGCTTCCTCGTAGCTGGCGATCATTTCCTTGCCACCACCGCTGTAGCCGGTGATGGAATAGGTGCTGGCAGGGTAGTCGGCGGGCACGATGCCGGCCGCAACCAGCGGGTGCATGAGCATGATGAAGCCGCTGGCGTGGCAGCCGGGAACTGCAACTTTTTGCGCATTGCGCACGCGCTCGCGCTGTCCGGGATTGAGCTCGGGCAGGCCGTAGACCCAGTCGGGATTCGTTCGGTGGGCGGTGCTGGCGTCGAGGAAGCGTGTGCGGGTGTTACCCGGGGCGAGCAGCGAAACCGACTCCTTCGATGCCGCATCGGGCAGGCACAGGAACACGACGTCGGCCGAATTGACGTATTCGGCCTTGACCGCAGGGTCTTTGCGCTTGTCTTCGGGGATGGTCAGGATTTCGATTTCTTCGCGACCGCTCAGGCGCTCGTCGATCTTGAGACCGGTAGTGCCGTGACGACCGTCGATGAAAACCTTGTAAGTCATGCTGGTGCTCCGCTGGGCATTTTCTCAAGCCCGTATTCTATGTCCGTTTTTGTGAAGGACTGTCGTTCGATGCGGTGTGGGCGGGGCGCAAGCGCGCGCGTCGGCCACGCACGCTCAAGGTTGCCTGCCTGCAGGTCGGCGCTGATGCAAGGTCGGAAGCGGGAGGCGGCGCTCAAGCCCGCTGCGGAGCGGTCTGTGGTGGCAACGCTTGATGTCGGGGAAGGTACAAGGAAGGCAATGGAAATTCCCTGCGGGAAGGCGCACAGTGTTCAAGAGGCTGTGAGGTATTGAGGATGGCCGCGCAGGAACGGGATACAGGAGGCGCATATGATCAGGTGGGAACCGGGATCGAACACCCTGACCTTGCTTGAGGCAGCACGGGAGATGACATCGGCCGCCATGGCCGAACATGACGCGGAGGTCTTGCTGGCTTCTGCGATTCAACGTGGTGAGTTGCACGCAAACATCAAGCGCTGGGCAACCGAGCAGTGGGAGGGACGCCAGCTCCCTGGAAACATCAACCGGCTGGAAACCCGCATTGGCCGTGATGATTTTGATGCGTGGTTGAAGAGCACGAGCGCAAGCGTTTAGACGCTCGATGCGCGCTCACGCCCCATGGTGTGGCCCCGGCTTCGGGGCACGGGTTTGTCTGGCGAGGATGTGGCGCATCAGCGATCAAACGCCGTCAGGGTTTCTGACAGCGTTTGGTTTCAGCGCGAAAAGTAGCCCACGCCGATCAGACGCCCGTTCTGGGTGCTGAAGTAACTGTGCTTCCTCTCCATGCGGCCGGTCAGGGGGTTGCGCCAGTTGTATGCGTACTCGCCCTTGCCGTCCTTGCGCGCCAGCGCCAGCATTTCGCGGCCGATCTCGACCCCATCGGGGGATTTCTGGGCGTTGGCGTCGGTGCCGACAAGGGCCGGGTTGGCGCCATGTGCCAGCACCTTGCCTGAGGCGATGTCGACTACGACCACGTACAGGTCGTCGCGCACGAAGGGGCCCTTGAAGTGCTGGAAGGCGGCGAGTGCGGTGGCTTCGTCGTCGATCATCGCCTTCATTGCACGCTTGAGCAGGCTCCTGGCCTGTGCTGGTGTGGCACGGGGGGCGTAGTAGCCTACCGCGACGATGATGTCGCCGACGCGCTGGTAGCTTGTCAGTTTTGGTTCGCTCGTACTGTCAGCGGGGTTGAACCAATGGTATTCGATGCGGCCGTGATCGCTGGCTTTTGCCATCTCGATCATTTCCTTGAAGAAGGGGCGGCCGTCGAGGTCGGTCTCGGTAAGCACGTTCTGGCCGATCAGCACCGCAGAGGCGCCGCCGCTGGCGAGAAAGCGGCCGTTGATGTCGAGCGCGTAGACGTACAGATCGCGGTCGATGAAGTCGGCCTCGCGGCTGAAGGCATCAACCCCCATCACACCGGTCTTGCGGACGTGCTCGACCGCGCGTTCGAGCAGTGCGTTGGCGCGTTCGGCCTGCGGGTTGCCGTAGACGCCGGCTGGGGTTTCGGCGCTCGTGACCGTAGCAGGCTGGGCTGCGACTGAGGCGGTGGGCTGGCCGACCCCGATCAGTGTGGCCAGCGCGATTGCGTAAACGGGGCCTTGGTTCAGCGACATGGTGAGTCTCCATTGATGGCTTTATGCGCAACAAATGCCGTTAGGTGTCCGGTCGGCGTCAATGCGCCGGCCGGGATTCACGTTCAGTAGCCGACCATCGAAGGCAGCCACAGGGAGATTTGCGGGAAGAAGGCGATGAGGAAAATCGAAATTGTCGATACGATGACGAATGGATGGATGCGGGCGACGATGGCTTCGATGCTCGATCCGCCGATACCCGAGGCGACGAACAGGTTTTCGCCCAGCGGCGGCGTCATGAACCCGACCGACAGCGTGCAGATGATGACGATGCCGACGTGGGTGGGGTCCATGCCCAGGGTGTACATCACTGGCAGCAGCACCGGCACCAGAATCATGATGGCCGCCAGCGTTTCCATGAACATGCCGACGAAGAGCAGGAAGATGATGACCATAGACCAGATGAGGTAGATGTTGTCGGTCAGCCCGAGCATCGAATCCGCAATGGTTGCCGGGATGCGCTGTTCCACCAGCAAGCGGCCGAACACGGTCGCGGTGAAGAGAATCAGCAGCACGCGTCCGGTGATCCAGGTGGTGGTGCGCAGCGAGTTGAGCAAGGACGCGAACTTCAACTCACGGTGCAGGAAGACGCCGACGAAGAGCGTATAGAAAATTGCCACGATGGCCGATTCGGTCGGGGTGAACAGGCCGGCGTAGATGCCGCCGAGAATGATCACCGGCGCCAGCACGGACCACACGCCCCGGCGCAGCGAAGTGCGTATCTCGGGGAAGGACCATTTTTCGGTGAGGCCGACGTAGCCGTGCTTCTTCGAGATGAAGTAGTTGATGACCACCAGACTGCCGGCCATCACGATGCCCGGAACAACCCCGGCAATGAACATCTTCGGAATCGACACCGACGCGAACTCGCCGTATTTGGCGACGGCGTCCGGCGGCGGCATCAGGCCCATGGCCGAGATGCCGAAGATCACCATCGGGATGGAGGGCGGGATGATGATGCCGAGACCACCCGAGGCGGCGGTGACGGCCGATGCATAGCTGCGGTCGTAGTTGCGCTTGGTCATGGCCGGGATCATCAGCATGCCGACGGCAGCCGTCGTTGCCGGACCGGAACCGGAGATGGCGCCAAAGAACAGGCAGGCCAGCACCGTGGCCGCACCAAGGCCGCCCGTGATCGGGCCGGCAAGGTTTTCGGCGATATCCACCAGGCGGCGCGAGATGCCGGCGGCTTCCATCAGGGCGCCGGCGAGCACGAAGGCGGGCAGGGCCATCAGCGGAAAACTGCCCACCGAGGTGAAGGCGATCTGCACGAAAGCGATCGGGTTTTTTTCCACCGCCATGAAGGTGGCGAGTGCCGCACCCCCCAGTGCAATGGTGATCGGCGCCCCAAGCAGCAGCATGAGGAAGAATCCGCCGAACAGGATTTCTACGATATAGGCGTCCATGTCTAGTCTCTCTGCGGGTGGCCGTGATTATTGTTGTGTGGCTGCGGTTTTCTTGAGCTTCTCGATCTCTTCGGCTTCCGGGTCCATCAGTTCCACGCCCTTGAACAGGGTGAGGTAGAGGTTCCACAGAATGCGGATCGACATCAGCGTGAAGGCAGCAGGCAGGATCATGTAGAAGTACTTCATCGGCAGCCCGAGGGTCTGCGACTTCCAGAACAGGTTCATGCGGTGGAACACGAAGTCGTAGCTCAGGTACACGAAGTACATGTTGAAGCACACCCACAGCACGTCCGACAGGGCCATGCAGACCTTGCGCACGATGGGCGGGAAGAACTTGAACTGGAAGGTGACGCGGTTGTGGGCTGACATCTTTGCCGCCACGGTCGCGCCCAGGTAGGCGAACCAGACGAACATGTAGGTGGCGAGTTCCTCGCCCCAGGGCAGCGAGTACTGGAAGAACTGGCGCAACAGGATCTGGACGAACAGCAGCACCACGAAGCAGGCCAGCAGCGCTTCTGCGAGATACTCCTCGATGTTTCCAACGAGCTTTAGAGCGACGTTCTTGATGGACATGGCGGGCTCCGTCGAATCGGAAGTGCAGATACAGTGACCGCGCCGTTGGCGGGCCTGGTGCTGCGTCGCACGGCGTATCGATCAGGGTTTGGTGCACATGGGGCGCACCACGTTGGAAAACTGCCGGCGCATCGAGGCGCCGGCAGTCGTGGTCTTAGCGACCGAGCGACTTCAGGACCTTGTCGAGCTTGTCCTTGCCGCCGATGCTGTCGTAGAACTTCGGCCACACCGTGGTGGTGGCCTTTTCGATGAACTCTTTTTCGCCGTTGGCAGCGTCGCTGATCTGCATGCCCTTGGCGGCGAGATCCTTCTTGATCTTGTCCTCGGTCTCGAGCAGGTACTTGTAGCTGTGTTCGGTGGCTTCACGACCGGCTTCGAGGATGGCCTTCTGTACCTCAGGTTTCTGATCCTGGAAGACCGATTCGCTGACGATCAGCGGCTCGAGCGAGAAGATGTAGCGGATGTTGGTGACGTACTTCTGGACTTCGTTGAACTTCATCGCCGCGACCGTGATGTAGGGGTTGTCCTGACCATCGACGACACGCTGCTGCAGCGCGGTGAAGGTTTCGGACCACGCCATCGGCGTCGGGTTGATGCCCCAGGCCTGATAGGTGGCGATCATGATCTCGTTCTTCGGTACGCGGATGACCAGACCCTTGAGGTCGGCTACGGTGGTTACCGGTTTCTTCGAGTTGGTCAGTACGCGAAAGCCCGAGTAAGCCCAGCCGACGATGCGGACGCCTGCGTCGCGGATGGTGTTTTCGGTAAGCTCCTTGCCCACATCGCCCTGGGTCAGCTTCTTGGCTTCTTCTGCGCTCTGGATGACGTAGGGCAGGGTCAGAACGCCCACCGAAGGGGAGAACGGTGTGACGTTGTTGATGGCCAGCACCGAGAAGTCCAGCGTGCCGAGCGCGGCGTTGTTGACGGTGTTCTGCTCGTCACCAAGCTGACCGTTGGGGAAGAGGTCGACCTTGTGCTTGCCAGCGGTTTTCTTTTCGAAGAGGGTCTTGAAGGTCTGGCCCAGTTCCCACTGCGTACCACCAGCAGCATCACCCAGCGCCATCTTGAAATTGGCTGCGAAAGCACCTTGCGATCCGGCGATCAGGCCGGCGGTAAGGAACGAGATCAGTACGGTTTTCTTGATGTTCATGGTTGGCTCCAACTTTGTCTGTCTGGTCCGATGTTTCGGACAGGGCTGTGTTGCTGCTCGGGATGGAAACCCTTGGTCGCTTTTCGCGTACCCGCTGCGGATTCCCGTGTTATGGGGTCCTGCGCTCCATGAGTGGGGTGGGTGGGGGTCTTCCGGCGAGCCGGAAGACCAGCGGATGAATCAGGGACGTTCGTCGTTGTAGGCGTACCAGCGGTAGAGGAAACGCTGGCCGAAACGGCGGAAGGGGGCGAAGGCTTCCGACACCACCAGCTCGCGGACGTTGGGGAAGGGCAGTCGCGAAGTGAAGATCGGCAGCGTCAGTTCGTTCCCCTTGCCGGCGATCCACTGCGCAAGCCGGCGACCTGCCTGAGCCGAGTACATCACGCCGTTGCCGCCGTAACCGAGGGAGTAATAGATCGTTTCCTTCGGATCAGGTTGATGGATGCGCGGCATCATATCGTGGCTGACATCCACCCAGCCCCACCACGAGTAATCGATCTGAATTCCCCTGAGTGCGGGAAACTTGCGCCACATGTCTTCAATCAGACGTTGCTCGTACTGCTTTTGCGGTGCGTCGTTGCCGGTGATCGCGCTGCGACTGCCGATCTGCAGACGGTTGTCCGGCATCAGGCGATAGTAGTGGCGCAATACGCGGGTGTCGGTGATGACCTGATGGGTGCGCAGACCACAGGCTTCGATTTCCTGTGCCGTCAGCGGCCGGGTGACGATGGAGTTCGAAAGGATCGGCAGCAGGCGGTTCTTCAGTTCCGGGTGCAGACTGTTTGAAGTATAGCCGCCGGTGCACACGCCGACTGCGCGGGCGCGCACAATGCCGCCGGGGGTCTTCAGGTAATGCACGCCGTTGCGCGTTTCCCAGCCCTGAACCGGGCTGGCGGGATGGACGGTCGCGCCCAGTGCCCGCGCCTTCTTCAGGTAGCCGAAGGCGAGCTTGCCAGCGTGGATGCCGATGCCTTCGGGTTCGTGCATCGCACCGCAGGCTTCTTCGTCGCCAATCCACTCGCGCTTGACCGTGTCGGCGTCCAGCATGCGGGCGTCGTACTTGAAGACGTCGCGCAGCAGTTTCGCCTCCTTCTCCAGGGTCGGCATGACGCGCGCACGGTGCGCAACATACAGGTGACCACCGGGTTGCGGGTCGCAGTCGATGTCCTTGATCAGTTCCTTGAAGTTCTCCATGCCGTCGACACATTCGCGGTGCAGACCGAGGGCTGCCTCAAGGCCGTAGCGGGTGATCCACTGCGAACGCTTCAGGCGGCCGGAGGCGCACTGGGCCTGACCGCCGTTGCGCACGCTGCAGCCCCACGCGGTGCGGTTGGCTTCGAGTACGGTCGCCTTGATGCCGTATTCCTGCGCCAGGAAGATGGCGGTGGTCAGGCCGGTGAAGCCGGAACCGATGATCGCGACGTCGACGTCGATGTCATGGGTGATCGGGCCGTCGTCTGCGGGCGGTTCGCCTGCAGTGCCGATCCAGTAGGTTGGTGCGTACTCGCGGCCCTGGCCTGGCGTTGCGGACACCAGGGGGTCGTAAGCAGGATCGTAAGGTTTTGAAGGTGCGGTGGCGCGGCCAGCGGTGGCGGCGCTCACGTTGACGGTAGCTGCGTCCATGCTCGGATTCCTCGATTCAGTGTGGCGGGAATCCGCGCTCAGGCTACCGATACCGGCGGACGATCCTTGCGGAATGCGTTCTTGACCGCGATCTTGCCGTTACGGAATGTGAAGATGTCGACCATGCGCGCTTCGATGCGGGTGCCGTCGGCCTTGGTGCCGACGAAGGTGGTTTCGCTCACGCCGCGATTGCCATCGACGAAGTGGTCGCCGTCGAGCCAGGCTGCATCGGGGAAAACCTGCCACGCCAGCATGAAGCCTTCGCGCACGGCCTCGCGACCGACGAAGCTGCGACCGAGCAGGTCGGGGCCGGCAACAGCGTGGAAGGAGCAGTCATCCGCCATGAAGCTCATCAGGGCGTCGATGTCGTGACGGTTCCAGGCGTCGCCGAAGGCTTCCAGAAGGGCTGTTGTGGGTTGGGTCATGTTTTCTCTCCGTGATGGTGCTGGGCTTGTCTGTTGCGTCGATGGCCGGCATCAGATCTCTGGCCATCGACAACGTGGATACAGGTTAAGCCGCTTGCGGAGGACAACGTAGGACCAGTTGAGGTGAATCGTTTGGTCCAGATAAGCGATTGAAGAATATGGAAATTATGCTGAAGATTGCAGGTTTGCGACAACATCGGCCAGGCATTTGATGCCAGCGTCTATCTGCTCGGCCTCAATCGAGGAAAAGCCGAGACGGAAAAAATTGGCCGGAGGCGACTTGGATATGAAGAACACGCTGCCGGTCTCGATCAGGATGCCGCTTTTCAGCGCCTCGTCCGCGAGCGCGTTGGCGTCGAGCCAGGCCGGGCCTTCGACCCAGCATGACGACCCACCGGAGACCGGCACATGACGGAAGTCGGGAAGGTAGCGCGAGAGCGCACCTGTCAGTGCCTTCGCACGTTCGTTGTGCGCGGCGGAGAGTCTGCGCAGCAGCGAGTCGTGGTGGCCGAGTGACAGAAAGATCGCGAACGCACGCTGCATGTATGCCGCAGGATGACGCAGGTTCAGGCGGCGCACGCCGCGCAATTCGCGAATGAGCTCGACGGGGCCGACCACATAGCCCAGGCGCATGCCCGGTGCCAGGCTCTTGGACAGGCTGCCGATGTAGATCACGCGGTCGTTGCGGTCCAGACTCTTGAGTGCGGGCAGCGGTTCGCCCTCGAACGGGTTCTCGCTGTCGTAGTCGTCCTCGATGATGATGAAGTCCGCCTCTTCGGCCATCTCCAGCAGCGCCTCGCGACGTTCGAGCGGCATGGTGACGGTGGTCGGGCACTGGTGGCTGGGCGTGACATAGACATAGTCGCAGCGCTTGAGGCGGTCGTCCACGATCAAGCCCTGCGCGTC
>JALNWS010000103.1 GCA_023230755.1 Azoarcus sp.
CAAGCTCGCCGCCCACGCCGCCGACCTCGCCAAGGGCCACCCGGGTTCGCAGATCCGCGACAACGCGCTGTCGAAGGCGCGCTTCGAGTTCCGCTGGGATGACCAGTTCAACCTCGGCCTCGACCCTGACAAGGCCAAGGAATTCCACGACGAAACCCTGCCCAAGGACTCGGCCAAGGTCGCCCACTTCTGTTCCATGTGCGGCCCCCACTTCTGCTCGATGAAGATCACTCAGGACGTGCGCGACTTCGCCGCCCAGCAGGGCATCAGCGAAATCGACGCGCTCAAGAAGGGCATGGAAGTGAAGGCAGTGGAGTTCGTGAAGAGCGGCGCCGAGGTGTACCGGAACGTCTAGAACACGTTTCACGCAGCCGACCAAATGCAAAGCGGGCCGAATCTGGCCCGCTTTTTTCATGCCCGCAACATCCTGATCAGGCGAGACTCTCCCGCATCCGCGCTGCCCGCGCAGCCGGTGCCGGGTGGGTCGAAAGCCAGCCACCACCACCACCACCACCACCACCGGACAGTTTGTCGAGTTTCTCCAGCGCGGATACGGCGGCTTGCGGACTGAAGTGATTGCCTTTCACAAAAGCCATCGCATAGTCGTCGGCTTCATTCTCGTTGCCTTGAGAATGCTGGGCACGCACGACCTTTTCAAACAGTTCGCCCAATTGAGAATCGGCCAGCACGGCGGCCTGACCACCGCTGGCGGATACCGCGTCGCGCAGACCGCCGGCGGCAAGGGCCAGTTGCATGCGCTTTTTCGAATGTCCGGACTTGATATGCCCGATTTCGTGACCAATGACGTAACCGACCTCATCGTCGGTCATGATGTCCATCAAGCCGCTATAGATCCTCACCGAACCATTCCCCATGGCGAAGGCATTGATCTCCTTCGTGTGATAGACCTTGAAGTCCAATGCCAGCCCGTCGTAGCGGCCCAAGCCCTTCGTGAGCAAGGCAAGCCGCTTTCCATACGCAGTAGCGGCGCCTGCGATCCGGCTCTGAGCGTCCATTTGCGCACTCATCTGCCCGTAATAGGCATTCAACTCCGCATCATCCAGCGTTGCCGCCTCTGCAAGCGACTTGGCCGCTCCCAAGGCTCCGGCAAGGTCAAAAGCGGAGACCGGCGCTGCCGCAGAAACACCGAGCGCCAGAAGGCAGTGGCGAAGCACTTCACGTCGATTCATGACTCATTCCCTGATATGCATATGGCAAGTCCGGGAATGATGCCACAACGGATAAAAATTCCAAACGGGTAAAGCAATACGAGCCCGTCCGGATTTCATTCCGGACAGGCTCGTACATTTGAAGCAGGCAGCCCCGGTTCAGTGCCGATGCGCCAGTCCATCGGCGCGCTCGCGCATGACGCCCAGCTTGACGTAAAGCGTGCTGCGCGAGATGCCGAGCACCCGCGCCGCCTGGGACATATTCCCTTTAGCGTTCGAGATCGCGGCCAGAATCGCATGGTGTTCAAGCTCTTCGAGTCGGACTGCCTTGCGCACAGCACCATCCGGATTTTTGGCGGACGGTACTACGCCAGGCTGAGGCGCGAGCAACTCTTCGGGGAGCAGCGAGATGTCGATCTGGCCCGCGTCACTGAGGGCGAACACACCTTCGAACACGTTCTGCAACTCACGTACATTGCCTGGCCAGCGGTAGCGCAGAAAGGCCTGTCGGACTTCCGGCGACATGCGCTTGATTGGACAGGCATATTTGTGTGCGAGACGGCGGTTGAGGTGATCCAGGATCATGCTGATGTCTTCGGGGCGTTCGCACAGCGGCGGCAAGCGGATGGTCGTCACACACAGCCGGTGAAAAAGATCCTCGCGAAAGCGCCCTGCCGCCACTTCTTTGCGCAGATCCCGGTTGGTGGCCGCAATGATGCGGACCGTCACGTGGCGCTCGCGCGTATCACCGAGACGCACGACGATGCCGTCCTGCAGGATGCGCAGAAGGTGGGGCTGCATTTCGAGTGGCATTTCGCCGATCTCGTCGAGAAACAGGATCCCGCCGTCGGCCAGTTCGAACTTGCCTGGCAAGCCGTTGCGGCGCGCGCCGGTAAAGGCGCCATCAACGTAGCCAAACAGTTCACTTGCAAGCAGCTCACGGGTCAGTGCCCCACAATTCACGGCAATGAACGGTGCGTCCCGCTTCGCACCTGCACTGTGGATTGCACGCGCGAACACCTCCTTGCCAACCCCTGTTTCACCAAGCAGCATGACCGGCAGATCCAGCGGCGCCAGGCGTTGCGCGCGGGCCTTTGCGGCCACCAGGGCATCGGATACACCGATGATCTCTGCAAAAGGATCTGCCTGTGTGCGTGGCGTCGGTCCCACCTCACGCGCAGCCGGCCCCTGCGCCGCCCCAGGCGTACGCTGACCAAGCGGGATGATGAGCATGGTCCCCAGCTCGCCGCTGGGCGTGCGAACGAACTGAAGCCACTCACTCTTCAGCCACACCGGCATGCGGACTGCACGCTCTTCGGACGTAAGCTCGAGGTCGAGCGCATCGATCTGCGTCCCCGTGATCGAAGGCAGCTGCACACCATACTGTTCGCGCGTGAGTTGTTGCCGTCCGTTACTCTTGAGCAGCCGTCCCCGACGATCGAACACCATGACGCAATCGCCACCGTAGCGCACAAAGCCGTCCATTGAGTGCTCAAGCAGGCGGGTGTGAAGATCGCGTTCGCGATTCGCGAGCACCGCCTCTATCTGCTTTGCTGCCGCCATGACCAGCCCGAGGCTGTGACCGTGAAAGGTCTCCTTCACGCCGGACACGTCGACAACCCCCAGAAGGGTGGTGCCGGTCAGGTCGAGGATCGGCGCGGCCGCGCAAGTCCAGCGCTTGACGTCAAGACAGTAGTGTTCGCTGGCGTAGATCTGCACCGGCTTCAGTGCGGCAATCGCCGTGCCGATGGCGTTTGTGCCCATCACGTTTTCGACCCAGCGCCCACCCTGCGCCAGGTTGACCATTTCCCCCGCATTGCGCGCTCGCGTATCGCCATGAAGGTCGATGATCGTGCCGCTGGGATCGGTCAGCATGATGATGCTGCCCGACTCGTGCAGGACCTCTTTCATCGCATCCAGCACCGGACGTGCCGCCTCGTGCAGCGATTGGTGCTTTTCCCGCAACACCCTGATTCGTGCATCGTCCGCCGCCGGCGCTCGATCGCGCGAGGGGTCGACCGCTTCCGACCGGCAGCGCCTCCATGACTCAAGAACAACGTCCCGCACCGGCGCATTCACGAGCGGATCGTTATGCACGAAGCGCTCCCAGGAATCGGCAACCGCACTTTCATTACCGGCACGCGGAATCATGGGGTGTGATGAATGCATATATTGAATGCTGTAGCCCTGTTGTCGGTGGGGGATTCTGACCTCGTTAAAACTAATACCTCCACACCCTGACGTCAACAAAATATCTAATGTTATCAATAATCTGTGCACTGCAGCATGGCACGCACCGAACTGTCTTAAGTCTGGACAGAAGTGTCCGACTGTCCGGATTCCGGACAGTCCGGAATCCCCCACGATGACACGACCAAGACACCATAAAAATATTTAACCCATTGATTTGTTTTTCTATTGCAAGCCCTCTCGTCATTTCCGGCCGCACCTGGAACAACCCTTGCGATGTCTGGCTCAGGGGAACACCCCGGGGGCGATTGAGATGCCTTGCCGGTGGATCACCAGGCAAGTGCAGTCGGTCAGCGTCTCAACGCCCGACACATCAATGACAGGAGGCGACATGCAAGTTCAGGACTCAACCGTACAGGTGATGGGCATCGATGCCGGTGGCACGATGACTGACACCTTCTTCGTCCGCGCCGACGGGCACTTTGTGGTGGGCAAGGCCCAGAGCAACCCGGGCGACGAATCGCTGGCCATCTTCAACTCATCCGAAGACGCCCTGGCGCACTGGAACCGAACGGTAGACGACGTCTATCCGGAGCTTGCGACCTGCGTCTACTCCGGCACCGCGATGCTCAACCGCATCCTGATGCGCAAGGGACTCGATGTTGGCCTGATCTGTAACCGCGGCTTCGAACAGATCCACTCCATGGGCCGGGCCCTGCAAAGCTACCTCGGCTACGCCCTGGAAGATCGCATCCACCTCAACACCCACCGTTACGACGAACCGCTGGTGCCGGTATCCCGCACCCGCGGTGTCACCGAGCGCACCGACGTCCAGGGCAAGGTCGTCATTCCGTTGCGCGAAGACGAAGTCCGCCAGGCAGTGCGCGAACTGGTTGAGGCGGGATCGCAGGCCATCGTGATCTGCCTGCTGCAGTCACACAAGAATGAAATCAGCGAACAGCGTGCACGCGACCTTGCCAAGGATGAGTTGCAGACACTCAAGGTGGATATTCCGGTTTTCGCCTCGGTGGATTACTACCCTTCGCGCAAGGAAAGCCACCGCATGAACACCACCATTCTGGAGGCATACGGCGCCGAACCCTCGCGCCAGACGCTGAAGAAGGTGAGCGACCGCTTCAAGAAGCATGGTGCCAAGTTCGACCTGCGGGTGATGGCCACGCATGGCGGCACGATCAGCTGGAAGGCCAAGGAACTGGCCCGCACCATCGTGTCCGGCCCGATCGGCGGCGTCATCGGCTCCAAGCTGCTGGGCGAGTACCTCGGTGACGAGAACATCGCCTGCTCCGACATCGGCGGCACGAGCTTCGACGTGGCGCTGATCACCAAGGGCAACTTCGCCATCAAGTCCGACCCCGACATGGCCCGCTTGGTGCTGTCGCTGCCGCTGGTCGCCATGGACTCGGTCGGCGCCGGCGCCGGCAGCTTCGTGCGTCTGGACCCGTACAGCAAATCCATCAAGCTCGGGCCCGACAGCGCCGGCTATCGCGTCGGTACATGCTGGCCCGACAGCGGGCTGGACACGGTATCGGTGTCCGACTGCCACGTCGTGCTCGGCTACCTCAATCCGGAGAACTTCCTCGGCGGCGCCATCAAGCTCGACGTGCAGCGCGCGCGCGATCACATCAAGGCGCAGATTGCAGACCCGCTTGGCCTGTCGGTCGAAGATGCGGCGGCCGGCGTCATCGAACTGCTCGACCTCACCCTGTCCGAGTACCTGCGCGCCAACATCAGCGCCAAGGGCTACAACCCGGCCGAGTTCACCTGCTTCTCCTACGGCGGAGCTGGCCCGGTGCACACCTATGGCTATACGGAAGGCGTCGGTTTCAAGGATGTCGTGGTACCCGCCTGGGCCGCCGGGTTCTCGGCCTTCGGCTGCGCCTGCGCCGACTTCGAGTATCGCTACGACAAATCGGTCGACCTCGGCGTTGCCCAGCACGCCAGCGCAGCCGAAAAGGCCGCAGCCTGCGCCGGACTGCAGGATGCGTGGGCCGAGCTGGCGGTCAAGGTGGTCGAGGAGTTCGTCATCAATGGCTACAAGGCCGAGGACGTGATGCTGATCCCCGGCTACAAGATGCAGTACATGGGCCAGCTCAACGACCTCGAAATCGTCTCCCCGGTCACCAGCGCCGCTACCGCCGATGACTGGAACAAGATCATCGAGACTTTCGAGGCCACCTACAGCCGCGTCTATGCCAACTCCGCGCGTTCGCCGGAACTGGGCTTCTCCATCACCGGTGCCATCCTGCGCGGCATGGTCATGACGCAGAAACCGGTGCTGCCGGAAGACCCGGATGCCGGCCCCACTCCGCCGCAGGAGGCCTATCTCGGCACCCGCCCCTTCTACCGCCACAAGAAGTGGGTCGAAGCATCACTGTGGAAGATGGAATCGCTCAAGGCCGGTAACTACATCATGGGCCCCGCCATCATCGAATCCGATGCCACGACTTTCGTCGTGCCCGACGGCTTCGAAACGACGATCGACAAGCATCGCCTGTTCCACCTCAAAGAAGTCAAGTAAGGAGACAGATCATGAACATGATGAGCCACAAGGAAATCGGTGTCGGCAACTTGCTCAAGAGCGGCCTGACCCTCAAACAGAACCGCGATGCAATCATTGCCCGCACCAAGGAGACCGGCTACTACGATGGTCTGGAGAAGCTCGAACTGCGCGACAGTGACCCGATCGGCTACGAGAAGCTGTTCTCCAAGCTGCGCGGAGGCCTGGTCCACGCCCGTGAAACCGCCAAGAAGATCGCTGCCAGCCCGATCGTCGAGCAGGAAGGCGAGCTCTGCTTCACGCTGTACAACGCTGCCGGCGACTGCATCCTGACCTCGACCGGCATCATCATCCACGTCGGGACGATGGGCGCCGCGATCAAGTACATGATCGAGAACAACTGGGAGGCCAACCCGACGATCAACCCCGGTGACATGTTCACCACCAATGACTGCGCCATCGGCAACGTGCACCCCTGCGACATCGCCACCATCGTGCCGATTTTCTGGGAAGGCAAGCTGATCGGCTGGGTCGGCGGCGTCACCCACGTCATCGACACCGGCGCGGTCACACCGGGCTCGATGTCCACCGGTCAGACCCAGCGCTTCGGCGACGGTTACATGATCACGTGTCGCAAGACCGGTGTGAATGACGAGCCGCTGCGCGACTGGCTGCATGAATCGCAGCGCTCGGTGCGCACGCCCAAGTACTGGATCCTCGACGAGAAGACCCGCATCGCCGGTTGCCACATGATCCGCGAACTGGTCGAGGAGGTGATCCGCGCCGACGGACTGAGCGCCTACGAGAAGTTCTCGCAGGAAGTCATCGAGGAGGGCCGACGCGGCTTGATGAGCCGCGTCAAGGCGATGACGCTCCCGGGCAAGTATCGCAAGGTGTCCTTCGTCGATGTGCCGTTCAAGCACGACGACGTCCAGGTCTCCAACGCCTTCGCCAAACTCGACTCGATCATGCACTCACCGTGCGAGATGACGATCAAGCCGGACGGCAAATGGCGTCTCGACTTCGAGGGTGCGAGCCGCTGGGGCTGGCACACCTTCAACGCCCACCACGTGGCCTTCACCTCGGGCATCTGGGTGATGATGTGCCAGACCCTGGTGCCGACCCAGCGCATCAACGACGGTGCCTACTACGCCACCGAGTTCCACCTGCCCAAGGGCACCTGGTGCAACCCGGACGACCGCCGCACCGGTCACGCCTACGCCTGGCACTTCCTGGTCTCCGGTTGGGCGGCACTGTGGCGCGGGCTGGGCCAGTCCTACTTCAGCCGTGGCTATCTCGAAGAGGTCAACGCCGGCAATGCCAATACATCCAACTGGCTGCAGGGCGGCGGCATCAATCAGGAAGGCGAGATTCACGCGGTCAACAGCTTTGAAGCCTCGGCCTGCGGCACCGGTGCCTGCGCCATCAAGGACGGCCTCAACCACGCCGCCGCGATCTGGAACCCGGAAGGCGACATGGGTGACATCGAGATCTGGGAAATGGCCGAGCCCCTTCTCTACCTCGGGCGCAACGTCAAGACCAACTCCGGCGGCTACGGCAAGTACCGCGGCGGTTGCGGCTTCGAGACCCTGCGCATGGTGTGGAACGCCCAGGACTGGACCATGTTCTTCATGGGCAACGGCTACATGAACAGCGACTGGGGCATGATGGGCGGCTACCCATCGGCGACTGGTTACCGCTTCGAAGCGCACAAGACCGGGCTCGAGCAGCGCATCACCGTTGGCGACTCCCTGCCGCTGGGCGGCGATATCGATCCGAGCAATCCGGATTACGAGCGCCACATCGATGCGACAGCGGTGGTCAAGCGCGACAAGCAGTGTGTCACCACCGAAGACTGCTACGACAACCACGACCTTTACCTCAACTACCTGCGCGGCGGCCCCGGCTTTGGCGATCCGATCGATCGCGAGCCAGAGGCCATCGAGAGCGACCTCAACCAGAAGTTCCTGCTGCCCGAGTATGCGCAGAAGGTCTATGGCGCGGTGTTCTCGCAGGATGCCAAGGGCGTGTTCAAGGTCGATGCCGCAGCCACCCAGATCCGCCGTGCGGAGATGCGCAAGGAACGCCTGGCGCGGGCGGTTCCGACCCGGGAGTGGATGAAGGAGGAGCGCGAACGCATCCTGAACAAGCACGCGGCAGTGCAGGTACAGCACATGTTCGCCACCAGTTTTGCGCTGTCGGAAAAGTTCACCAAGGAGTTCAAGGCGTTCTGGAGCCTGCCGGCAGACTGGCAGTTGCTGGAAGACGAACTCGACGTCCCGACCTACGGCTCCAAGCACCGCATGGACCTCTCGCAGATGCCGGACGTCACGACCGTTGTCCAGGTCGAAGAGTGACTTCCCACCCAAACGACAAAGAGAATTGAGGAGCAAAACATGTCTACCTACACGAATGAGCAGGTTGCCCATCTGGTTGAAGGCTCGCTGGACTGGGAAACCACCTTCCGCATGCTGTCCATGCCCAAGGACAACGACCGCTTCAAGCAATACGTCGATGCCTTGCAGAAAAAGGTGACGTTCAAGGACCGCATCGTCCTGCCGCTTGGCCCGCACATGCACATCGTGCAGTCGGCGACGAGCAAGAAGTGGATCGTCAAATGCGACTGCGGACACGAGTTCTGCGATTACCGCGAGAACTGGAAGATGCATGCATCGATCTACGTGCGCGACACCGAGGAAGCGATGACCGAGGTGTATCCGAAACTCATGGCGCCTGACACCCAGTGGCAGGTCTATCGCGAGTACTACTGCCCCACCTGCGGCACGATGCACGACGTCGAAGCCCCCACCCCGTGGTATCCGGTCATTCACGACTTCGAACCGGATATCGAGTCCTTCTACAAGGACTGGGTCGGCTTGCCGGTTCCGGAACACGCTGACTGAGCGCAGTCCAGTCCAGAGCGGGGCAGGTTCAGGCCTGCCCCGTTTTTTTTGCCAGAGACAGAATCTGACGGGAGTCGGAAAATAATGAACAAGGTGTACACGGATGGCGCAGCAGCCCTCGACGGCCTGCTGTTCGATGGCATGACCCTGGCATCGGGCGGATTCGGCCTGTGCGGCATTCCCGAAAACCTCATCGGTGCGGTGCTGCAGGCCGGCACGCGCGACCTGACCATCGTCGGCAACAACGCCGGTGTCGATGATTTCGGCATGGGGCCGCTGCTCAAGACGCGCCAGGTAAAAAAGGTGGTCGCGTCCTACGTCGGTGAGAACAAGGAGTTCGAACGCCAGGTGCTTGCCGGCGAACTGGAACTGGAACTGGTTCCCCAGGGCACGCTGGCCGAACGTCTGCGCGCTGGCGGCGCAGGCATTCCCGGCTTCTACACCCGCACCGCCTACGGCACGCTTCTGGCCAAGGACAAGGAAACGCGCGAGTTCGACGGCCGCCACTATGTGCTCGAACCGGCCATTCAGGCCGACGTCTCCATTGTCAAAGCGTGGAAGGGCGACCGCGCCGGTAACCTCGTCTTCCGCAAGACGGCACGCAATTTCAACCCGATGATCGCCACCTGCGGTCGCATCACCGTCGCCGAAGTCGAAGAACTGGTCGAGCCGGGAGAACTGGATGCGGACCAGATTCATACGCCGGGCATCTACATCGACCGCATCATCCAGGGACAGAACTACCAGAAACGCATCGAATTCCGCACGACCGCCGACGCGGCCTCACCCGGCAAGCACGACCCTGCGCGCGACCGCATGGCGCAGCGCGCCGCCCGGGAGTTGCGTAACGGTTTCTACGTCAACCTCGGCATCGGCATCCCGACCCTGGTTGCCAACTACATCCCCGAGGGCATGCAGGTCACGCTTCAATCGGAAAACGGCCTGCTTGGCATTGGCCCCTTTCCGACGGACGAAGCACTGGACCCCGACTTGATCAATGCGGGCAAGCAGACCATCACCAGCCTGCCAGGCAGCAGTTTCTTTTCCAGCGCAGACTCCTTCGCGATGATTCGCGGCGGCCATGTCGACCTCTCCATTCTTGGCGGACTCGAAGTCTCCGAGAACGGCGATCTGGCCAACTGGATGGTGCCGGGAAAAATGGTCAAGGGGCCCGGCGGTGCGATGGATCTTGTCTCCGGTGTTGGCCGGGTAATCGTGCTGATGGAGCACACGGCAAGAGATGGTTCGCCCAAGATCCTGCCGCAGTGCAGACTTCCGCTGACGGGAAAAGGTGTGGTGGACATGATCATCACCGATCTTTGCGTCTTCGTCGTCGGGCCGGAAGGCGGGCTGACACTGAGCGAACTCCATCCGGGCGTGACGCTCGACGAGGTACGGGCGAAGACAGGATGCGGATTCACGACCCAGCGTCCGCCGGCATGGCGCCTCTCTCCCGATCTGATGACCTGCAATGACTGATCACCCGGCCCTTGACCTGAACGCTTCGCGCTGACGCCCGAGCGTTCAGGCACGCGGTCACGCGCGACCATCGCAAGCCCAATCACAGGGCGATAACGGTCGTGTTGATGCTTTCAACGGGGCATAACATCTGGCAAAGGGGCTCTCCCTCTCCAAGCACCACCTCTCCGCCCGATGGCCCCGTCCTTTTCAGCGGTGAAATGCGCCCGATAGCCCGGGCCTGAGCCACTACAGACTCCCTCGCGGACGAATCAGCACAGCAAACGCACGGCGCGGCGCCATTTACGGGTAAACTTCCGCCTTTCGCCACCGTGTCCCTGACACCTTCGACTGCCGTGCAGCCTCAACTGTTCTGTCTCCTGCAAGCCGCCGCATGAACGTGTTCGATACCTACTCTGAAGCCGACATCCTCACCTGGCTCGGACAGCGCGAACTGGACAAGGGGCGTGCCTGCCTGCGTTCGACGAGCGACTTGCAACTTGAAGGCGACCTGCTTTCGGCCCAGGTGCAGGGCACGGCCCGCCTTCCATACCGGGTGGCGATCCGCATCAACCCTCACCCGCTGGCCGGGCGCGCACTGTTGTCCACCTGCAGTTGCCCAGTGGGCGGCAGTTGCAAACATGTGGCAGCCACCCTGCTGGCCTGGCTGAATCGCCGTCAGGACCCGAACCGTCCGCGCGAACAGGTGCTGGCCTGGGTTGAGGATTTCCGTACCGCAGCCGGCGTACCTTCTGCGCCCTCGGAACGGCAGGCATCGACTACGCACGGACTGCGCTACCTGGTCCGCTTCGACCCCGAAACCCGCCAGTACGCACTGAACTGCTTCAAGGTCAGGCTCGACCGTCAGGGGCAGATTCGCAGCTCGGAGAACTGGAGCAACTACGAACGTGCGCTCGACGCCCCGCCCTCATTCATCAATGACACGGATGTAGACATCCTGCGCCTGCTGTGGGCCCAGCGTCCGCGCGGTCCGCTCTTTGACAATCCGCTGCCGCTCGCCGGACGCAACTCGCAAGCCCTGGTCGAGGCGCTGGTCGAAAGCGGGCGATGCCACTTCGAAGATCTCATGAATCCGGCACTGAAGGCGGGCGATTCCCGTCCCGGCCGGCTCGAATGGCTGACCACTACAGATGGTCGCCGTGCCCCCGCGCTGCGCGTCGAACCGCAGGCCGAACTGGTCATGCCGCTGGTGCCGCCATGGTACGTGGAGCGCAAGACAAATGAGGCCGGCCTCATCACCCTTGATGCGCCACCCGAGCAGGTGGTGCGCCTGCTTTTGCTGCCCCCGCTCACGCCATCGGAATCGGAGCTTGTCGCCGACACCCTGCGCGAAGTCGCGCCCGAACTCCCCGGGCCGGCCAGCAGCGATGCACCTGCGGTACGCGTCGGCGGCCCCGCTATCCCGGTGCTGCGCATCGGCACCCTTGATGTGACCGGCGTCAGCTTTCGCAGCTACCCGCGCTACGGCCTCGAGCACTTCGATTTCGCTACGCTTGCCTTTCGCTATGGTGCACTCACCATCGACGCACACGACAGCGCGCTCCTGCACGCCCTGCCCGATGGCCGCACCGCCCGCCTCGAACGCGACACCGAGATCGAGGCCGCAGCAGCGCGGCGCCTGATCCGCAGCGGGCTGGCCAAGGTTCCGCCGGGCAAGGTCCATGGCAGCTACGAAGTCGTGCCCGCGCACATGCTCGGTCTCGCGGAAGAGGACGAGTGGGCGCACTTCACGGCCAACGAGCTGCCGCAATTGCGGGCCGAAGGCTGGATCATCGAGATGCCGGCCGATTTCCGGCATCACGCAGTCGATATCGACACGTTGCTGCTCGACGTCGACGAAACCGAGAACGGCTGGCTCGACATCTCACCGGGAATCGAGGTCGATGGCCGCCCTGTCGCACTGGCGCCCCTGCTGTCGACGCTGTTCGCGCAGGACGGACGCTGGCTGTCGGGGGCGCTGGATCAGATCGGCGACGACGAATCCATCTTCCTCCACCACGAGGAGCTCGGTCGCCTGCGCATCCCGGCCCGTCGCCTCAAGCCGCTGGTGCGTGCGCTGGTCGACCTTTTCGACAGCCCGGGCGAGCCCATGCGCCTGCCCGCTTTCGATGCCGGACGGCTGGCCGAACTTGAGCTCCCCGGGCGCGGCGCCGAAACCCTGCTCGCGCTGTCGGAGCGCATGCGCAACGCCGAGGGCATCAAGAGCGTGCGCGCACCGCGCGGTTTCAAGGCCGAGCTGCGGCCCTACCAGCTCGAGGGCCTGGCTTGGCTGCAGCATCTCGTGCGGCACAATCTCGCGGGCATCCTCGCCGACGACATGGGTCTGGGCAAGACAGCGCAGGCGCTCGCCCACCTGCTCACCGAGAAGCAGGCCGGCCGCCTCGACCTGCCCGCCCTGGTCATCCTGCCGACCTCACTGGTATTCAACTGGCAGGCAGAAGCCAAGCGCTTTGCCCCCCGCCTCAAGGTGCTGAACCTGCACGGTGCAGACCGCCACACCCGCTTCGACGAACTTGACGGCGTCGACGTCGCGCTCACGACCTACCCTTTGCTGTGGCGCGATGCCGAAGCGTTGCAGGCCCGCGAATGGAGCCTGCTGATTCTCGACGAGGCGCAAACGGTAAAGAACGCCGCCAGCAAGGGCGCGCAGGTCATCCGCCAGATTCACGCACGACACCGGCTCGGTCTTACCGGCACGCCGCTGGAAAACCACCTCGGTGAGTTGTGGGCGCAGTTCGACTTCCTGCTGCCGGGCTTTCTCGGCGACCTTAAACAATTCACCCGCATCTGGCGCACGCCGATTGAAAAGCACGGCGACACGGTGCGCCGCGACCTGCTCGCCGCCCGCCTAAAGCCCTTCATCCTGCGCCGGCGCAAGGAAGACGTCGCCACCGAGCTGCCCCCCAAGACCATCATCGTGCGCAGCGTCGCCTTTGAAGGCGCCCAGCGCGACCTGTACGAAACCGTGCGCGCGGCAATGAACGAGAAGATTCGGGGCGAGATCGCCACCAAGGGATTCGCCCGCAGTCAGATCGTGATTCTCGACGCCCTGCTGAAGCTGCGTCAGGTGTGCTGCGATCCCCGTCTGCTCAAGTCCCCGGCCGCATCGCGCGTCACCGAGCGGGCCAAGCTCGACATGCTGATGGACATGCTGCCCGAACTCATCGATGAGGGACGGCGGATCCTGGTGTTCTCGCAATTTACTCAGATGCTGTCACTGATCGCAGCCGAACTCGACGAAGCCCAGATCGGCTGGGTGAGCCTGACCGGCGATACCCGCGACCGTCGCATTCCGGTGGAAGACTTCCAGAAAGGCCGTGCGCCGGTATTTCTGATCAGCCTCAAGGCCGGCGGTGTCGGCCTCAACCTGACTGCGGCCGACACCGTGATCCACTACGATCCGTGGTGGAACCCCGCGGCCGAAAACCAGGCAACCGATCGCGCCCACCGCATTGGACAGGACAAGCCGGTGTTTGTATTCAAGCTTATCTGTGCCGGCACGATCGAGGAGCGCATCCTCACCCTGCAGGAAAAGAAAGCCGCGCTGGCCGCGGGCGTACTGTCGGAAGACGGTAACGCACTGGCCAAGTTCGGCGAAACCGACATCGCCGCATTGCTCGCGCCACTGCCTGCCGTCAAGGGATAAGCCGCGACCCGACGCATCGAAAAATGGCCCGCCTGCAGCAGTTGCAGGCGGGCCCTTTTTCGACCAATCAGACCGGTTGCCTATTGTGCCGGTTCGGCAATGAAAATCTCGACCCGGCGGTTCATCGCCCGACCGGACGACGTGCTGTTGTCCGCCACCGGTTCGCGCGAACCGCGGCCGTCGATGGTAATACGGCTCGGTGCCACACCTCGTGCGGTCAGGTAGTCGCGCGTTGCCGCAGCACGATTGACCGACAACGGGTTGTTCACCGCATCCGAGCCGGTGCTGTCGGTGTGACCGATGATGGTCACCGTCGTCACCGTATACTGAGTCAAACTGGAAGCCAGTCGATCAAGCACCGGACGCAGGTTGGGCTTGATGTCGTAGCGGCCGGTATCGAAGGAAATGTCGCTCGGAATATCGAGCTTGAGGCGGTTGTCCGAGGTCTGCATCACGCCGACGCCCGTCCCCTGACTGGCCTGCTCCATCGCCGCCTTCTGCTCCTGCATGCGCTGCGACCACAGATAGCCGCCGCCTGCGCCGATCGCGGCCCCCGCGGCTGCACCGATGGCCGTCGCCTCTCCACGATTGCCCTTGCCCGACGTCGCGGCGCCAAGCACAGCACCGGCAACAGCGCCG
>JALNWS010000104.1 GCA_023230755.1 Azoarcus sp.
GAACGGATCTCGCGCCCCTTCGTTTTCCGCAAGTATCTGGATTTCGGCTCGATCAACGCCATGCGCGAACTGCATGCGCAGATCCGGCGCGAAGTTGCCCGGCGCGACCGCGCACAGAACATCAAGCTCGGCCCCGGCGGGATCCGCGAGATCGAGTTCATTGCCCAGGTTTTTCAGCTGATTCGCGGCGGTCGCGACACCGACCTCCAGGTTCGCCCCACTCTCAAGGTACTGGCCGGACTGGCCGAGCGCGGCATTCTCGCCACCGACACCGTCACCGCCCTCAGTGAAGCCTATGTTTTTCTGCGCCGGCTCGAACACCGTCTGCAGTATCTTGACGACGCCCAGACCCACGACCTGCCGCAAAGCGACGCTGACTGCGCGCTCATCGCCCGTGCGATGGGTTTCGACGATTACGCAGGGATGCTCAGCGTGCTCGAAAAGCACCGCAGCAGTGTCAGCCATCACTTCGACGCGGTTTTTGCCGACCCCAACGAGGAAGACCATTCGCTGGATTCAATCTGGGCTGGCGCGGAGGATGTCGAACTGACCACACCCGCCCTTGCCGCCCTTGGCTACCATGACCCTGCCAAGGCCGCTGCACGACTTGCTGCGATACGCAACAGCGCCCGCTACCTGCAACTGCCGAACAAGATTCGCGGCCGTCTCGACGCCCTCATGCCGCGGGTGATCGAAGCCGCTGCGGGTACACCGGGCGCGGATGAAACCCTGTCACGCGGCCTTGATCTGCTCGAAGGCATCAGCCGCCGCGGCGCCTACCTGGCGCTGCTGCAGCAGTATCCGCAAGCACTGAGCAGGGTGATCGACCTCATCAGCTCGTCGCGCTGGGCCGCGCAGTATCTCGGGCGCCATCCCATCCTGCTCGACGAACTGCTTGACGATCGCAACCTGGAAGCGGATCCCGACTGGGCGCGTTTTCGTGCCGAACTCGAAGCGCAGCTCGACGCCATCGAACCGGACATGGAACGTCAGATGGACCTGATGCGGGAGCAGCATCACGCCCAATCGTTTCGTTTGCTGACTCAGGACATCGCAGGCCTGCTGTCGGTGGAAAAGCTTGCAGACCACCTCTCGGCCCTGGCCGACACCATGGTCGAGCTCACCATCCCCCTGTGCTGGCGCAAGATCAAGATCCGCCACCGGGAGTCCCCCGCTTTCGCCGTCATCAGCTATGGCAAGCTGGGCGGCAAGGAGCTCGGCTACGCGTCGGACCTCGACATCATCTTCCTCTATGACGACGACGCCCCCGAAGCGGCCGAGGTCTATACCCGCCTCGCCCAGCGCACGAACACCTGGCTTTCCAGCCAGACCGCTGCGGGCAAACTGTTCGAGACCGACCTTCGCCTGCGCCCCAACGGCGACTCCGGCCTGATCGCCTGCTCGCTCGAGGCTTTCCGTAAATATCAGCTCGAATCCGCCTGGGTATGGGAACACCAGGCGCTGACACGTGCCCGCTTCACGGCAGGACACCCCGAACTGGGCGCCGCGTTCGAGCGCATCCGCAGCGAAGTCCTGCGCATGCCGCGCGACGTCGGGAAGCTGCGCGCCGATGTGCTCGAAATGCGTGAAAAGATGCGTAGCGCCCACAGCGGCAAGAGCAGCCAGTTCGATCTCAAGCACGACCACGGCGGGCTCATCGATGTCGAATTCCTGATCCAGTATCTGGTGCTCGGCTACGCACAGACCTATCCGGAGCTGACCGGCAACCTCGGCAACATCGCCCTGCTGCGCATGGCCGGCGAGCTCGGCCTCATCCCTGCAGACCTCGCCGCAGCCTGCGGTGACAGCTATCGCCGCCTGCGCCACCTGCAGCACCGCCAGCGTCTCAACGACCTTGCATCCCGCGTATCGATGCAGGAGGCCGAATCTGCACGCACACCCGTAATTGCACTCTGGCAGAAAGTATTCGGCACCACGTGAATCCCGGGCTGTCACGGAAACGAACATGACGCCCATTTTTGGGGCAGATAGAATGCATCTACATCAATTCAGAGGATGCTCGCCGATCGCGGCGACATCGCCCCGATGAGCCAGGAAATCGAACTCAAACTAAGCCTTCCAAGCCGCGCCTTGCCCGCGTTGCGCCGTCATCCGCTGGTTGCCGGCGCGCCCCGGGAAGGCAAGACCTGCTCCCTGGACAACACGTACTACGACACCCCCGAACTCGCCCTCAAGGCACGCAAGGTGGCGGTGCGCACCCGCCATCAGGGGCGTCAATGGCTGCAGACGGTGAAGTGCGCCGCCGTGTCTACAGGCGGCTTGTCGCAGCGTCCCGAATGGGAGCAACCCTTTGCCGAGAGTTTCGATTTTTCCGCCATCGACGTACCCGAGGTCGCCAAGCTGCTGACCCGCCACAAGAATGACCTGGTGCCGGTGTTTACCACCCGTTTCCGTCGCGAAACCCGGCGCTACAGCCCGCGCGAAGGCGTCTGCATCCTCCTCATGATCGACACCGGAAGCATTGAGGCGGTCAGCCGCAGTGCGCCCATCTGCGAACTTGAGCTCGAACTGGTGGAAGGCAAGCCGCTCGACCTGCTCGAACTGGCGTGCGAACTCGCCCAAAGCCTTCCGCTGATGCCGGGCGATGTCTCGAAGGCGCAGCGCGGCTATCAGCTCTTTCTCGACCAGCCAGCGCGCCCGGCCAAGGCTGAAGCCATCGAACTCTCAGCGGACGACACCGTGGTTGAAGCCTTTCGCCAGCATGCCTTTGGCTGCATCCGCCAATGGCAGGCCAATGCGTCCGCGATCAATGAAGGCAACGACGGTCCGGAGTTCATTCATCAGTTGCGTGTCTCGCTACGGCGACTGCGCTCGCTGATCAAGCTGTTCGCACCGGCCCTGCCCACCGAATTCGTTGTCGAATGGAACGATCGCCTGCGCGAAAACGCGAGCCGTTTCGGCGACACCCGTGACCTCGATGTACTTCACGCCGAGTTGCTCACACCCGTGGTCGCAGAAGGACTTTCCGACGGCGCTGACAGCGGTCTGCCCCCGCTGCTGAAGATCATCGAACTCGCCCGCCAGACGGCACGCAAGAACGCCCTGCACAACATCACGCATTCCGAGCAGGGGCGGCTGGTACTCGAACTCAACGTGGCTTTGCAGGCCCTCCCGACCAGCAACCTGATCGCCGCAGTAGACCTCCGGACCTTTGCCCGCCTCCAGCTGGACCGCCTGCGCAAGCGCGCCAGGCGCCGCTTCGAAGCCGCCGCTGCCCTGGTGCCCACTCAACTCCACGCCCTGCGCATCGCGATGAAGCAACTACGTTACGGACTCGAGTTTTTCGGCTCTCTTCTCCCTGCACGTGCAGTCGAGCGCTACCTGACCGCCGTCACCGAGGCGCAGAGCACACTCGGCTTCCTTCATGATGTAGACATGGCCCGGGGGCGCCTCAATGCCTGGGCAGGCAAGCGCATAGATCTGCTGGCTGCGGCCTCATTCATCATTGGATGGCATGGACCGCGCTATGCCCGACTGCGACGCCGGGTGCTGCAGGAGGTCGAACCCCTGCTGTGGGGAAAAACACCGTGGTGAACCCCTGGCCTCTGCTGCTGTCATACCGGTGCAAGACGGGCGAGTTACGCTAGCGGCCCCTGACAAGACGGAGCATGGAATGGACTTGCTGCTGTGGCGCCACGCAGAAGCGGTGGATGGAACACCCGATCACACCCGCGAACTCACCGAGCGCGGACTGAAGCACGCTCGCCGGGTGGCGAGCTGGCTTGACACCCATCGTCCCAAACGCCTGAGAGTTCTGGCAAGCCCGACCGTGCGTACGCGGCAGACAGCAAACGCCTTCACCGATGACTTCGAAGTCATCCCTGCTCTGGGGCCCGATGCCGGTGTGTCCGACATGCTGGCTGCTTCAGGCTGGCCCGATGCAAGCGCAGCCACCCTGATCGTCGGACATCAACCCGGACTCGGGCGCCTGGCAGCACTGCTGCTGTCCGGTGCAGAGGCCGACTGGACGATCAAGAAAGGCGCCCTGTGGTGGTTTACGAACCGTGTTCGCGACAACGAGACCCAGACTGTTCTGCGTGCGGTCATCCCCGCAGATTTCGCCTGAACACGACTTTTCCTGATCTGCACCACTCCTTACGGATTCGAGTACGCAGGGAATTTTCTCAAGCCTGACTTGCCTAAGGTCTAATCTGGCACACTGCACCGTGGTCGCGACGTTGGATTGTCTTCACGGTGTCGCGGGCGCGTTCATGCGCTGGCCAACATTGCGTAAGATAGGGACTTTCCTGCGAAGCGGATCATGCTGAAACGTATTCTGCCCACCCACGACAGCATCAAGAAAAGCCGCCTGCTGCGCTGGCTCGGGCCGCGTATTCACGACCCATCTCTTTGGCACATCAACCGGAGGGCGGTCGCGCGCGGAGTCGCCATTGGCGCCTTTTTCGGCCTCATGGTGCCGGTCGCGCAGATTCCGGCGGCGGCGGTTGCTTCGCTCTTTCTGCGCGGTAACCTGTGGATTGCGGCGGTCTCGACGCTCGTCAGCAACCCCTTCACCTATGCGCCCATCTACTACTTCGCCTACCGACTCGGTGCAAGCCTGATCGGCGCCCCGCTCCCGCACCACGCTGCAGACCTGAGCCACGATGCCGTCTCCCAGGCATGGATCAACCAGATCGCCGACCTGTGGATCTGGCTCTCAGGCATTGGCCAACCGCTGGTTCTGGGCATGCTGCTGATGGCACTGGGAGGCGCCACCATCGGTTACTGGGGCGCGCGACTGTTCTGGCGCTACAAGGTCATTTCCAAGCGCCGCCGCCTGCTTCATGCACGCGTCCTGCGGCAAGTTCACTGAGGTTTCACCGACTCAAGCATCGTGCTTTTTTGCAGTGCATGATCAGCGTATGCTGGCGGCTCCGGCCCCCTGAACCATACCTATTCTCCCAGTCATGAACACGGAAACTCCCAACGGCACACCCAGCGTCATCGACGGCGTGAATCGAGTCTACTACGACGGCTACTGGATCAAGGCCTACAAGCCTCCGGCCGACTCGCTGCAGGCAAAGAAGACGCTGATCCAGGCGCTGACCCGCAGACTGTTCAACCATGTTGAACACGGCATCAACATTCCCGGCAAGCGTCTCAATGAAGCGCGGGACGCCTACGAGAAGGAGGACGATCCTGAACGCAAGCGCGTAAAGGGCGCAATGCTCGCTGGCGCCATGTTCAACCGCGCCACCGACATTTTCACAAAACTGGTCGAAATGCAGGAACTCGGGATCGAGATCGAATCCGATAATGCCCTGATGCGCGAATGTGGCGTGTGCCTGCATGAAGCCCTGATGCTGGGTCGCCTGGTCCGCCATCGCAGCGGAGAGGAAGGCATCGACGAACTCTGGGGCGAGCCCTTCCGCGCCTTCTCGATTCCGGTTGAAGCCTTCTATGAGAGCCGTTACATCAAGATTGCCCAGACCCTGCGCGATATCGACAAAATCGCGTCGGTCATGATCGACACCTTTGCCAGCGATCCGCTGTTCGTCGGCATCGACGAACTGGTGCGTCACTTCACCGATCTGGCCAAGGATAAATGCGAAACGCTGCGCACCGACAACAACCTGTTCGACGTGTGGGCAGAGTTCGTGGTGTCGTCCGAGCGTCTGGCCGCATTCGCCCCCCATTTACCGGAGCACCCCGACCCGGCCACCCTGCGCCGTGCGGCCGACGGAATGCGGCTGATTCTGCAGGGGCGTGACCTGCTCAACTACATCAGCCGGGCCCGGGTGACCATGCCCAAGAGCCGACGCGAATACTTCGACCGCTGCGAGCACTACGCCCGCATCTTTGCCGGCCTCGACAGCCCCCAGACACCGGAATGGCTGTCGGCGCCTTAAGCCCATTCAGGCGATGATGCCGCCTCCCAGACAAACCTTGGACTCATAGATCACAACGCTCTGACCAGGCGTCAGCGCCCACTGCGCCTCGGCAAACACGATCTGTGCCCGCCCATCCGCAATGCTGTCGATTTCGCACGGCATATCGGGGGTACGGTAGCGCGGCTTGGCGGTATACACCCAGTGTGTATGGGGGTCACGCCCGGCGATCCAGTTCAGGTCGATTGCAGTCAATCGCTCCTTGAGCAGCGCGGGGTGCGCGTGCCCCTGCACAACATAGAGCACGTTCGACTTCACGTCCTTGCGCGCCACATACCAGGCGTCGTGCTCGCCGGCCTCGTCCTGGTTGCCCTTGATGCCGCCAATGTGAAGTCCCTTGCGTTGACCGATGGTGTGATACATCAGGCCCTGATGCTCACCGATGACGCGATCGTCGTCGAGTGCGCGGATCTCGCCCGGTGAAGTTGGCAGATAACGCATCAGAAACTCGCGGAAGGGGCGTTCGCCGATGAAGCAGATCCCGGTCGAGTCCTTCTTCGTGGCCACGTGCAGCCCAGCAGCTTCTGCGATCTTGCGCACTTCACGCTTGTACATCGCCCCGAGCGGGAACAGGGTCTTGGACAGTTGCGCCTGATTGAGGCGGTAGAGGAAATAGCTCTGGTCCTTTGTCCCGTCCTCGGCCTTCAGCAGCTGAAACTCGCGCCGGCCATCATTTTCCCACTCACGCACCTGCGCGTAGTGCCCGGTGGCGATGCGGTCTGCACCGAGCGCCATCGCGTGATCGAGGAAACAGCGGAACTTGATTTCGGAGTTGCACAGGATATCCGGGTTCGGCGTACGTCCGGCCTCGTATTCGCGCAGAAAATCCGCGAACACACGATCCTTGTACTCCGCACTGAAATTCACGACCTCAAGATCGATGCCGATGACGTCGCACACCGAGGCCACGTCGACCAGATCCTGCCGCGTCGAGCAGAACTCCGAATCATCGTCGTCCTCCCAGTTCTTCATGAACAGTCCAGTCACGTCGTAGCCCTGACGCTTCAGCAGAAGCGCCGTGACGGCAGAATCCACCCCGCCGGACATGCCGACCACCACCTTCATTCCACCCGCATCCTGCTTACTGGACATTCGGTCCGTCTCCATCTAACCAGTCGGCCAGAGGCAGCACGATCGCTGCCTCGCCATTATCGACAAACCAGCTGTCGATTACGAAACGTTCGCCCGGTCTGCTGCCTGCAACCGGCGCCGGCTCGGGCACATCGCCAAGCACTTCCACGCAATCGCACAGGGCGAGCATCACGGGCACATGATCAGGTACGACCACCTCCGGTCGCAAGCTCGCGGGCGGTTCCACCTCCTCGACCAGTGCGCTGAAATGCTGCAGCACGAACCGGGTGCGCCGCGCCGGCTCAAGTACGTGATGAAAGCGCAACATGCCGCGCGCCTCGATCATTTTCAGAAACCGCGTGGTGTTCGTCGAGTGGTCAATGCAATCCATCCGCCCATCGACCCCCTGATCGAGGTAGTTGCCGGCGCGATCGGCACCGACAGGGGTCTGCACACCGGCCTCACGATAAAGCCAGCCCACCACGACAGCAAGCGCAGCGCGCTCTGCAGCAGGGTCTGCCGCAGCGAGCAATCTCTCGCGCGCTCGCGCGAACACAGGGGCTTCGAACACAACCGTCTCGGTAGCCGCGCAGCTGTAGTTGAAACACACGGGCACCTGCGCCTCCTGCGCAAGCACTGCCGCGCTGGACAACGTCAGCAGCAGCACAAAGGCTTTGCGCATCAGGCGTAATGCCGCAGCAGATCGAGTTCGTAACGTCGCCCCGCGAGCCAGTCGTCGACACATTGCACGATCAAGGGGCTGCGATGACGTTCCGCTGTCTCACGAATCTCTGCCGGGCTCATCCACACCGCGCGCACGATGCCATCGTCCAGCTTGAGCCCGGGCACCTCTTCGCCAACCTGCCCGCCGAAAGCAAAGCGCAGATAGGTGATGTCGCCCTGCGGACGCGGCCACTGATACACCCCCACGAGATATTCCGGCACAAACCGGTGCGCGGTTTCTTCCAACGTCTCGCGTATCGCGGCCTGGACCAGCGACTCGCCCTCCTCGAGGTGGCCTGCCGGCTGATTGAAGCGCAGTCCATCCTCGGTTTCTTCCTCCACCATCAGGAAGCGGCCATCGCGCTCGATCAGCGCTGCAACGGTGACATTCGGTTTCCAGCTGCGGTCCATGAGACGTCGGCATCCAAAGAGCGGGATTTTACCCTTGTGCGCGTTTGCTTGTGATCGAGATCTGTCCCGCTCGTTTGCGCTAGAATTCGGAAGTTAAGCCCGGGCACCCCGGGCACATCCAAACACTTCTCATCGGTGGAGAACCAGATATGTCCATGGCTGATCGCGACGGTTTCATTTGGCAAGACGGCAAACTCGTTCCGTGGCGCGAAGCGACCACGCACGTGCTGACCCATTCCCTGCACTACGGCCTGGCCGTTTTCGAGGGTGTGCGCGCCTACAACACCGCCAACGGCACCGCGATCTTCCGCCTTGCCGAGCACACCCAGCGCCTGCTCAACTCGGCCAAGATCTACATGATGGACATCCCCTACTCCAAGGATGAACTCATGGAAGCACAGAAAGAGGTAGTGCGCGCCAACAAGCTGGAATCCTGCTATCTGCGTCCGATCGCCTTCTACGGCTCAGAGAAGATGGGGATTTCCACCCGTGGCTCCACCGTCCATGTCGCCATCGCAGCCTGGCCCTGGGGCGCCTACCTCGGTGAAGACGGTCTTGAGCTCGGCATCCGGGTCAAGACCTCGTCCTACACCCGCCATCACGTCAACTCGACGATGCCGCGCGCCAAGCTTGCCGGCACCTACCCGAATTCGATCCTCGCCAACCTCGAGGTCACCAAGCAGGGTTACGATGAAGCCCTGCTGCTCGACAACCAGGGTTTCGTTGCCGAAGGCGCGGGCGAGAACCTGTTCGTGGTCAAGGATGGCAAGATCTACGAGCCCGAAATCGCTTCTGCCCTGACCGGCATCACCCGCGATTCGATCATCACCATCGCCCGCGAGCTCGGCCTCGAGGTGCAGTCCAAGCGCATCACCCGTGACGACATCTACATCGCCGACGAAGCCTTCTTCACCGGCACCGCAGCTGAAGTCACGCCGATTCGCGAACTCGATGACCGTACCATTGGCGAGGGCAAGCGCGGCCCGATCACCACCAAGATCCAGGCCCGTTTCTTCGACGTGGTCAACGGCCGCGCCCCTGAATACCAGCACTGGCTGGCCAAGGTCTGAGGAGGCTTCTCATGACTGACAACAAGGCTCGTACCGTAGAAGTCACAGCGCACGATCTGCCGCTGCATTGCCCGCGGTCAGACTCGCCGCTGTGGGCGCAGCACCCCCGTGTTTTTCTCGACGTTCTCAAGGAAGGCACGGCAACCTGCCCTTACTGCAGCACCAAGTACGTTTTCACCGGCCCAGCCCCCAAGGGGCACCACTGAGCCGGACCGGCACGCACGCCCCTGCGCCAAGGCAATTGACAGCCGGGGCGGCTGCCTTACTTCACCTCGAGCACCCATCGTGAGCGAAACCGTGTTCACCACACCTGCAGAGGCCGAAGCCGCGTTTTACGACGCCCTCGCGCGGGCCGACCTCGATACCATGATGTCGGTCTGGTCCGAAGAGGAAGAGGTTGTCTGCGTACACCCGAACGGCCCCCGCATCGTCGGCCTCGCTTCGGTACGCGAATTGTGGCGCCAGATTTTCGCCAGTGGCGCGCGGCTGAACATCCGCACCACCCAGGCGGTAGTCAGTGAAACCCTGGTGCTGGTCGTCCACAACGTCCTCGAAGAAGTCGCCGAAGCCGGCAGCGAACCGGGCGGCCCGCCGATCGTTGCCACCAACATCTATTCACGCGGCGCCAAGGGCTGGCGCATGGTGATGCATCACGCCTCACCCACCCCCAACCTGATGGATATCCAGGTCCAGGGGACGCCACGCGTGGTGCATTGAAGCCGATGCGCCTACCCGGCTACAAAGCCCCGTGGTGGCTCCCCGGCGCGCATCTGCAGACCATTCTGCCCCTGACCCGCAAGGGCGAGCTGCCACCCTACCGTCGGGAGCGCTGGGAGACGCCGGACGGCGACTTCATCGACCTCGACTGGCTGGCCGACGCCCCTGCCGATGCGCCGCTCGTCGTCCTCTTTCACGGACTTGAGGGTTCGAGCCGCTCGCACTATGCCCGTGCCGTGATGCGCGCGCTCACGACCCGCGGCTGGCGCGGCGTGATTCCGCACTTTCGAGGCTGTTCGGGCGAGCCGAATCGCCTGGCACGTGCCTATCACTCCGGCGACAGTACCGAAATCGACTGGATACTGCGCCGCCTTCATGGCATCGCCGGCCCGGCGCCCCTGTTTGCCGCCGGCGTATCGCTGGGCGGCAACGCGCTGCTGAAATGGCTCGGGGAGCAGGAAACGGGTGCCGGAAACGTAATCCGTGGTGCGGCGGCCATCTGCCCGCCGCTCGATCTGACCGTTTCCGGTCATGCGCTCGCACGCGGTTTCAACGCGGTGTACACCCGCCACTTTCTGAATACATTGAAAGGCAAGGCCCTGCACAAACTGGCCCGTTACCCAGCACTTTTTGATGGACAGCGAATACGACAGGCGGGCACACTGTTCGAGTTCGACGACGTCTATACCGGCCCGGTTCATGGCTTTTCCGGCGCCGCGGACTACTGGCGCCGCGCCTCGTCCCGCCCGTGGCTCGCTGCAATCCGCGCTCCGACGCTGCTCCTGTGCGCGGCGAACGACCCCTTTGTACCGCCGGCGGCCTTGCCCACTGCGCGCGAGCGGAGCGCAGCGGTTCACTTCGAATGTGCCGCCCAGGGCGGCCACGTCGGTTTTCTCGACTCTCCCTGGCCAGGCTCGCTCGGCTGGTTGCCACAGCGTCTGTTGCAACATTTCGATGCAGTACTGTCCGATGGATAAGGCCCCGATGTGCGTCCGCACAACGAAATCGCCAAAATCCTCTGGCATACTATGCTGCACTGCACTCATTTCAAACTGGAAGCCCATATGACCCAGACTGCGCACGCACTGCCCGCCCCGGAGATCTTCAAGGCCTACGACATTCGCGGCATCGTCGACAAATCCCTGACTGCCGACGCAGTCCGTGCCATCGGCCACGCTCTCGGTTCGGAAGCTGTGGCACGCGGTCAGCAAACCGTAGCGATCGGTCGCGACGGCCGCCTGTCGGGCCCCGAACTGGCCGGCGCACTGGCCGACGGCATTCGTGCGGCGGGCGTCGATGTGGTCGATATCGGTTGCGTCCCCACCCCGCTGAGCTACTTCGCCGCCTACCAGCTCGGCACCAACTCCTGCGTGTCGGTCACGGGCAGTCACAACCCGCCCGACTACAACGGCCTCAAGATGGTGCTCGGTGGCCAGACGCTGTTCGGCGACCAGATCCAGGCACTGCGTCAGCGCATCGTGGACAACAACCTGAGCCATGGCGCAGGCAAGCTCACCACCGCCAAGGTGGATGAGGCCTATCTCGAGCGCATCGTCAGCGACGTCAAGCTCGCACGGCCGATGAAGATCGTCATCGATTGCGGCAACGGCGTGGCCGGCGGCATCGCCCCCGAACTGTTCAAGCGCCTGGGTTGCGAGGTGATCGAGCTGTTCTGCGAGGTCGATGGCAATTTCCCCAACCACCACCCCGACCCATCCAAGCCCGAAAACCTGCAGGACGTGATCCGCACGCTGAAGGAAACCGACGCCGAACTCGGCCTCGCCTTCGACGGCGACGGCGACCGCCTCGGCGTGGTCACCAAGGATGGCGAGATCATCTATCCCGACCGCCAGCTGATGCTGTTTGCCGAGGACGTACTGACCCGAGTACCGGGCGGCGAAATCATCTACGACGTCAAGTGCACCCGCAACCTGGCAGGCTGGATCAAGGACCGCGGCGGCAAGGCCACCATGTGGAACACCGGCCACGCACTGGTGAAGGCCAAGCTCAAGGAAACCGGCGCGCCGCTCGCTGGCGAGATGAGCGGCCACATGTTCTTCAAGGAGCGCTGGTACGGCTTCGACGACGGCATGTATGCCGGTGTCCGCCTGCTCGAGATCCTGTCGCGTCACCCGGATGGCAACGCCGTGCTGAAGGCGCTGCCCGATGCAGTGAGCACGCCGGAGCTGAACATCAAGATGAACGAAGGCGAGCCCTTCGAACTGGTCAAGCGCCTCAAGGAAGGCGCGGCTTTCGACGGCGCGCAGGAAGTCATCACGCTCGATGGCGTTCGCGTCGAATACGCCGATGGTTTCGGCCTCGCCCGCCCGTCCAACACCACACCGGTCGTGGTGCTGCGTTTCGAGGCCGACAGCGAGGAAGCCATCGCTCGCATTCAGGCGGACTTCCGCAAGGCCATCGAAGCGGTGTGGCCGGGCATCAAGCTGCCGTTCTGATCTCTGAAGACGCTTGAATGATGACAAGGCGCCTGGGGAAAACCCCGGCGCCTTTTTCTTTGCTCATCTCATTGTTCGGCTGCGCTTTTTTCCGTGCCGCACTGGCACGCGGGCGGGGTATTGGCTCCGCCGGCTGCACAAACACCCCACCCACATGCCAACGCCGGTGCCAGAACGCTGTTGAAACGCAGAAAAGGGGAACGCCACGCCAGGCCAGCTCAGGCATGGGCTCTCCTCCATTCAGAGATCCGCCAACACCAAAGGCAGCGGCGCCTTCCCATGACGGGCTGTCGAGAGCGCCGTCGGTTGGGGTGCTGCGGCGGAAACAAGGCGGCGCATGTCTGAGGGCGCGCAGCGACCGAGTTTGCGCCGACGCCGCCGCAGCGCCTCAGCCGACGGGAAGCCGAAGGCCGCGAACGTCTGCCCGGCACGGGGAGGCGCCGCTGCCGACCACGGAGTGCCCTTCGCTCAGACGACGATCCTTGACCACCGCCACAAGAAAAAAACGGCTGCGTGAGCCAAAGCCCACACAACCGTTTTCCGTCCTGAAACAGCAGCAGCTTACAGTTTGCCGTCCACCCAGCCCTGCACACCCGCCAGCGCCGCTGGCAGTTTTTCAGGATCGGTGCCACCAGCCTGCGCCATGTCGGGACGGCCGCCACCCTTGCCACCCACCTGCAGCGCAACGAAGTTCACCAGTTCGCCAGCCTTCACCTTGGCGGTCTGATCTGCGGTCACGCCGGCAATCAGTGAGACTTTGCCATCGACCACCGAAGCCAGCACGATTGCGGCCGACTTCAGCTTGTCCTTGAGTTTGTCCATGGTTTCGCGCAAGGTCGGCACATCCGCACCTTCCAGCACCGCGGCCAGCACCTTGACCCCCTTCACGTCCGCAGCCTGATTTACCAGATCGTCGCCCTGGCTGGCCGCCAGCTTTGACTTCAGGCGCGCCACTTCCTTCTCCAGCGCGCGCACGTTGTCGAGCACACCCGACACACGCTCGGCGACTTCGTCCGGCTGCACCTTCAGCAAGGACGACACCCCCTGCACACGGCGCTCCTGCTCCTGCAGATAACGCAGCGCGTTCTCGCCGGTGATCGCCTCGATACGGCGCACCCCGGCTGCCACGCCACCTTCCATCACCACCTTGAACAGGCCGATGTCGCCGGTACGGCCAACGTGCGTGCCGCCGCACAGCTCCTTGGAAGAGCCGATGCTGAGCACCCGCACCTCGTCACCGTATTTTTCCCCGAACAGCATCATCGCGCCCGATTTCTGCGCATCCTCCAGCCCCATCACCGCAGCCTCCGTCGCCGTGTTGGCAAGGATCTCGCGGTTGACGATCTCCTCGACCTCACGAACCTCCTCAGCGCTCATCGGCGCTGAGTGCGCAAAGTCAAAGCGGGTCTTGTCCGGATCGACCTGCGAACCCTTCTGCTGTACGTGACTGCCGAGCACCTCGCGCAAGGCCTTGTGCATCAGGTGAGTGACCGAGTGATTGCGTGCCGTCGCCGCGCGGGCCTCGACATCGACCTTGGCAGTGACGCCCTGTCCCACCGAGAGCTTGCCGGTCTTGAGTACGCCGTGATGACCGAACACCGTCGCCTGAATCTTGAGCGTGTCCTCGACCGCAAAGATGCCCGCGGCGCCCCTGAGCTCGCCACGGTCACCCACCTGACCACCGGACTCCGCATAGAAGGGCGTGTCATCGAGCACGACCACACCGAGATCGCCCTCGACCAGCTCATTGACCGCTACGCCGTCCTTGTACAGCGCAAGGATGTTGCCCTTCGCCTCAAGATGATCGTAGCCGTGGAAAGTGGTGGCCGGCCCCTCGTACTCGAGATTCGCCGCCATCTTGAACTTGCCGGCCGCACGCGCCTGCTCCTTCTGGCGTGCCATCGCCGCATCGAAGGCGGCAGCATCCACGGTCACCTCACGCTCGCGACAGATGTCGGCGGTCAGGTCGAGCGGGAAGCCATAGGTATCGTGGAGTTTGAACGCGGTGTCGCCGTCGAAAACCCTCTTGCCCGCCTTCTGCATCGCATCAAGCTCGGCCTCGACGATCGCCATGCC
>JALNWS010000105.1 GCA_023230755.1 Azoarcus sp.
AGATCGCGCCGGTAGCCGAGCGACGCCAGCCGCCAGCCGTGTGGCTCGTCGAAAATACGCGAAACTGCCGCTTCGATGCTGCCGGTATCGGACTTTCGCCATTCGCGCGGATTGCGCTTGTAAAGTTTCTCCGCGAGGCGCCGCAGACTGATGAAGATTCGCTGCTGATGTGCTTCGGCGAAGCGGTTGAAATCCGATTTCACCAGATGGTCTGGCGCAAACCCGTGCGTGCGCCCCGCCCTTGGCCCGGTACCTGGTGACGAACAGGCCGCAAGGCTGGTGACAACCATGAACAGCAGAATACAGCGCCAGCACTTGCGTTCAGCAGTCATTCACCCTCCAGGGGGCACAGCGCCCCAAGCCATCTCAATTAAATTTGTGGCAAATCATACCGGATCGCGCAACATTCCACGCCACACCCCCGTGCTGGATCACCACCGGCTGCCCCGTATAATCCCCCCTCGTTGCACCCACCCCACCCACCTGCACATGCCATCCATACATCGCCTGTCCGACCTTCTCGTCAACCAGATCGCCGCCGGCGAGGTGGTCGACCGCCCGGCCTCGGTGCTCAAGGAGGTGCTCGAGAACGCGGTCGATGCTGGTTCGCGCGCCATCGAAGTGCAACTCGAACAGGGCGGCGTGCGCCGCATCCGGGTCAGCGACGACGGCTGTGGCATCGCGCAGGACGAGCTCGCGCTCGCGCTGGAACGTCACGCCACCAGCAAGATCGCCAGCCTCGACGATCTCGAGCGGGTCGGCACCATGGGTTTCCGTGGCGAAGCACTGGCTGCGATTGCAGCCGTGGCCCGCACCACGATCACCAGCCGCGCCGAGGGTGCCGGACATGCGTGGCGTATCGACGGTGACAGCGGCGAACTGTCGCCTGCCGCGCTCAACCAGGGCACGGTGGTCGAGGTCGCCGACCTTTATTACAACACCCCGGCGCGACGCAAATTTCTCAAGACAGAAGGGACCGAGTACGCGCATTGCGACGAAATGTTCCGTCGCGTCGCCCTCGCCCGCCCGGACGTCGGCCTGCAGCTTTCGCACAACGGGCGCGTGGTGCACCGCCTGCCACCGGGCGAGCCGATCCGTCGCGTTGGCACCCTGATGGGCGACGACTTTCTCGAACACGCACGTGAAGTCCGCGCCGACGGCAGCATTCTTTCACTGGGGGGCTTCGCCTCCCTGCCGGCGTATTCGCGCAGCAGCCGCGACGCCCAGTACTTCTTCGTCAATGGCCGCTACGTGCGGGACAAGCTGCTCACGCACGCCGTGCGCCAGGCCTACACCGACATCCTGCACGGCAGCCGCCACCCGGCCTATGTGCTGTTTCTCGAACTCGACCCGGCAGGCGTGGATGTCAACGTCCACCCGGCCAAGATTGAGGTGCGTTTTCGCGATTCGCGGGCGGTGCACCAGTTCGTGTTTCATGCCGTCAGCCGCGCGCTGGCCGAATCGGGCGCCGGGCGGGCACTCGACGAACCACTCTCCGCAGAGAGCCCCGCGCCCGCACAGTCGATGCAGACAGCAGCGGGCTCGACGGCACAGGCGCCAAGCCCCTACGGTCGGCCACCGGAGAGCGCCTGGAACCGCCCGCCGGTGCAGGGGCAACTGGCGATGGACTCGGCCAGCCGCGCCTATTTCGATTTTGCGGCAAGCGCACGACCTGCGCCTGCGCAAGTGGGCCCGGGTGCATCGCGACCATCACCAGCCCCGGCCAGTCCGCCCCCCCTGCCACCGGGCGACGCGGGCGCTCCGCTGGGCTATGCGCTGGCCCAGTTGCACGGGGTCTACATCCTTGCCCAGAACGCGAACGGCCTGATCCTCGTCGACATGCACGCCGCCCACGAACGCATCCTGTACGAAAAGCTCAAGACCGTGCTCGACGGCACGCCTGCAGTGCAGCGACTGCTTATCCCCGCCGTGTTTTCCGTCAGTGCAAAAGACATGGCAGCAGCCGACGAATGCGCCGAAGTCCTGTCGCGCATGGGATTCGAGGTTTCACCCGCGGGGCCGCAAGAGCTTGCGGTTCGCAGCGTGCCGGCGCTGCTGGCGAGCGCACCGGTAGCCGAACTCCTGAGAAAACTGCTTGAAGAACTGCGCGAATTCCCCGCGTCAGACGTAGTCACCGCGCGACGCAATGAACTGCTCGCCACCATGGCCTGTCATGGCGCAGTGCGCGCCAACCGCCACCTGACCCTGCCCGAAATGAACGCGCTGCTGCGCGACATGGAGGCGACCGAGCGCGCCGATCAGTGCAACCACGGTCGCCCAACCTGGACCCAGCTGACGATGTCCGATCTCGATCGCTTCTTCATGCGTGGGCAGTAAAGGCGAACCGCAGGCCCCGCCCCCACGCTTCAGGCGCGATACAGGACCACGCCGGCCACGACGGCAATGACCGTCGCCCAGCCGAGGCGGTCGATGTAGCGCTGGAGCATGGCCTCCATGCGCTGCCCGCCCCAGGCCATCAAGCCCGCCACCATGAAGAAGCGCATCCCGCGCCCAACCAGCGAGGCCAGGGTGAAGGGAATCAGTGCCATGGAAAGCGCACCTGCGGCAATCGTGAATACCTTGTACGGAATCGGCGAAAACCCCGCCACGAAGACGGCCCAGAAGCCCCACTCGTTAAACCAGCTGACGGCTGTCGAATAGCTCGACCAGTAGCTGCTGCTGCGCAGCCACGGCTCGATCATCTCGAAGGCATAGCTGCCGATCAGATAGCCCAGCAGTCCGCCGGCCGCCGACGCAAGCGTGGTGATGAGCGCAAACCACAGCGCGCGCTTGGGATTGGCGAGACTCATCGGCGCCAGCATCACGTCGGGCGGGATGGGAAAAAAGGACGACTCCGCAAAACTGAGTCCGCACAGAAACCACGGCGCATGACGATGACGCGCCCATTGCATGGCACGCTGATAGAGCGGAGAAAATATCTTCACGAAGGATCCTCAAAATCCGGCTATTCGGCTACTGCCACAATCGGGCGCCATGATAGCCGCTTGGCGGGAAAGTTATTGCATCGCATGCCGCATCGCAACAATCAGGGCTGACGCACCCGTCGTTCATCGGGGCGGGACGCGCCGCCCTGCTCCCGGCTGGGCACGGTACCGGCGTTGTCGCCGCGCTGATTGCGGCGCGAAGCCCGGTCACCCTTCCCACCGTCGGGAGCCCGCCCGCCATCATGCGGCGGATCCCGATGTGGCGGGCGGGCCGGGGGCACGCCTGGCAGATGGGGAAACGGGCGCGGCGGCACGAGAATGTATCGCCGTCCCACCGGTTGTCCGTCGTCGTCACAGGCCTCCCGGTGCAGGGCCTCGCACTCTGCCTTTGACGCGGCACGTGCGCTTTCGCGTTCACGCGCAGCCGCCTCAGCATCGAGCCGCAACTGGCGCTCGGTTTCGAGTTCGCGCTCAAGTCGCTCCAGACGTTCTTCCGGCGGAGGAGGCGGCGGCGCAGGCGGCAAAACGGGCGCCGGCACCACCGTCAGCCGCCCGCGGCCACCGACAGGCTCCGCCTTTACGCCCGGCGGAGGCATGTTGCCGTAATTGATCCGCCCCTCGCTATCTTTCCAGCGGAACACCTCGGCCGCGTCCGCACACGCCGAAAATGCCATCAGAACGCTTGCGCCGAACACCAGCCAACTGCCGTTCATTACCCTCTCCGCGCCAGACCCACCGCTCCCATCGTGGCAGGTTCCCGCAGCTTACCGCAGCGAATGTTCGATCCGGAGCACAAAGCGCAACAAGGCATTGCTGCCAGGCGCCCAAATCGGCAAAAAAGCCACGCGGCATTGCACAATGCGGCTTTCCTGTAGAGAATCAAGCCCTTCCACATTTCGCGTCTTGCCATATATGGGCCGGGCCGCACAGATCATGTCGAAGCCTTCTGCCCCTCTGTCGCTCAAGCTGGTCCTCATTGTTCCCTACGTCGTGCTCGTGATTGCACTGGCGGTCGCGGTGGGCACGCTGTCGTATTCGGCCGGGAGCCGGGCAGTCTCAACGGTCGCGGAGCACTTGCTGCTCGAGACCGTGGGGCGCATCGCGCAGGCTGTAGACCGGCACATTGTCGGTTCAGGTGCAGTGCTCGAGTCGGCCTTCCCTGACGGCATGCCCGCCCCGGAGAAGATCGAATCGGATTTCCAGGAGCTGCGGACGCGCTTCTGGATCGCAACCTCGCTGCATATCGACCCCAACAATTATGTCTATTACGGGAACGAATCCGGCCAGGGCCTGGGGCTGTACCGGCACTCCCTGAAGGAGGCCGAACTGCGGATGAAGATCAACGCCGACGAGCACAGGGCGATCTACCACTTCACCGGCATCGACGGCCCACTCCAGTTCGATCATCGCGAAACAAAGCTGTTCGACCCGCGCACCCGGCCCTGGTACCAGGATGGAAAGCGGGTCACGGGTCATACCTGGACTTCGGTGTACATCGATTTCGGCACGCGGGAGCTGCTCGCCACGCGGGCGCGCCGAGTACTGTCGGCGGCAGGCGCTTTCGAAGGCGTGGTCGCGACCGATATTTCCCTGCGTGCGCTGAACGACTTCGTAGGCCGGCTCGAAGTTTCACCCAACGGCATCGCCTTCATCATCGAGCAGGATGGCAACCTGATTGCGTCCTCGGCCAGTCCCAACATCCGGCAGCTGCCCGATGGCAGCAGCGCCCGACTGAAGGCGCACGACAGCTCGCACCCACTGCTGCGGGCTTCTTACCGTCTGGTGCAGGAACGACTGGCGGCCCCCGATGCAACCTCGCTGCCACGGGTATTGACGTTTCTTACCGACGAAGGCGAGGAGATCCATGTCGCGTTCGACCGCATCCAGGACGAAGCGGGCCTGAACTGGATTACCGTCGTCGCCATGCCGACAAGCGACTTCATGTCCGGGGTTACGGAGAATGCGAGCCGCACCGTCATGCTTGCCGCTGCAGCGGTCGTGATCGCCATCATCATCGGGCTGCGCATCCTCGGCTGGGTCGCGGGCGACCTGAGGCGTATCGGCGAGGCCGTACGAAAGGTGGGTGACGGCGACCTCGACGCACCGGTCGGCGTAGAGCGCAACGACGAGATCGGCGCGCTGGCACGCAGTTTCGAGGCCATGCAGAGCCGATTGCGCACGGACAAGCTCACCGGACTGGCCAACCGCGAAGCCTTCATGCAGAAGCTTGAGAAACGTGTCGAGCTCGCTCGCACCGATCGTCGCAGCGCGCGACTGGGGGTGCTCTTCATCGACCTCAACCGCTTCAAGCAGATCAACGACCTCTACGGGCACGACGCGGGCGACCTCGCGCTGCAGGAGATTGCCGAGCGCCTGCGCACCAACGTCCGCGGCGGCGACCTCGTCGCACGTTACGCCGGTGACGAATTCGTCATCCTGCTCGACCAGGTTGCCAGCCGTGAAGCCGTTGGCCATATCCGGCGCCAGATGGAGGAAGTCCTGCGTCAACCCCTTTCATGCGTCGAGACCGAGAACACCACAGAGATTGGCGTGGGCGGTGCGATCGGAGAGGCGCTGTACCCGGAGGACGGTGAGGATGCGCAAAGCTTGCTCAAGAGTGCGGATCGGGCGATGTACGTGCATAAATTTGCCGACCCCGAACGCCAAGGAGAGCCAAAGCGCTGAGGCCAGGTCTTATCCCCAGCGGGCGTAGACAAGATGTGTAGGAAGCTGTGGACAAGCGCGTCATGTGACTGATCAGGAAGCTCAAATTCCTGCTGCTGCAAAATCAGGCAGGCCACCGTTCAACGGCCTGGCTGAATCCTGCTACGCAATTCGTCGCACCGGAATAGCGCGCCGCACCATGACGGTGCATCCCGACAACACGCCCGACATGGGTCACCCCCTCCTCTGACCACTCGAAAACGTGTGGACCTTCAAGATTTCCGGACACGAACGGCCGCATCAGGCCCCGGGGATGTCGGTGCGACGCACGGCATGCAACTTGCTAATTTTTTCGGGACGCATCGGAATCCTGCACCGGAGCCGCACCAGATCATGATGTCGATACAGCCTCCCGGGGGCAGGAACCACGCTCTGCAGCACGCCGGCCGGATTTTGTCCGACCGGCACCCGCCACCCGAATACCGCTTACCGGAGAAACACATGTCCAAGCCACGCGCCCTTGTTGCCCTCGCCCTGCTGCTCACGGCTGGTGCTGCCACTGCACACCCAGGCCACGAAACCATCAGCTTTGCCAGCGGCTTTGGTCATCCACTCGGCGGAATCGACCACATGCTGGCGATGCTGGCAGTCGGCCTGTACGCAGCACACCAGCGCGGCACCGCACGCTGGGCACTTCCGGCAGGCTTTATTGCCGCCATGTTGTCCGGAGCGGCGCTCGGCGCTGCGGGCATCGCCCTGCCTGGCGTGGAAGCGGGGGTCTCGGCATCCCTGCTCGTCTTCGGCCTGCTGATCGCCTTCGCGGTTCGCCTGCCGCTCACCGCAGCCATCCCGCTGATTTCCGCATTTGCCCTGTTTCATGGTCATGCACACCATGCCGAGATGGCCAGCAACGCGTTCGTAAGCTACACAGCCGGCTTCGCACTTGCCACCGCGGCGCTCCACGCCATCGGCTACCTCGCCGCCTGCCATATGCCTGAATCGCGGTTTGGTGCGTACGTTCGGAGGACAATCGGCCTGGCGATCGGCGGCGCCGGCATCCTGCTTCTCGGCGCCTGAGCGATACGAATCAGGGCAATTCCCTGAGCCTGAGAAATGACGGAAAACGAGGCAAGCCCTTGGCGGTGAGCTCACGATAGCGGTATGTAATCAGCATGCCCGGCGCAGGTGGCGTGCGGCGCTGAGCATCGGTGAAGCCGGTTCCGATCCGGAACCGGCGGCCGTCCACCGTCTCGACCAGCAGTGCCCCAAGCATGCCTGCATATTTTCCCTTGCCCTCGATGTGGGCGATCACCCTTGCCTCGTCGTCCAGCCAGGGCACGTATTTCAGGATTGCATCGGTCCGCCCTGCCACCCGCAGCGCATTGGCCCGGTGCAACATCAAACCTTCGCCGCCTGCGCTCACGACCCGGTCGAACTCGCGCCTCAGCGCCTCACGATCGGCGACCCGGTGCTGCCCGACCACCTGTACCCAAGGCAGCTGCGCAGCGCTGACGGTGCGCTGCATGGCCGCAATGCGTTCGGTGAAGGTGCCGGGGTGAGCGGGCAGATCGAAGATCATGTACTTCACTTCCCGCCACGCTGCGTCATCGGGTTCATGGGTGCGCACCGTGCCCACAAGTTGCTCGAAACGCCCCCGGCCGATCCAGAGTTCGCCATCGAGCGGTTCCTGCGGCAAGCCTGCTACAAACCACGCCGGCGCGCCAACCGGACGCCCGCTGCGAAACAGCAATTGCCGGCCATTCCACAACGCACGCACGCCGTCCAGCTTCTCGCTGACCCAGTATCCGGCCGGATCGACATCCGCTTGATAGCGCCCTGCGAGCATCAGCGGAGGCAACTGCGCCGCTGCAAAACAGGGCAGCGCGAGCAGCGCAACGGTCAGAATACGGGCCACCGCCTGCCACACGGATAACGGGCGTTTCTTCGTTTGCATCGCGGAGACTCACGGACAAAGAACCGAATTATGCCATTTACATTGATTGAACGCATTCCCGGTAGCCGGGCCTGGTGCGCACCGCGGTGAGTTACGCTGATCCGGATACCCCAAAGCGGCACTGCACGAGGATAATGCGAGGCCGTCACCCCGCCCTTGTCCCGATGCCGCATTCCGACCTTCCACCCGCCCTGCTTCTGCTCGGCCCGACCGCAAGCGGGAAGACCGCCAGTGCTCTGGCGCTGGCGCACGCGTTTCCGGTCGAGGTCATCAGCGTGGACTCGGCCCTGGTGTACCGCGGCATGGACATCGGCACGGCCAAGCCAACGGCTGCGGAACAGGCGGTCTGCCCTCACCACCTGATCGACATCATCTCTCCTGAAGAGACCTACTCGGCGGCCGGCTTTCGCGATGATGCGCTGCGCCTGATGGCGGAGATCACCGCTCGCGGGCGAATTCCGGTCCTTGCCGGCGGCACCATGCTGTACTTCAAGGCATTGCGCGACGGCTTGTCCGCACTTCCGCAAGCCGACGCCGACCTGCGCCGTCAGATCGACGAGGACGGCACGCGCCTTGGCTGGCCTGCCATGCACGCCGAACTTGCCCGCCTCGACCCCGACGCCGCAGCAAGGCTCGAACCCGGCGACTCGCAACGCATTCAGCGCGCGCTCGAGATCGTTCGTGTCACCGGGCGGCCGCTGGCCGAAAGCTACGCCCGCCGGGAAATGCTCCCCCCGCCTTTCCGCCTGCTGCCGATCGCGCTCGCCCCATCGGACCGCACGGTGCTGCACGAACGTATCGCCGGTCGCTTCTCGCAGATGATCGACGGCGGACTCATCGACGAGGTCGCACACCTGCGCCAGCGCTACACGCTGAATACATCCATGCCCTCGATGCGCTGCGTCGGCTACCGCCAGGCATGGGCTTATCTCGATGGCGAGGATGACCTGGAGACGCTCCGTTTCAAGGGCGTCGCCGCAACCCGTCAGCTCGCCAAGCGTCAACTCACGTGGCAGCGCCAGTTTCGCGACACCTGGCCCGAGCTGATCGAGCTTGACTGCCTGCGCAACGACCTCGCCACAGCGGTGCGCGAGGCCGCCCTCAAACACCTCAAAACCTGAACCACACCTGGGAATCGGACACAATGGACGAACAAATCATCAGCGACGTGCGCCAGTGGCTGGACGACGTCGTCATCGGCCTCAATCTCTGCCCGTTCGCGGCCAAACCGCGCGCCGAAGACAGGGTGCGCATCTGCGTCAGTCACGCCACGACCGACGAGGCGCTGCTCGACGACATGCAAGCCGAACTCGAACGCATCTCGGATACGCCCGCAAACGAACTCGAAACCACGGTCCTTGCCATCCCGGACATGCTGGCCGATTTCGAGGACTACAACCAGTTTCTGGATCTGGTCGATCTTTGGCTGCAGCAGTTTGGCTGGGAGGGCGAGATCCAGGTCGCGAGCTTTCACCCCGACTACCAGTTTGCCGACACCGAGCCCGACGACGCCGGCAATCTCACCAATCGCTCGCCCTGGCCCCTGTTGCACATGATCCGTGAAGAAAGCCTGGAACATGCGCTGGCACACTTCCCGGATCCGGAGGGCATTCCCGAGCGCAATGTGCTGCGCATGGAGCAATTGAGCGAGGCGGAGCGAAAGCGGCTGTTCCCCTACCTTTTCGGCTGACCCGGCAGCAGGACCACACAACTGCCGGACAGACGGTCATGCAGGAACTGGCGATCACGATCGAAGATGGCCCAGATCAGCCCGACGCCACCGATCAGCACCGACGGCCAGGCCAACACATAGCGCAGCCAGCTGCGCGCGGCATTAAGCGGCTGGCCGCTGACTGAGTCCACAATCTTGAGCCGCCACGTCTGCATGGCCAGGGTCTGCCCCTGGCGGTGCCAGTACCAGACGAAGTAAAAGCCCAGCACCAGGAAGATGTGAATCCACGCCAGCCAGCCCGGAGGCGTGATCTCGAAAAACATGCCGAGCAACAGGTAGGGCACCATGAAGGTCAGTGCCAGCACCCCGAGGAGGAGCATCGTTTCATACAGCATGCTCGCCAGCCGGCGGCGCAAGCCGGCCAGTTCAACCACTGTGGGCGAGCGCCCTGGCGCCGCGGTCTGACTTCCGGCTGCCGGTGTCTTGCTTCCTTTACGACTCATCGAAATATATCTACCTGTCCTTGAAGCGCCGCACCGGGCCGGCGTGGCGCAGGCGTCGCCTCTGCGGGGCGACGTCCTTCAGGGGGCAGATTCTGATAGCGTTCCCACTCCGCATGCAAATTGCTGCGCCGATCGGGCGGCAGCTTCTGCATCGCACGGTACTGCATCCGGGCCCGACTGCGCTCATCCGGATTGAGCCGTACCCAGTCCCGCATCCGCCGCTGAATCCGTGCCTGTTCGTCGGCCGACAGACGATCGTAACGATCGCTGATTCCAAGCCATTTGCGGCGGCTGACAGGCTCCATCCCGTCCCAGTCGTCCACCAGCGGGGCCAGCACTTCATGCTGACGCGCATTGAGTTCGGCCCACACCGGCGCAGCCAGCGGCATGACGCGCGCCGTCGCCAGTGCGCTGAAAAACAGGCACGCGATCAGGAGGAGGAGTCTTGCTGCAACCATGCGGGAAAGTCCGAATCAAGATATGCATCGATGGGGAGTTCGTCTGTCAGCAGCGCCGCGTCGACCTCTTCGAGTTCAAGCACCAGGGACGTCGTCGTCCAGTGATCCCCGGCAAGTACGAGCACGACAACAGCAGCCATCGCCACCGACTGACGCAGCACCGGACGCAATGAACAGACGGCCCGCACTGCAGAGAAGAGCCTGGCGAGCGTTCCACGCTCGGGGCGATGCGCTTCCAGTGCACGCAGACGCGCCGCCTTCAGACGTTCGGCCACCGCCTCATCGGTATGGTGGGCTGCGGCCGACAGGTTGCCGACAATGCGCCGCGCGAACGCTGCGTCGCTGAACGTTTCACCCTTGGGGCGCTGATGCTGGTCGGTCATGGCATGAGTCCCTTTGCCTTCAAGGCCGCGGCAAGTGTCTGGGTGGCACGCGAGCAATGCGTCTTGACGCTGCCCTCGGAGCACCCCATGGCCTCCGCCGTTTCGGCGATATTCATTTCTTCCCAGTAACGCATCAGGAAGGCCTCACGTTGACGATTGGGCAGGCGGGCAATTTCGTGCTCGATCTGCGCCAGCACATGGCGCCGTTCGAACAGGCCGTGCGGCGTTTCATGCTCTGCCCCGTCGCGTTCGTCCGCCACGTTCTCGAGCGGGTCGCTGTCGTCCTCGTTTCCGCCCTTGAGCACGGACAGGGGCGACACCCAGAACCTGCGCACCTTGAGCCGTCTGTGCGCGTCGAGAATCACGTTCTGCAGGATGCGCTGAAACAGCATCGGAAATTCGGTGGACGGGCGCTCACCGTAGCGCAGGGACAGTTTCAGCATCGCGTCCTGCACTGCATCGAGCGCGGCATCGTCATCGCGCAGGGACCAGACAGCCTGCTTGAACGCACGTTTTTCAACGCTTTCAAGAAACGCGGAGAGTTCGGTGCGGGAGGCCAGCTTGTAATCCTTGAAAGAGGCGCCTATTGGACCGGCATTTACAGCCTTGACCAAACTCCCTCGGAGCGGGTACTGTTATCCGTTTCTTCAAACGAATTACAGGGCGACTTTGCGATGGTGCTGACTGGAGCGGAAATTGTAATCAGGTGCCTGCAGGAAGAAAAGGTCGAATACGTATTCGGCTATCCCGGCGGCGCCGTGCTGTACATCTATGACGCACTTTTCCAGCAGGAACAAGTTCGCCACATCCTGGTACGCCACGAACAGGCCGCAGTCCATGCCGCCGACGGTTTTGCCCGCAGCACGCAGAACGTAGGCGTCGCACTGGTCACCTCTGGCCCGGGTGCAACCAATGCTGTCACCGGCATCGCAACCGCCTTCTGCGATTCGATCCCGATGGTGATCATTTCCGGGCAGGTACCGACCGCCGCGATCGGTCAGGACGCCTTTCAGGAAGTTGACACTGTGGGCATCACCCGCCCCTGCGTAAAGCACAACTTCCTGGTGCGCGACGTCAAGGACATCGCGACCACCATCAAGAAGGCCTTCTATCTGGCAAAAAGCGGCCGCCCCGGCCCCGTGCTGGTAGACATTCCCAAGGACATCACGAACGCCAAGTGCGAGTTCGAGTATCCGAAGGAAATCTCGATGCGCTCGTACAACCCGGTGGTCAAGGGACATCAGGGCCAGATCAAGAAAGCCGTACAACTGCTGCTCGAAGCCAAGCGCCCGATGATCTACGCCGGCGGCGGCGTGGTGCTGTCCGATGCGGCCGAGCAACTGACCAAGCTCACCCGCCTGCTGGGCTACCCGATCACCACCACCCTGATGGGGCTGGGCGGTTACCCCGCCAGCGATCGCCAGTACCTTGGCATGCCGGGCATGCACGGCACCTACGAAGCCAACATGTCGATGCACTACTCCGACGTGCTGCTGGCAGTCGGCTCGCGTTTCGACGATCGCGTGATCGGTGACCCGGCCAACTTCGCCGAAGAACCGCGCAAGATCATCCACATCGACATCGACCCGTCGTCGATCTCGAAGCGCGTGCGCGTGGATGTGCCGATCGTGGGCGACGTCCGCGAAGTGCTAGACGAAATGATCCGCCAGCTCGAGGCCGGTCCCGCCCGCCCGGACATCAGCGCGTGGTGGAAGCAGGTCGAGGAATGGCGCAGCCGCAACTGCATGGTGTACAAGAACTCCGACACCATCATCAAGCCGCAGTTCGTGGTGCAGAAGCTGTGGGAAGTGACCGGCGGCGATGCCTTCGTCAGCTCCGACGTCGGCCAGCACCAGATGTGGGCGGCGCAGTACTACCGCTTCGACAAGCCGCGCCGCTGGCTCAACTCCGGCGGCCTGGGCACAATGGGTGTCGGCATGCCCTATGCGATGGGCGCCCAGCTTGCCCACCCCGATGCACAGGTTGCCTGCGTCACCGGTGAGGCCTCCATCCAGATGAACATCCAGGAGCTGTCGACCTGCAAGCAGTTCCGGCTGCCGATCAAGATCTGCAACCTGAACAACCGCTACCTCGGCATGGTGCGCCAGTGGCAACAGCTGTTCCACGGCCAGCGCTACTCCGAGTCGTACATGGATTCGCTGCCCGATTTCGCCAAGCTGGCAGAGTCCTACGGTCATGTGGGTTTCCGCATTGACAAGCCCTCCGACGTCGAAGGCGCGCTGCGTGAAGCCTTTACCACGCACAAGAAAGATCTCGTGTTCCTCGACTTCCAGGTCGATCAGACGGAAAACGTGTATCCGATGGTTCAGGGCGGCAAGGGTCTCACCGAGATGATCCTGTCTGCCGAAGACCTGTGATCCGCGCCACCGTCCAGTCAATTATCTGAATTCAGGACCGAAATCATCATGCGTCACGTCATTTCACTGCTGATCGAAAACGAATCCGGTGCGCTGTCGCGCGTGTCCGGCCTTTTCTCCGCGCGCGGCTACAACATCGAATCACTGACCGTGGCCCCCACGGAAGATGCGTCGATGTCGCGCATGACCATCGTCACCATCGGCTCGGAAGAAATCATCGAGCAGATCACCAAGCAGCTCAACAAGCTCATCGAAGTGGTCAAGGTGGTAGACATCTCGGAAGCCGCGCATATCGAGCGCGAGCTGATGCTGATCAAGGTCCGTGCTACCGGCAAGGACCGAGAGGAGATAAAGCGCACCGCTGACATCTTCCGCGCTCGCATCATTGATGTCACCGATGCCTCATACGTAATCGAGCTCACGGGCAACCAGTCCAAGCTCGACGCCTTTACCAAGGCCATCGATCCGGCGCTGATCCTCGAAACCGTGCGCTCCGGCGTCTGCGGTATCGGGCGCGGCGACCGTGTTTTGAAGCTCTGACCCCTCCTGTCTGTTTTGCGCTCGGCCGAGCAGCCCTTATGATGTCGGCCGCAGGCGCTTACTGCCCTTGATATCTGAAAGGAAAACCATGAAAGTTTATTACGACAAGGACGCCGACCTCTCCCTCATCAAGGGCAAGAAGGTCACCATCGTCGGCTACGGCTCGCAGGGCCACGCCCACGCCCAGAACCTGAACGACTCCGGCGTCAAGGTTACCGTTGCCGTGCGCAAGGGTGGCCCGTCGTGGGACAAGGCCAAGGCCGCCGGCCTCAAGGTCGAAGAAATCGCCAAGGCCGTGAAAGCCGCCGACGTGGTCATGATCCTGCTGCCGGACGAGAACATCCCGACCGTGTACAAGGAAGAAGTCGAGCCCAACATCAAGAAGGGCGGCGTGCTGGCTTTTGCCCACGGCTTCAACGTGCATTACAACCAGGTCGTGCCGCGTGACGACCTCGACGTGATCATGGTCGCCCCCAAGGGCCCCGGCCACACCGTGCGTTCCGAGTACCTGCGCGGAGGCGGCGTGCCGTCGCTGATCGCCGTGTATCAGGACAAGTCGGGCAAGGCCAAGGACATCGCGCTGTCGTACGCTGCAGCCAACGGCGGCACCAAGGGCGGCGTAATCGAGACCAACTTCAAGGAAGAGACCGAGACCGACCTCTTCGGCGAACAGGCCGTGCTGTGCGGCGGTGCGGTCGAGCTGGTCAAGATGGGTTTCGAAACCCTGACCGAGGCCGGCTACGCCCCCGAGATGGCCTACTTCGAGTGCCTGCACGAGCTCAAGCTGATCGTCGACCTGATGTACGAAGGCGGCATCGCCAACATGAACTACTCCATCTCCAACAACGCGGAGTATGGCGAGTACGTGACCGGCCCCGAGGTGATCAACGA
>JALNWS010000106.1 GCA_023230755.1 Azoarcus sp.
CCAGCTCACGACCCTGGAAACCAGCCTTGGTGCCAGCCTGTTCCGCCGCGTCGGGCGGCGCCTCGAACTTACCGATGCCGGACGGCGCATTCTGGGTCACGCCGATGAGATCTTTGCGCTCGGAGACCAGATCGTGGATCTGATGCGCGACGAGTCCCTGAGCATCCCGCTGCCGTTTCGCATCGGCATTGCGGACGCCATGCCGAAATCGGTTGTATATCAGCTGATCGAGCCCGCACTCCAGCTCGACAACGCGCCACGCCTGGTGTGCCGTGAAGGCCGGCTGGAAAACCTGCTCGGAGAACTCGCCGTGCACCGGCTCGACATCGTCATCGCCGACCGTCCCCTGCCCCCCAGCGTCAGCGTGCGTGGCTTCAGCCATTTGCTGGGCGAGAGCCCGCTATCGGTTTTTGCCAGCCCGGGCCTCGCTGCCCGCCTGCCCGCCAGCTTTCCTGCACTGCTCGACCGCGCCCCCTTCCTGCTGCCGGGCGAAGACGTCGCTTTCCGGCCAGCCTTGCTGCAATGGCTGGAACGCAGCAAGGTACAACCCCGGATTGTGGCCGAGCTCGACGACAGTGCACTGATGAAGGCATTCGGCCAGGCGGGTGCAGGGCTGTTCGTGGGGCCACGCGCAATTGCCCCGTATATCTGCGAGCAATACAAGGTGCAGGTCATGGGCGAAATCGACAAGGTCAGGGAGCAGATCTTCGCCATTACGACCGAACGCAAACTCTCCCATCCCGCAATGCAGGCAATCAGCCAGCGCGCACGCGAGGCCATGCCCTGACTGCCCGCGGCGGCCGGCATCGCGTCTTTCCGCGCGCGTGGATCAGCCCGGCGCGCCCTCGCGCTTGAGCACCCTGTTCACCACATCATTGACCATCGCGCCGGCCTGTCTGACGATGGGCCCGGCAACCGGGTCTGCCTCCATGTCGACAAAGCGGCCCTCACCGAAATAGAGCCCATCGGACACGAGGAAACTCAACCGCAGCATCCCCGGCGCCGGCGGCGGACGGCGTGCCTCGCTCCACGGCCCCAAACGATCGACCGCCTGCTGCGACAGCTCAAACAGCTTGCGAATGGGCGCCCTGAAGGTGTCGACCTCGCGCTCCACGAACACCGTCTTTCCGGCGTGGTTGAGGTAGCGCAGGCTGCCGTCCAGATAGGCCGCTAGCACATCGAAGCCATCGCCCATCGCATACTCGAGGATCACCCCCAGCAGCTTGCGTTGTGGCACCGGTTCGGCGTGCTGACGCAGCCAGTGAAAGGCGAGCGCACGCACGCGGCTCTCTTCGCCTTCGCTCCCGGCCAGCGCGCGGATGCGTTCAGGGTCCGGCCGCTCATTGAAAACCACCTGTTTCCAGGACGAGCCGGGCTCATCCGCAAGCGGTCGATAGCGGTCGAGGTCATCGCAGAACAGCATGGCGTAGATGTCGGCAAGGTCCTCCATCTGCGCGGGGAAGGCAGGGGGCTCCGCCGCCGTCGCGGGAGCGGTCGCGGTAGCCAGTCCCACCGCCATCAACAGTTTTCTGAACATCGAACAGCACTCCGACAATCGCGCACCGGTCCGCCACCACGGCGGCGGACCGGATGTGCTTCAAATGGCATGGCACCGGTGAGCGAGTCCTGCGTGCCCCGTGCCAACCAAAGGCCTCATGAGCCTGCACCGGCGACGATCGGCGGCAGGTTCTTGGGCACGAACTCGATGTACGGGGTGTTCACCAACTGCCCGGGCGGTACATAGTCGGGCGCCGGGCTACCCGCGCCCCCAAGCTTGCGGATGTAGCGGTAGATGACGCGCAGATCCGGGTCGCTCATCGCAATCAGGCTGGGCGAGGGCATTGGCGGTCGCATCACGGTACGCGCCTTGGCAATCCACTGCGCTTCGCTCATCTCCTGCACCGACAGGCGCAGATTGGAGGGGTAGGTCACGCCCCATGGCCCCTGAAACCCCACCGGGCTCCCGACCAGCCATTGTTTCTCGGCCAGCTTGCCGCCGGTCTCGGGGTAACCGGGCGTGTGACAGTCATTGCAGCCGCTGATCACGACCAGATATCGCCCCCGGTCATGCGCCTGCGGCGCCCCACGGTCCGCCGCATGGACCGCCGTGCCGCAGAAAAGTCCCAGTGCCAGCAGCGCGCCCCGGAACAAGTAAGGTATTTTCATCATCTTCCTCGCCATACGTTACGTGGACGAAATTCCACGCGGCAAGCGTAATCCGGCAACACCGCCACGCTTGCTAAAAGTGCCCTACGTTAATCCTAAATTTTTCCTAGCCAATCCCTGACAGCGAACTGCAGCACCCGCGCCAGTCGGATAGACTCGGACCTCACCAACACGTCCGTTCGCCAATTCGTGCCGCGCTCATCGCTCCCCCGCAATCTCGCCTTCGCATACGCCCTGCTGGTGGCCTACGCCTGCCTGCACCCGTTTGCCGGCTGGCACGAGAGTGGTTTGCCGCTGTTCGACTACCTGATCGCGCCCTGGCCAAAGTATTTCCAGATCGAGGATCTGGTGTTCAATGTGCTTGGCTACATCCCCCTGGGATTCATTGTCGCCGCCACCCTGCCCTCCAACTGGCCGGCGCTGCGCATCATCGTCGTGACAACCCTGGGGGCAAGCCTGTTCAGCCTGGGGCTGGAGACCGTCCAGCACTATCTGCCATCACGGATATCGAGCAACATCGACCTCGGCGCCAATAGCGTCGGTGGCCTGATCGGCGCTGCGCTCGGCGCGTGTTGCGGACAGCGGATGTTCGCGCCCCACGCCGGGCTGGCACGCTGGCGCAGCGAACACTTCATCGGCGGCCATACCGGCGATGCGGGCCTGATTCTGCTCGGACTGTGGCTGCTCACCCAGCTCACGCCCGACAGCCTGCTGTTCGGCAGCGGCGACGTCCGCCGCATGCTGTCGATTCCGCCGCCGCTGCCTTTCCGCCCCGAGCGCTTTATCGCCTTCGAAGCCACATTGACCGCCTGCACCATCGTCGCCATCGGCCTCTTTGCGCGCTGCATGATGCGCACGGCCACACCATGGCCGATCCTGGCTCTGCTCACACTCGGCATTGGCGCCAAGACCCTGGCTGCCGCCACCTTCTTCATGCCCACCGATCCACTGGCCTGGGTCACGCCAGGTGCGGAGCGCGGGCTGGTCGTCGGCGCCGCCCTGCTTGCCGCGGCCCTGCTGCTGCCGCGGGTCGTCCAGCACGCTGTGGCTGGCACCATGCTGCTCGCGGCGACCGCGCTGGTGAACCTGATGCCCGAGAACCCCTACCTCAGCAACGGCCATACCATCCTGAGCCGGGGCAACTTTCTCAATTTCCACGGTCTGACCCAGCTCGTCGCCAGCATCTGGCCCTTCGTCGCCCTGGCCTACCTCTCGGCACTGGGCCTGTGGCGCGGCGAACACCTCGACAATCCGCGGCGCCTATAATCGGCACACCAACGGAGACTTGAATGAGCTATTTCAAACACCATGTATTCTTCTGCTGCAATCAGCGTGCAGCCGGAGACGACTGTTGCAACAACTTCAAGGCCAGTGAGTTGCAGACTTACGCGAAGGAGCGCAGCGCCGAACTCGGCCTCAAGGGCAAGGGCAGCGTGCGTATCAACAAGGCAGGCTGCCTGGGCCGTTGCGACGATGGCCCGGTGATGGTGGTGTACCCGGACAACGTCTGGTACACCTATGTCGACAAGGAAGATATCGACGAGATCATCGACCAGCATCTGGTGCATGGCCGCATCGTGGAACGCCTGCGCCTGCCCGATGGAGGAGACGCATGACCCGTGCCCTGCCCACTGAAACCGCCCTGCTGCGTGGCGCAGCGGGCAATATCGAAGTCCTCATCGATGCTCCGCAAACCGTGCGCGGTGTGGCCCTGATCTGCCACCCGCACCCGTTGTTCGGCGGTGCCAATACCAACAAGGTGGCGCACACGCTGGCACGCAGCTATCGCGATCTCGGTTATGCCGCCATCCGCCCCAATTTTCGCGGCGTAGGCAAGAGCGAAGGCGAGCATGACCACGGCGAGGGCGAAACCGAAGACATGCTGTCGGTGATCTCCTGGGCGCAGTCGCGCTGGGGCAGCCTGCCGCTGGCGCTGGGCGGCTTCTCTTTCGGTGGCTTCGTACAGACGCGCATCGCCAACCGTCTCGCCAACGATATCAACCCTCCGCGGCAGCTGGTCCTCGTCGGCATGGCCGCAGGTGTGGCTGCGGAGGGTGCGCGCAGCTACGACACCCCGCCGGTGCCGGAGACCATTCCCACCCTGATCATCCATGGCGAAGTCGACGACACCGTCGCCCTGAGCAACGTGTTTGAATGGGCACGCCCGCAGGACCTGCCGATCATCGTCATCCCCGGGGCCGGCCACTTCTTTCACGGCAAACTGCATCTGATCCGGGAACTGATCGCCCGCAACGTCCCACCCGCCCCCGGTCGCACCTGACTCAGGAGACACCGATGAAACTGCTCGCCTCGCTCACCAGCCCCTACGCACGCAAGATCCGCATCCTGCTCGCGGAAAAGTCACTGCCCTTCGAGCTGGTCGTCGATTCGCCATGGGAAGCTAACACCCGCGTGCCTGACGTCAATCCGCTGGGCAAGGTGCCGGCGCTGGTACTCGACAGCGGCGAGGTCTTCTTCGACTCGCCCGTCGTTGCCGGCTACCTCGAAACCCTTGATGCCGCGCCCGCCTTGCTTCCGGCCGGTGGCATCGAACGCGTGCGAGTGCGCCAGACCGAAGCCCTGGCCGACGGCATTCTCGATGCCGCCGTTGTCGCCTTCCTCGAAAGCAAGCGCCCGCCCGAGCAACAGAGCGCAGCCAGCATCGAGCGCCAGCTGGACAAGATCCGGCGCTGCCTCGACGAACTGGAAAAACGCGCGAGCGGGCGTGAATGGCTCAGCGGCAAAACCATACAGCTCGACGACATCAGTGTCGGCGTCGCCCTTGGCTACCTCGACCTGCGCCTGCCGCAAACCGACTGGCAGACGGGTCGCCCCGCCCTGGTCGCCCTCAGCAAACGGCTGTTCGCGCGCCCGAGCTTTGCCGACACCGTACCGCCTGCAGGCTGATGACTGCTCCCCGCGACAGCGCGACCTTATCGACGCCATCGACACCACCCGCGCGCCCATCGCCGCTGCTGATCCACGGCCTGGTCAAGCGTTACGACGATACCGAAGTGGTGCGCGGTATCGACCTCGAACTGCGCGCCGGCGAGTGCTTTACCCTGCTCGGCCCCAACGGCGCAGGCAAGACGACCACGCTGCGCTGCGCACTCGGCCTCACTGCGCCCAGCGCGGGCAGCATCCGCCTGTGTGGCGAACCGGTGCCCGAACGCGCGCGCGAGGCCCGCATGCGGGTTGGCATCGTGCCGCAGATGGACAATCTCGACCCCGACTTCACCTGCGCCGAGAACCTGCTGGTCTATGGCCGTTACTTCGGTCTCGCTGACGCTGAAATCAAGGCCCGCATCCCGGAACTGCTGGCCTTCGCCGGGCTCGAGAACAAGCGCGACGCCCGCATCCAGTCGCTTTCGGGCGGCATGAAGCGACGTTTGACGCTGGCGCGCGCGCTGGTCAACCGGCCCGAACTGCTGGTGCTGGACGAACCCACCACCGGGCTCGACCCTCAGGCACGCCACCTGATCTGGGACCGCCTCAAGCAGCTCATCCGTGGTGGCACCACGGTGCTGCTGACCACTCATTTCATGGATGAAGCCGAGCGCCTGTCCGACCACCTGGCCATTCTCGACAATGGTCGCGTACTCGCTGGCGGCAGCCCGCGCGAAGTCATCGCCGGGCATATCGAGCCGCAGGTGGTGGAAGTCTTCGGCGAGTGGAGCGGCCACGAAACCGCGGCCGGCGGTGGCGCCGCGGCTTGGGCCAATGCGCACGCCGCAGCACTTTCCGACCGTTTCGAGATCAGTGGCGAAACCGCCTTTTGCTACCTGCACGATGCGGCGCCCATGCTTGCCCACCTTGCCACCCAGCCCGGCCTGCGCTACCTGCACCGCCCGGCAAACCTGGAGGACGTTTTCCTCAAGCTCACGGGCCGCGACCTTCGCGACTGAGACTGAGGCACGAAAAGAATGCATTCAATCTTACGGCTCACGCGCGCACGAACCTGGAGCGCAGCCATCACCCTGTCGCTCCTTGCCGGCTGTTCGGGCACGATTCGCGATTTCGAACCCACCCCCTTGAGCCCGACCGAAGTGCGCGCGCAAGTGTTGCGCCTGCTGCCATCCGGCACCGCGGACCGCGAAGGCTGGGCCGCCGACATACAGGTCGCATTCACCAGTCTGGAGATCACCCCGAGTGCCTCTAACCTGTGTGCGGCGCTCGCCGTTGCCGAACAGGAATCGGGACTGACTGCCGACCCCCCGGTCGCGGGCCTGCCAAAGATGGCGTGGAGCGAAATCGAGCGGCGCGCTGACAGGCTTGGCGTCCCGATGCTCGCGGTGCGCATTGCGCTGAAACTCCCCTCGCCCAATGGCGACTCCTATGGCGAACGGCTCGATACGGTCCGGACCGAGCGCGAGCTCAGCCTGATTTTCGAGGATTTCATCAGCATGGTGCCGCTGGGCAAGCGCCTGTTCGGCGACCTCAACCCGGTGCGCACCGGCGGAGCGATGCAGGTGAGCGTCGCCTTCGCGGAGCATCATGCACGGGCGCGAACCTATCCCTATCTGGTGACCGACTCCATTCGTCGCGAGGTCTTCACCCGTCACGGCGGCATGTACTTCGGTATCGCCCACCTGCTCGACTACCCCGCAAACTATGAAAGCCCGCTGTATCGCTTCGCCGACTTCAACGCCGGCCGCTATGCCAGCCGCAACGCGGCCTTCCAGAAAGCCGTGAGTGCGGCCTCGGGGATCAGGCTTGTGCTCGACGGCGACCTGATCGCGTACGGAAGGTCCGCATCAGACCCAGGCGCCACCGAACGCGCGGTACGCACGCTGAGCGAATCGATCGACATGGACGATGGAGCCATTCGCCGCGCACTCGAAGACAACGATAGCGATGCATTCGGAGAAAGCCGGCTGTACAAACGCGTATTCGAACTGGCAGAAAAGCACGAACGCCGCGCCCTGCCACGGGCAGTGCTACCGCAGATCGCGCTTGCAGGCCCCAAGATCAGCCGCAAGCTGACGACCGCGTGGTTCGCCAAACGCGTGGACACGCGCTATCGCCGCTGCCTTGCGCGCGGCGGCGCGTCGTCCAATGCCTAGGACTACTCCCGTTCACAAGGCGGCAGTCGTGGTGAACACTTGCGGATCAGCCCCGACCCACCGTCCCCGGACACTGCGAAACGGATTCTCCAGATGACGCCCAATCACTGGCGCCTGCCCCTGCTGTCGCGCCGCTTCATCCCGGTATGGCAACGCAACTTCCTGGTATGGCGCAAGCTCGCGCTGCCCTCGGTGCTGGGCAATCTGGCCGACCCGGTCATCTATCTGTTCGGACTGGGGTTCGGCATCGGCATGCTGGTGCCCGAGGTCGGCGGCGTGTCCTACATCAGCTTTCTGGCCGCCGGCATGGTGTGCTACTCCACCATGAACAGCGCTACCTTCGAGGTGCTGTATTCGAGCTTCTCACGCATGCATGTGCAGCGCACCTGGGACGCGATACTCAACGCCCCGGTCTCGCTGGACGACGTGGTGTTCGCGGAGCTGATGTGGGCCGCATCCAAAGCCTTGCTGTCGGGCGCAGCCATCCTGCTGGTGATCAGCCTGTTCGGACTGGTCGACTCGCGTTACGTCCTGTGGGTGCTGCCGCTGATCTTTCTGGTCGGGCTCACCTTCGGCGCGCTCGGGCTCATCGTGACCGCGCTGGCGCCGAGCTACGACTTCTTCATGTACTACTTCACCCTGTTCATCACGCCGATGATGCTGGTGTCGGGCGTGTTCTTTCCGGCCGATCAGCTGCCGCCATTCATTCGTGCGGCGACCACGCTGCTGCCCCTGTCACACGCCATCGAGCTCGCCCGCCCGCTGCTGCTCGGGCGCATGCCCGAGCAGACCATCGTGCATCTGCTCGTGCTGGCAGGCTATTGCAGCGTCGCGTTCTGGCTCGCGCTCGCGCTCACCCGGCGGCGCCTGCTCAAGTAAGGCAAACTGACTAGTTTCCGTTCTTGAGCTTGGCGATGCCGATGGCGCTCATCACCACCCGCTCGTAGACCGGCTCGGTCGTGCCCTTGCGCATCTTGCGCAGGAAATACTTCTCGAAACCGATCTTGGCCAGATGCACCCACTTGCCCTGGCCAAACCAGTTCATGTTGCGCGGTGGAATCTGCGGAATCGCCACGAAAGCCGCACCGGTGTCACCGAAGTCGGCCAGACACACCGCGTTCCACGTGGCCTTTTCCGTCGGCTGCTCACCATCGAGCAGCGAGCGGATGTTCATTGCCGTGGCCGTCACCATCGATTCGATCATGTAGCCCGTCTTCGGCGTGCCGGTCGGCACCGGTGTCACCTCAACCGGCGGAATGGCCACGCACACGCCTACCGAGAACACGTTGCGGAAGGTCGGGTTGCGCTGATGCTCGTCGATCAGCACGAAGCCGCGCGGGTTGACCAGCCCCTCGACGCCGAACACCGCCTCCACACCCTTGAACGCGGGCAGCATCATCGAATACTTGAACGGCAGTTCGTGGCGACGCTTCTCCTTGCCTTCGTCGTCATGCTCGATGACATGCATCTTGCCATCCTCGATGCGCTCGACCTTGGCATTGCAGATCCATTTGACGTGGCGCTCGCGAAAGGCTGACTCCATGATGCCCTTGGAATCACCCACGCCGGCCAGCCCCAGGTGACCGATGTAGGGCTCGGAGGTAACGAAGGTCATCGGCACGCGGTCGCGCAGCTTGCGTTTGCGCAGATCGGCGTCGAGGATCATCGCAAACTCGTAGGCCGGCCCGAAACATGACGCCCCCTGCACCGCGCCGACGACAATCGGCCCCGGATCAGCAACAAACTCCCGCCACGCCTTCTCCGAAGTGACCGCATGATCAACATGACACACGGACTGCGTAAACCCGCCGTGCGGTCCGAGCCCCGGCACTTCATCGAAAGCCAGCCGGGGGCCGGTTGCAATGACGAGGTAATCGTAGTCGATGCGGCGCCCATCCTCGAGCTCAATCGCGTTCTCACCCGGCTCCACGCGCTTCACTGCCACGGGAATGAAATCGATATTGCGCTTGGCGAGCACCTCGGCCGGGTCGACCTCGATATCCTCGCGTGAGCGCCAGTTGACCGCGACCCAGGGGTTTGACGGCACGAAATGAAATTTCGCATCTTTCGAAACGACGGTAATGCGATCCTCTGGACGCGCGTGATCACGCATCTCGTAAGCCATCGGCAAACCGCCAATTCCAGCGCCAATGATGACGATGTGGGCCATGCAGTGCTCCTCCTCGTTATAGTTTGATGATGCATGCGTTGCGGTCGAACAGATACCGGATACTGCTGCAGGCATGCCCGGTTCGCGCCGCCTGCAGCCCTTCCCTGGGAACCACGCATTCCGACCGCCAGTCGACTGCCCGCAATGTCACGCAGGCTGTGCCCAAGGTCTCTGCGCCTCGGCTCTCACGGCGAGCATACGCTTCTATATTAGTGAGGCCTTATTTTATTGCCAACAACTGTATACGGCGCACCGCAACAGAAAATGTACATATTTCGCCATCATTTTGCTTAAAGCGGTCGTTTCAGGCGTGCTGCATTACGGCAACGCCTGATCATTGAACGCTGTATTTGCGCGTTGAGTGCACGCGCCCACGGCATCGGTCGCAGCCAGGTCGCGGCCTTCCCGACCGAGGACGTGGTGCCCGCCGAGCACCTGCGCAAGGAGCCCGGCGTCTGCCTGCCTGGACTCAGCGCTCAGGACTTCTCCAGCATCCTCCGCACTGCGTCCAGATGCTCGGGTTCGTTGTGGCACATGCCCTGGAAGGTGGCGCTGAGGTCGAGGAAGTCCTTCAGCTCCATGCGCTGCGCCATCTTCATCAGGCGTTTGGTCAGGCGCACGGCCTTGGGCGGCTGGGCGGCAAAGCGGGCGGCGAACTCGCCGGCACGGGTCATCAGCTCGTCGGGCGCCACCACGTCGAGCACGATGCCGATCTCCTTGGCCTCGGCCGCGCCGACGATGCGCCCGCTCAGGGTCAGCTCGAAGGCACGCTGGTAGCCGATCAGGCGTTGCATGAACCATGCGCCGCCGTCACCCGGGATGATGCCGAGGTTGAGGAAGGTTTCACCGAACCTGGCCTTTTCCGACGCGATGCGGACATCGGCCATGTTGGCGAGATCGAACCCGGCGCCGATGGCCGGACCGTTGACTGCGGCGATGATCGGCACTTCGACCTGTTGCAGCGCCAGCGGAATGCGCTGAATGCCGCGGCGGTAGCGGGTGGCGACTTCGGCGACGTTGCCGGCAAAATCGCCACCGCGCTCGGCCATGTCCTTGACGTTGCCGCCGGAGGAAAACGCCGAGCCGGCACCGGTCATGACGAGCACCGACACCTCGTCGCAGCGGTTGACCCATTCGGCGACCGCGATGATGTCTTCGATGAGGCCAGTGCCGGTCAGCGCGTTGCGCACGTCGTGGCGGTTGAAGGTGAGCGTGGCGATGCGATTGTCTACGGTGAGCAGGGCATCGGTGAGTTGGGGCAGATTCATTGTGCGGGCTCCGGCGGGTTCACAGAACGGAACGGTTGACGATGATGCGGGCATCCACGGCAGCATAGCCGTCGGGGTAGGCGATCACCGGGTTGAGGTCGAGTTCGGAGATCTGCGGATAGGCGCTGACGATGCCCGACACCTTGAGCAGCAGATCGACCAGCGCGGCCTTGTCAGCCGGCGGCTCGCCACGTGCGCCTTCCAGCACCTTGCGCGCCTTGAGCTGATCGACCATCGACTCGGCATCGTGCTGCGACAACGGAATGGCACGGAAGGCGACGTCCTTGAGGATCTCGACGAAGATGCCGCCGAGGCCGAACATCAGCACCGGTCCGAAGATGGGATCGCGGCTGACGCCGATGATGACCTCGGTGCCCTTCTTCGCCATTGGCGTCACCAGCACGCCACGAATGTCGGCGTTCGGATCGTAGGCGCGGCAGGACGCCATGATGCGATCGAAAGCCTGGCGCAGATCGGCTTCGCCGTGCAGGCTGAGCTTCACTCCGCCGGCGTCGGATTTGTGCAGGATGTCCTTGGAGACCACCTTCATCACCAGCGCCTGGTCACCAAACTGCGCGGCAACCGCCGGCAGTTCGTCCGCGCTGCGCACGACCACTTCCGGCGCCACGTCGACGCCGTGGGCACGGAGCAGTGTCTTGGCTTCAAACTCGAACAGGTCGCGTCCTTCATGCTGGGCGCGGACAAACAAGGCCTTCATGTCCTCGCTCGGGGCAATCGCAGGCGCAAGCTTGTCGGCGGCGTGACTCTTGAGGTAGATGCCGCGCTCGCCCAGGGCAGCGAGCACGCGGACCGCATGCTCGATCGAGGTGTAGACGGGCAGGCCCGCCTCGTGCAACCGGCGCAGCGCAGGCGGCTTGATCGGCGCATAGAGGCTATAGACCACCACCGCCTTGTCGATGCGGCGGGCGAGTTCGATCATCGACTCCGCCCCGCGCATCTCGCCCCCGAGCAGGTCCTCGGCAAAGCGGATGCTGTAGCCGCCGAACATGCCGACCAGGAAGATGCTGTCTACATTGTCATCCTCGGCCACGATCTCCATGCACTCGGCCAGCAGCGCCGGATTGGCGTCACTGCTGCCAGCCACGTCCACCGGGTTCACCAGCGAGGCCTGCGGCAGCAGGATCTCGCCCAGGCGGCGCTTGGTGTGCTCACTGAGTTCGGCCAGCTCCAGCCCCGCCTCGGCGAGACGGTCGGAGGCAATCGTGGCCTGACCGCCGCCGTCGGCAATCACCGCAACCCGCTTGCCCGGTGCCTTCTGCATCAGGCCAAGACCTTCGGCAACCGGCAGGATCTCGTTGGAGTGCTGCACCACGCTCACCCCCACCTGACGCAGCAGATCGACCGTCATGGCATAGCTGCCGGCGAGCGAGCCGGTGTGTGAGCTGGCCGCCTTCTGGCCCTGCTCGGTCGAGCCCGATTTGTACACGACGACCGGCTTCATTGCGGAGATCTCACGGGCCGCCTCAAGGAAGCGCTGCCCATCACGGAAACCTTCGACATAGAGCGTCGCGACCCGGGTGTGTGGGTCCTCGCCGAGATAGCGCAGATAGTCGTTGAAGCCGATATCGGTCTGGTTACCCGGACCAACGTAGGTCGAGAACCCGACGTGACCGTTGTGCTCGGCCTCCAGCACCAGGGACAGCAGCATGTTGCCCGACTGCGAGATGAAGCCGATGTCGCCAGGCTTGACGTTGGCCAGCGCGAGCAGGTTCACCTTCTTGTGCAGGTTGAACATGCCGGATGTATTCGGGCCGATCACCCGCACCCCGCCGGCACGCGCGGCGTCGAGCACCTGCTGCTCGAGCTTTGCGCCTTCGGGGCCGGTCTCCTTGAAGCCGCTGGCGAGCACGATCGCGCCTTTCACGCCCTTGCGCCCGCACTCGGTGAGGATGCCAGGCACCGTGCTGGCGGGCGTGCAGATCAGCGCGAGGTCAACCGGCCCCGGCACCGCGTCGAGCGAGGCGCAGGTTTTCACCCCGAGGATCATGTCGGTCTTGGGGTTGATCGGATAGATCGCGCCATCATAGCCGTCCTTGATCAGGCCGATCATGGCCTTGTAGCCGCGCTTCGTCGGGTCGGCCGAAGCACCGACAATGGCAATCGAACCCGGTGCGAGAAAAGCGTGCAACGGGCTGTTCATCGGCAGCGCTACAGGCTGGTCGTGCATACTCATCTCATTCCCCCTTGAATACCGGTGTGCGCTTTTCGGCGAAGGCATCGACGCCTTCCTGCCAGTCGCGCGTGGTGCCAACAAACGTCATCCCTTCCAGCTCGGCAGTCAGTGCCGCATCCAGCGTGCGATCGGCAGCCATGTTGAGCTGCTCCTTGGCGAGCCGCATCGAGAACGGTGCCTTGGTCGCCAGCTTGTGTGCGAACGCACGCGCAGCCTCCTGAAAACCCTCGTCCGCAAAGCTGCGGTTGGCCAGCCCGATACGCACCGCCTCCGCGCCGCCAATGCGCTCCCCGAGGAAGACCAGCTCGCGAGCCTTGGCCAGCCCCACCAGGCGCGGCAACAGCCAGGTCACACCGCCGCCGAGGAAGTTGCCGATGCTGATCTCGGGCAGGCCGATCTGCGCACTTTCGGCCATCACGATGAAGTCGGACGCCATTGCCAGCTCGGCCCCGGCGCCCAGCGCAAATCCGTTCACCGCGGCGACGACCGGCTTGCCCAGCAGCATCAGTCGCTTGCACACGATCTGCTCGCCCTGCAGATACTGCCGGCGGTCAAAGGCGGTGCGCCCGACCTTGTGCTCCTTGAGGTCGGCACCGACGCAGAAGGCACGTCCCTCACCGGTGATCAGCACAACGCGCGCGTCACTGTCGGCCTCGGCACGACCGAGCGCGTCGTTGAATTCTTCGTAGAGTTTTGCCGTCACCGCATTGAGGCGGTGGGGGCGGTTGAAACGGATCTCGGCAATGCCGTCCGTCATCGAATAGATAATGGTTTCGTAGCTCATGTCTGTCCTTTTTGCGTCGTACCGACGTGATTGACGTGCATCAGGCGCGCTGAGCGCTCAACGCATTTCGATGTCCAGTTCTGCAATGAATTCTTCCTGGCGCTCGAGGGCCTTCAACGCCTTTCCGCCCAGCGCCTTGGCCACGAGGTTGATCAACCCTTCGCAGAACACCACATAGGCGCCGATGCTGTTGCTGATGAAACTGCTCGAATGGGGAATGAAAAACGCGTGATCGGCGCAGGCCGTCAGCGGAGACGCACGCGAATCGGTGATCGCGATCACCTTGATGCCTGCAACAGATGCTGCGCGCGCGACAACCACCGCCTGCCGACTGTAGGGAGAAACACCCGACAGCAGCAGTACGTCGCCACGACCCAGGTGCGCAAGCGAGGCTGCGATGCTTTGCCCAGGGCCGTCGAGCAGGCCGACGTCGGGGCGGATCAGGCCGAGGCCATAGGACAGGAAGCTCGCCAGCGCATGCATCTGGCGCGCGCCGAACACGCGCACCCTGCGCGCCCGCGCCAGAAGCACGGCGGCAGCGGTGAGATCGCCGGCTTCAAGCTGGGCGAGACAACCGTCGATGTTGCGGATCGATTCCTGCGCCAGCTGCGCGACCACTGCAAGCGGTCCATCCGCAGCGTGCGCCTCATCGTCGAGCAGGCGCTGCCCCTGCTCGCTGTAGAAGCGCTGCTGGCCGCGCGTCA
>JALNWS010000107.1 GCA_023230755.1 Azoarcus sp.
AGCACAATCACCCCCATGCCGCCGATCCAGTGCATGAAGGTACGCCACAGGTTGATCGAGGTCGGCAGGTCGTCAAGCCCGGTCAGGATCGTCCCGCCACTTGCAGTCAGGCCCGATACCGCTTCGAAATACGCGTCGACCAGCGACAGCTGCGGCAGATAGCCGAGCAGAGGCAATGCACCAAAGACAGGCAATACCACCCAGGTCGACGCAACCAGCAGAAAACCGTCATGCACTCGAAGGTCGCGACGGCGCCCGCGCGTCCCCAGCCATAGCAGCGCGCCGCACAACAACGTCACCACGATCGCCTGATCGTAGGCCATTGTCGCGCCATCATCGAGCCAGACCGAAACCGACAGCGGGAACAGCATCAGCAAGGCGAAGATCACGATGATCATGCCAAGCGCGTTGAGGGCAGGGTAGTAGGCGCGCACCGGAGACGAATACATGGACTTAAAGGAAGGTAAAGCTGACCTGGAACAGCTTCTCGACCTTGGTCACCAGATTCTTGTGGGTACAGAACACGATCACATGATCCTCGTTCTCGATCAGCGTGTCGTGATGGGGAATGATCACCATCCGCCGGATTACCTTGCCGTCACCAGCACGGCGTTCGTCGCGCACGATCGCACCAATCGTCGCCCCCTTCGGCAGGGTGATCTCGTCGATGCAACGACCCACCACCTTGGAGTCCTTGGGCTTGCCATGGGCGATGATCTCGAGCGCCTCGGCCGCGCCCCGACGCAGACTATGGACAGCCACCACGTCGCCGCGGCGCACGTGTGCCAGCAGCGACCCGATGGAGGTGTGCGCGGGCGAGATAGCGATGTCGATCGGCCCGCCCTGAACGAGGTCAACATAGCTCTTGCGATTGATCAGAGCCAGAGTACGGCGAGCCCCCATGCGCTTTGCCAGTGAAGCGGACATGATGTTGTCCTCTTCGTCATTGGTCAGCGCCACGAACAGGTCGGTCTCGTCGATCCCCTCATTCTCAAGCAACTTCTCGTCGGTCGTGTCGCCGCGCAGCACGAGGGTATGACTGAGCTGGGTGGCCAGCATTTCGGCCCGATGCTTGTCGACCTCAAGTATCTTGACGTGATAGTCGTTCTCGATCGAACGTGCGAGGCGGAAACCGATGTTTCCCCCTCCGGCGATCATGATCCTGCGCATCGGCTTGTCGGTTCGCCGCAGTTCGCGCATGACCTGCCGGATATGAACGGTCGCCGCCAGACAGAACACTTCATCACCGGGAACGATCACCGTGTCGCCCTCGGGAATGATCGGCTCACCATTGCGATAGATAGCAGCGATGCGCACCTCGACGTTGGGCAAGTGAAAGCGCAAGGCTTTGAGCGGATGCCCCACCAGGGGCCCGCCCTCAAACGCACGGACACCGATCAGGCTGACCACGCCGTCGGCAAAATCAAGCACCTGCAGCGCTTCCGGAAAGGCTATCAGACGCTTGATGTGATCGGTGACGATCTGCTCCGGACAGATCGAGAAATCAACCGCGAAGTTGTTTTCGTCGAGGAGCTCGGGGTGGTCCACATAGTCGGTTGAGCGCAAGCGTGCAATGCGCGTGGGCAGGTTGAACAGCGCCTTGGCCACGCGACAGGCGCACAGGTTGGTCTGATCCGATTGCGTCACCGCAATCAGCAGATCGGCATCTTCAGCGCCGGCTTCGCGCAGAACGGATGGCGACGCGGCGTTCCCGCACACCGTGCGTACTTCGAGCCGTTCGCGTAATTCGGCGAGATAGTCCGCACTGGTGTCGACGAGGGTGATGTCGTTGGCTTCAGATACCAGATTTTCCGCAACCGACGCACCGACCTGGCCGGCACCAAGAATGATGACTTTCAACGGGATAGCCCAAGATGAACGCAAGAACCGCCGATTCTACGCGGTGTTTCATCGGCATGAAACAGAATGTTGCAATGCAGCAACCGTGCAGGCGCGGGTCGCTCGTCTCCGCGTGCACACGCTACCGCGGGAACATCAGTTCTCTTCGTGACGGCGGCCGGCCTGCAGGCCCAGTTGCTTGAGTTTGCGATAGAGATGCGTGCGCTCGAGCCCGGTCTTTTCGGCAAGGCGGGTCATGTTGCCACTCTCGAGTCGGAGGTGGTATTCGAAGTACATGCGCTCAAAGGCCTCACGCGCCTCACGCAGCGGTTGGTCGAGCGGAATCGCACCTGCAGCCGCATCGGGGTTGGGTGCGAGCAGACGCCGCACCTCGGGCAGGCCGATCTCTTCTTCCAGCGTTGCCAGTGCCAGTGATCGCACCGCCGCTCGCAACTCTCCATAGCCTCCGGTCCAGGCATGCGAGCGCAGGTGATTGAGTGCCGCAGTCGAGAATCGCCGCAGCGGGACGTCGTTCGCTTCGACCAGATGCAACAGCACCTGCGCAGCAAGCTCCGGCAGGTCGTCACGAATATCACTCATTGCCGGTGGCGCGAGGCTGATCTCGAACAGGCGGTCGAGCACGGCCTCGTCCCATCCTTCGCTCAGCAGCGCATCATGACTGCGCTCCGTGGCCACCACCAGGCGCAGATCGTAACGGTCCAGACGCTCAAGTGCGAAGGCCAGGTTCTTCTGCTGCGCGCGTGACAGTCGTGCAAGCTCGGCAACATACAGCAGCCCACCCTGACTTGCCTGCAGCTGGTTGATGTCGAGCGGTACGTTGATCGCCGTAAGGTCAAGCCACGGTGCACCGGCTGCCTGCAGGCTGCGTGCAACCAGTTCGGCCAGGCTGCCGCCGCCTACGCGCAACAGGAGCACTCTTGAGCTGTCCGCAATCTGTTCGATCCGCCGCTTCAGTTCGCGCAGCGGCGCCGAGCGCGTAAAGGCCGCGAGCGTCAGAGGTGCCGGCGCACCATTTGCCACCGGACGCTGCAGGCCGCGCTTCACCGAAGCCAGCAGCTTCTGCAAAGCAATCGGTTTTTCCAGATAGTCGATCGCGCCGATCCGGGTCGCCTCGACCGCCGTGTCGATGGTGCCGTGGCCGGACATCATCACGACCGGCATGTTCAGCTGGCCGTTTGCCGACCATTCCTTGAGCAATGTGATGCCGTCGGTGTCGGGCATCCAGATATCGAGCAGGACCATGTCCGGACGTTCCGCATTGCGGGCAGCACGGGCCGCGGCCGCGTTCTCCGCGAGCTGAATGTCGTGCCCTTCATCACGCAGGATCTCCGAGAGGAGTTCCCGGATTCCCATTTCATCATCAACGATGAGTAGCTTAGCCATGGTTCAGTGTTCACCGTTTGTCATGATCGTCCGCAGACGAATGCGTACTTCGGCACCGCCGATGTCGCGATTGGCAATTCGTATTTCGCCCCCGTGCTCGGCCACGACCTTCTTCACCATTGCCAGACCCAGTCCGGTGCCCTTGGACTTGGTGGTGAAGTATGGCTCAAAGGCACGGGCGAGAATCTCGGCCGGGAAACCCGGACCGTTGTCACGGCAGACCAGCAAGACGCGGTCGCCGTCGGGGCGCGCAAGCAGGGTGATCTCGGCATCTTCCTTGCCGAGTACCGCATCCTGCGCATTCTGCAGCATATTGTGAATGATCTGGCGAATCTGCGAAGCGTCGCCCAGCACCTTCGGCAGGTCGTCCCCCACCTGCAGGCGGATGCGCACCGCAGCGCTCTCATACAGATGCAGCACTTCCCGCATCAGCGCAGCAAGATCGAGTGCAACCAGCTCCGGCGCCGGCAGTCGCGCGTAGTCCCTGAATGCATTGACCAGGTTCTTCATGGCTTCGACCTGATTCACGATCGTGCGGGTGGCGCGTTCAAGCATCGCCCGGCCATTGTCGTCGAGCTGGTCGGCAAGCTTGAGGGCCAGGCGCTCGGCCGAGAGCTGGATCGGCGTCAATGGGTTCTTGATCTCGTGCGCCAGACGCCGTGCCACCTCCGCCCACGCGGCGGTTCGTTGCGCATCGACCAGACGGGTGATGTCGTCAAACACCACCACCAGGCCACCACCGGTACTTTCCGGCAAACGCGAGCCATGTACCAGCAGGGTCAGCGGCGTGCTGTGTGGCGAGGGGATCTCGATCTGCTCGTGCCAGTCGCTCTCGTGCGTGGCGAAGCCCTCGAGCAGGGCATCGCGGAGCACGTCGTGACGCACCCAGTTTTCGAGTGCGATATCTTCGAATCCGGCAAGGTCATCAGCAAGGATGTCCATCGCGCCGCGGTTGGCGGCACGCAGCGTGCCATTGCCGGCAAAGGCGAGCACACCGGTAGACAGGTTCGCCAGCACGCTTTCGAGATAGGCCCGTGCGGCTTCGACGGCTGCGCGGTTGCGGTCCGCTGCCGCACGGGCGTCTTCCAGCTGACGCACCATCTGGTTGAAGGATTGCGTGAGGACACCGAGCTCGTCACGCGCCGGCAGGGCCTGACGGGGTCGGTAATCGCCCTGCGCCACGGCCTGGGTTCCCTCGGCGAGGATCAGCAGGGGCGCGACCAGTCTGCGTGCCAGTACGAAAGCCACCGCCATCGCGGTCAACAGTGCGAGCAGCAAGGTAAGGGTCAATGTAAGGCTGTAGATGCGCTTCAAGCCCTCCCGCCCCAGGGTGAGCTGCTGATAGTCCCGATAAGCCTCCTGTACGGCCTCTGCGTGGCGCGCAAAGGTATCCGGCACGGGTTGGGTCAGCTGCAGAAGCTGCGGCTCGTTCAGAATTGATCGGGTCGGAATCGGCACCACCACGCGAATCACCAGCCGTCCATCCGGGTGGCTGTCGACGGTACTGACGCTGCGACTCTGCCGTGCCTGGCGCAACTGCGCCGACGAGGGCAGATCAGGCATCAGTGCAACCCCGCCGTCACTGGCGGTAGCCACGACCTGTCCATTCGGCGCCAGCACGGTAGCGTTGCTCACGCCGGCAGATTCGCGCAGGCGGTTGAGCGTTACAGGCGACACCGTGTCGAAGCTCTCCAGGTCGAGCGCCATGTCCCCGGCCTTCGTGTTGACCTGGCTGACAAGGTAGTCGAGCGCGTTCTGTCCCAGCGCGATACCTCCTTCAAGCGCGGAATCCACCCTGACATCGAACCACGACTCAATGCTGCGCACCACGAACTGCAGCGAGACGGCATAGACGACGAGGCCGGGAAGCAGCGCCATCAGCGCAAACATCATCATCATCCGGTACTTGAGGCGGGAACCAAACTTGCGCGCCCGGTACTCGCGCCACAGAGAGCGCAGTTGCACTCCGACCAGTCCGGCCAGACCAACCGCAACCACACCATTGAGCGCAAGCAAAAATGGATAGCGATCGGCGAACAGGTCGGAGTTCGCGCTCGCCGACGTCAGCAGATAAAGTGATATGCCCGCGATAGCGGCAATGATCGCAAGCGCAACCCGTTTCATCGTGACGTTGCCGCGCCGGGCAGAAAGGTCCAGTGCAACCACTCGGTGCCGACATTCCAGTCGCGGCTACCGATGGCCGTGACTTGAAACGGTTTGGGCAGCTGTGCTGTGTCGTGACGGAAGCGAAGCGACACCTCATGCGAAACGCCGGGGGTGAGCTCATCTGCAGTGGCGATCTGCCAGTTCCGTATGCGCTGCATGGTCAGCAAGGCGGAATCCAGGTTGTCGAAGCTTTGGTGGAAAGCGCCCATCGACAGGCGGTAACTGCGCGTGATGGCGTGGTAGGAGATGCGGTAATTGAGCTCGCGCTCGACCACGACTTCGTTCAGCCAGTACCAGCGCGGCCGTTCGATAACCAGTTCGGCGACGAAATGGAGTGCGACGCCACGGGTAATGGCATCAGTCAGCCGTGAATTGATGTCGAGCTCGATGTCAGCATTCAGCACGTAGCCCCCCTCCCCCGGCACGATCTCGGCGAAGGTGATCCTGCTGTCGTCGGCTCCGAAAGCGGACAGCGACAGCAAGGCCAGCGCCAGAAAAAGACGCCGGCAGAGATTAGCGAAGTTTGCGCAGGCGCGCATAGTAGAAGCCGTCATGGTCGGCAGTCGGTGGCAGGGAACGCGCGTCGCTGGCTTCAATGGCATGCGTTTCGGCATCCGTGTGGCGGGCAAGAAATGCATCGATCTGACGACGATTCTCCTCGTCGAAAACCGAGCATGTCACGTAGAGCATTGTGCCACCGGGCGCCAGCGTCTGCCAAAGAGCGTCCAGAATTTCTGCCTGCTGCGCGGCGAAACGGGGAATGTCCTCGTTGCGACGCAGCCATTTGATGTCAGGGTGGCGGCGAACCACGCCGGAGGCCGAACACGGAACATCAGCGAGAATGCGGTCAAACGGCTTTCCGTCCCACCAGGTACTCAGACGCCGACAATCGGCGACGCGGACACACGCATCAAGCCCGAGGCGATCAAGATTGGCCCGAACGCGACTGGCCCGGGTGGGGTCGAGTTCCAGGGCGGTGAGCTTGATATCCGCAAGCTCGAGTAGATGAGCACTCTTCCCGCCTGGCGCCGCACAGGCATCCAGAACCCGCTCACCGTCGACTGCGCCGAGCCACTGCGCTGCCCATTGCGCGCCCGCATCCTGAACCGAAACCTCGCCCTCGGCAAAGCCCGGCAGACGCGTGACCGCGACGGGATGCGCCAGCAGCACCGCACCGTTCTCGAGGGTGCGGGCCGAAATCCCCGTCTTTTCCAGCGCCGCAAGGACCTCTTCGGTGGTCGTGCGACGAATATTCACCCGCAAGGACATCGGTGGATGCAGATTGCCGGCTTGAAGAATGGCTTCCCAGTCCTTGGGGTGAGCCCGCCTCACGCGCTCGATCCACCATTCCGGGTAGGCATGACGTGCGCAGAGATCCTCGTTTCGCCAGCCCTCCAGCTTCATGGGATCGCGCAGGACATTGCGCAACACGCCATTGATGACACCCTTGAGCGCAGGCACCTCGGCGGCCGCAGCCTCCACCGCCTGGTCAACAAGCGTATGCGACTGCGCGGGGCGCTGCTCAAGGCGATAAAGCGCCACCAGCAGAAGCGCATGAAGATAGACCGGGAGAGGCTTATGCAGGTATTGGCGCAGCACCGCATCGCCGCGCCCGAACTCGCGCAAGGTAGACCACGTCAGATCGCGAACGGCACCGCGGGTTGAGTCCGCCCACGTCGGATTCAACCGCAGCATGGTCTCGTAGCTATCGGTGAGATTGGCGCCCTCGAGAACATCCGCCACAAGGCAGGCGGCCTGTCTCAGCGCGTATGCCAGACTGTCCTGAGGCAGAGTGTGCCGGGACGTATCGGATGGTGGCGAGCCCCGGCGGTCATGCGTATTGGTGGCAGTGCTGCGGACGTGGGTACGACGATTCACAATGACCTTCTTGTTCTGATAGGTGATCCGAGTCTTGGCCGGGATAAACTCCTGCCGCTCGGGGATGATGAGCAGCCTGCACCTGGAGCGCTGCAAACATCGGTTCTGAATGCACACGATCGCGGTGCCGGCCAAGCGTCAGCTGAACGGTACGGCCCATTCTCTACTGTAGTACGCGGTGTTTCACGTGAAACAGTTCGCACTACAGCGTGGCAAGCGTGTCGTATGCGAGCTTTGCGATAAGAACTGTAACGACCGCAAGGAACATCTTACGCACAAATCCCGTCCCATGACGAAGTGCTGTCCGTGAGCCGGCGATCGCGCCGCACAGATTACACACGGCCATGAGCAGTGCCAGCTTCCAGAGAATATCGACGTTCTTTGCGAAGTAGGCAATCGCCGCAAAATTCGTCGCAACGTTTACGATCTTAGCGGTTACCGAGGCCCGCAAGAAATCCATGCCGAGGAAGCGGATGAACAGAAAAATCAGAAAGCTCCCGGTCCCCGGACCGAAGAAGCCGTCATAGAAGCCGAGCACTAGTCCGATTGCCATCGCAATCAGGGTCGTCCTGAAGTCATGCGGCCCTTCGGTCGAGATGGAACCGAGATCCTTGCGCATGAAGGTATAGCCGGCCACAACAACCAGTAGCAAGAGGATGAGCGGGCGCAATACCGTCGGAGGCATATAGGCGACGGCCTTCGCGCCATACCAAGAACCGATCAGGGCCGCGACGGCGCCCGGCAAAGCAACTCGCCACGGTATGGTCACGCGTCGTCCATACTGTATGGCGGCACTAGTGGTACCGATGATGCTTGCCACCTTGTTGGTTCCAAAGAGCACAGCGGGCTGTACAGAAGGAAACGCGGCAAACAGTGCCGGAATCTGCACCAGCCCACCACCGCCAACGACTGCGTCTATAAAGCCCGCACAGAACGCACCCACACCCAGGACAAGATAAAGACCGTATGTATCAATCAACATGTTTCACGTGGAACATTGCATAAAGGGTCCACGCGCAAGCATGAACAGTCGCCTGAAAGGAAAGAGCACCGAACCGTCAGACCGTTGCGGATACACCTGAGTCAACATCGCTTTCAGCTGAGAACCAAACCTTGCAGTCAGCTCAGGACTTAATCGAGCGAAATACGGTACCAGCGTACTGCCCGCAAGCCACTCGAATACCGCATCCTCTCCGGTCAGCTGCTGGTAATAGGTCGTCTCCCACACCTCAACCGCACGGAAGTGCGTCGAGAGAAGAAGCTGATAAGCGGCAGCTTCAAGCACTTCCCCCATCCGCACACTGCCGAGCACATCGGACCACTCCGCGCTCGCTGCAAGTGTCCTGATGAGGCCGTGAGAGGGTGCAGAAAAATTCGCTGGCATCTGCACAGCCATCACGCCATCCCGAGCCACCATTCCCGCCAATCTGGCGAACAAGCCCGGATGATCCTCCACCCAATGCAAGGCCGCATTTGAGAACAGCAACTCAACCGGTTCGTCAGCACGCCAATGTGAAATATCGGCGTCGATCCACTGCGCCTGAGGCAGCCCGCGGCGCGCCAGCGCCAGCATTTCGTCCGACTGATCAACGCCGGTCAGTTTCGCAGCGGGCCAGCGTTGCAAAAGCAGCTTGGCAACATTGCCGGGGCCGCAGCCGAGATCGACAATGTTGCGCGGCGCCCTCATCGAGATGCGCCCCATGAGATCAAGTGCGGGGCGCAGGCGCAAATCGTGAAACTCGAGATAGCGGTCTGGATCCCAGGTCATCAGTCCTGTTCCCCAGCGTACGTATCGGCACCGAAGCTGCGCCCCCTATCGTCAGCACCTACCAGAAGCCCGGCTGCCTGCTCGCGCCAATAGTGCAGGGCCGAAAAAAAGCCCTCCCACACACATCCGTTACAACCCCGCCCACAACAACTGGTCGGGAACGGCGGGGCCGGGCGAAAAACGATGCCCGCGTGGGTGAGTAGCGCCTGGACGGCATCCATCACCCTGTTGGCGTCGTCAATGTGGCGCAGTGGTAGACGGAAAGGGTCGGGTTGGGTCATGGCTTATCAATCGGAAAATGGCTCACGAGCACGAAAGCTGGAGCGTGAAAAGCCCGGAACGCTCTTGGTACTCCACGGGGCCATGCCATGCGCATTACTCATGCGCAAACGTCACTTGCCGATGCAGAAGCGTGAAAAGATCACGCCAAGGAGGTCGTCAGCAGAAAACTCGCCCGTGATTTCGCCGAGTTGATCACCGGCCAGTCGCAACTCCTCGGCAAACAGTTCAAGTGCCGAAAGCTGCTCGCCTGCCGTGCGCACATGCGCGAGCGCTGCGCGCAACGCGAGCAGATGCCGTTCGCGGGCAAGAATCACATCCTCTCCGTGCGCATGCCATCCCGCCACACGCAGGAGTTCCCTGCGCAACAGCTCGATTCCGAGGCCTTCCCGTGCCGATACGCGCACGTCGATCTGCCCCTTGTGCTCCACCCGCGCGGGCGAGAGATCGCACAGATCGATCTTGTTGATGACCGTGATGCACTCAACGCCGGGAAGAAGATCGAGCGCGATATCCGTTCCGCCCGCCGCCTCACCCGGGCGGGACGCGTCGACAAGGCGCAGCACCACATCGGCGCGTTCGAGCTCTCGCCGCGTGCGTTCGATACCGATCCGCTCCACCACGTCGATGGTATCGCGCAGCCCCGCAGTATCGATGATGTGCAACGGAATCCCTTCGATCTGAATGGTCTCGCGCAGGGCATCACGGGTGGTGCCAGGCACTTCGGTCACGATTGCGCGATCTTCGCCCGCAAGTTGATTGAGCAGGCTCGACTTGCCAACATTCGGCGCACCGGCCAGTACGACGTTGAGACCGCTGCGCAGCAGCGCTCCCTGACGGGCACGATCGAGCACGCCTTCAAGCTGTTCGATGATTGCAGCCAGACGGGGCAGCGCTCTGGCCTTTTCGAGAAAGTCGATTTCTTCTTCGGGGAAATCCAGGGTCGCCTCAACAAGCATGCGCAAGTCGATCAGCGCGTCACGAATGCGATGGATTTCCCGCGAGAAGCGCCCTGACAGCGATCTCACCGCCGACTGCGCAGCCGCCGCAGTAGACGCCTCGATCAGGTCGGCAACGCTTTCGGCCTGGGCCAGATCAAGCTTGCCATTGAGAAAGGCACGCCGGGTAAACTCTCCGGGTGCTGCCAGACGGGCGCCGAGCGCAAGGCAGCGATCGAGCAACATCTGCATCACGACCGGGCCACCATGACCCTGCAGTTCGATGACGTCCTCGCCCGTAAACGACGCGGGCGCACGGAAGTAGATCAGAAGCCCTTCGTCAATGGGCTCCCCATCCGCCCCAAGAAAGCGATTGAAACTCGCAAGCCGGGGCTGGGGATCACGGCCGGTCAGTTCGCGGGCAAACGGCCCCAGCCCCGCCCCTGAAACACGAACGACGCCGACGCCTCCCCGGCCCGGCGCCGTCGCAATCGCGGCGATCGTGTCAGGCGGGCTTGCTGCCAGCCTTGCCACGCTCGATCATCCGCGTAATCTGCCATTGCTGAGCAATCGACAGGATGTTGTTCACAACCCAGTACAGCACCAGACCAGACGGGAACCACAGGAACATGAAGGTGAACACGATCGGCATTGCCATCATGACCTTGGCCTGCAGCGGATCCGGCGGCGTCGGGTTGAGCTTCATCTGGATCAGCATCGACGCACCCATGATGATCGGCAGGATGAAGTACGGATCCTTGGCGGACAGATCCTGAATCCAGCCCAACCAGGGTGCCTGACGCATCTCCACGCTACCGAGCAGCACCCAGTACAGCGCGATGAACACCGGGATCTGCACCAGGATCGGCAGGCAACCGCCGAGCGGGTTGATCTTTTCGGTGCGATAAAGCGTCATCATCTCCTGCTGCATCTTGGCCTTGTCGTCGCCGTACAGCTCCTTCATGCGCTTCATACGCGGTCCCAGCACGCGCATCTTGGCCATCGACTTGTAACTGGCCGCAGACAGCGGGAAGAACAGCGCCTTCAGCATGACCGTAACCAGGATGATGGCCCAGCCCCAGTTGCCGAGCATGTCATGCAACCACGACAACACCCAGAACAGCGGCGCTGCAATCACGGTCAGCCAGCCGTAATCCACCACAAGATTAAGACCGGGTGCGATGCCTTCAAGCTTGTCCTGCTCCTGGGGGCCGACATACAGACGGGACGCCGTCTTGCCGGCGGCGCCCGGTGCAATCGCCTCTACCGGCAGGATAACGCCCGCTGAATACAGACCATTCCCCACCTTGCGCGCGAAGAACTCACGTTCGACGCCTGCTTGAGGCAACCACGCGCTGACAAAGTAGTGCTGCACCATCGCCACCCAGCCATCCGGGGCAGTCTTGATGATCTTCGCCTTTCCTTCGTCAATATCCGCGAACTTGACCTTCTGGTACTTGGCTTCGTCGGTATAGAACGCAGGACCGGTAAAGGTGGTCACACCAAACGCCTGCACCTGCTCGGCCGGTTCACCGTCACGCGTGAGCTGGAAGTAGGCATGACCGGAGACAGGCTCGCTGCTGCCGTTGGTGATCTCGTAATCGACATTCACCAGATAGCTGCCACGATGGAAGGTCATCAGCTTGGTGACCTTCACCCCGTTCTGCACCGGCGCTTCCAGGCGAAGCACCAGGGTATCCTCGCCGTCCTTCATCGTCTGCTCGCCTTCGGGCAGCGCGAACACAGTGCGATGATTGGGGAGATCGGTGCCGATCAGGCCGGATTCCGCCGCATAACGATGAACTTCGCCGTTGTCGAACAACAGGAAGCCACGATCATGGTCAGAGGTGGATTTCTGTTTGACCAACTCGAGCCGGACGATGCTGCCGCCTTCGGCGGAGATGTCAGCACGCATCAGGTCAGTGACCACGTGCACCGTCGGCGCTGCCGACGCCGCTGCAGTCGCAGGCAGTGCCGATGCACCAGGCGCGGCGCTTGCACTTGGCGTGGGAACCGAAGCCCCCCCGGAGTTGGCGGCGGCGGCAACGGGTGCCGGCGCGGCGGGTTGGTTATGTTTGATCCACCCGTCCCACAGCATGACCAGGGACAGAGAGAAAACCAGGAGTAGGATGAGGCGACGTTGATCCATCGGGTTCGAGGTCGTACTGTCGTTAGTCAGGGAACGGAATGATACCCGCCCTGAGAGAAAAACAAGCGCGGCCCGGCATCAATCTGACCCCGGGGCGAAAAGAACCATGCTTGATCGACGGCTCAATACTCACAAACGCGGCAATCGCGACAGCAACTGCAGCAGATCCTGATTGAGCTCGGCGCGCGTCGCAGTCGCCACAGGCGCATGCAGGCGCACGATCAGATCGCATGCCGGCGTGTCGGTACGCTGGCGCCGAAAAATCTCGCGCGCGATGCGTTTGACCAGATTGCGTACATTGGCCCGCTTCGCCAGCTTTTTGGCCACGACCACGCCCAGGCGGGCGGTGTCGAGCCCGTTGGGCCGGTAATGCAGCATGTAGAATCGGCCCCGAAGGGCACGCCGAAAAGCAAAAACGGATGAAAATTCATCCGTTTTGTGCAGTCTGTGAGCGCTGCGAAAACCTTCATCAGCGCTCGAGGGGTCAATCACCTCAGACGGCGAGGCGATGACGGCCCTTGGCGCGACGGGCACGGATGACCGCACGACCGCCACGGGTCTTCATGCGGACCAGAAAGCCGTGGGTGCGCTTGCGACGAACGACGGAGGGTTGGTAAGTGCGTTTCATGATCGGCTGCCAGTGGTAAGGTCAAACGATATATTTAATGTGATAGCCCCCTGTTTGTCAAGAGGAATTCACAACAAGGGAGATCCTCCTCTTCAGCAGCGATTCCGCGACTTCGATGCGCGTGCCTGTGGATAAGTCTTGCGTCGACGGGTAGAATTGCGCCCTTGACCATCCCGCCGGCACACGACACAGCGCTTTCCGCTGCTGTCCCCCGACGGGCTTATTCCCAGAACAGGCCTTAAGGCCGTCGCTCCCGCTACGCCTCGTGTTGCAGGCGCGGCATGTATGCATTCGAGACCCGTGCCGCAAACACAAACCGTCCCTTCCGTGAATCAGGATTTCTGGCCCTTCTGCCTCGCTCACCTTGAACAGGAACTGCCTCAACAGCAGTTCAATACCTGGATCAAGACGCTTCAGGTCGTCTGCGGTGAAGCTGCGGACGGCGGGCCCACCCTTACCCTGACCGCCCCGAACCGCTTTGTGATGCAATGGGTGCGCGAACGCTACCTGCGCCGCATTGGCGAACTCGGCGAAGAGTTTCATGGCGTACCGCTGCAGCTTGATCTGCAGCTGCCGGCGCCCGGCGCGGCGCGCACGCCGGTCAAGCCGGTGGCGAGCGCCGCGCCCGCTGCCGGCAGTGCACACGCTGACGCCACCGGCGTCACCCCCGGCCAGGCGGCAGACGCAGCGCCGGCGCGGGAATCACGACCTGCAGCACCCGCGCCAGTCACGCGCAGTTCGTCGCCCGAACCCCTGTCTGGCACCGAACTCGCCTACGAGAAGACCCGCCTCAACGCCGACTTCACCTTCGACACCCTGGTCACCGGCCGCGCCAACGATCTGGCACGGGCGGCCGCCATGCAGGTGGCGCAGAACCCCGGCACCTCATATAACCCGCTGTTCGTCTACGGCGGCGTCGGCCTGGGCAAGACTCACCTGGTGCACGCCATCGGCAACGCCGTATTCCGCCAGAATCCCCGTGCCGTGGTGCGTTATGTACACGTCGAGGACTACTACGCCGACGTCGTGCGTGCCTATCAGCAGAAAAGCTTCGATGCGTTCAAGCGCTACTACCGCTCGCTCGACATGCTGATCATCGACGACATCCAGTGCTGCGATAACGAGAGCCGGACCCAGGCAGAGTTCTTCCACGCATGCAGCACGCTC
>JALNWS010000108.1 GCA_023230755.1 Azoarcus sp.
GCTGGCGAGGCCTCACTGGCTGCCGACCTCGAAGCGCTGACTGCAGCACCGGCGACGCCCGCCCCCCGGCCCGCAGCGGTGGCGATGACTTTTCATCCAAAGGTAAAGGATCTGGCCGAGGTCGTCCCGGCACGCCCGGCCGGCTTCTGCACCGGCTGCCCCGAGCGCCCGATCTTTGCCGCGATGAAGCTCGCCGAGGCGGATCTCGGCCAGCATCACGTGTCGTGTGACATCGGCTGTCATCTGTTCTCGATCCTGCCGCCCTTCAACCTGGGTGCGACCACGATGGGCTACGGCCTGGGTGCGGCGTCGAGCTCGGCCTTCAACACCAAGACCGGCAAGCGCTCGATCTCGGTGATGGGCGATGGCGGTTTCTGGCACAACGGTCTGACCTCGGGCATCGGCAACGCGGTGTTCAACAAGAACGACGGCGTGATCGTCATCGTCGACAATTACTACTCGTCCGCGACCGGCGGCCAGGACATCCTGTCGTCCCGTGCCGATAACGCCGACCGTGCCACGAAGAACCCGATCGAAAGCGCCATCCGTGGCGCTGGCGTGAAGTGGATCCGCACCATCGACCGCACCTACGACGTGGCCAGGATGCGCGACACGCTGGAGGAAGCACTTACCACCACCACCGACGGCCCCAAGGTCATCATTGCCCAGTCCGAATGCATGCTGAACAAGCAGCGCCGGATCAAGCCCTTGTTCAACAAGGCGGTGAAGGAAGGCAAGCGCATGGTGAAGGAGCGCTTCGGTGTCGACCCCGACGTGTGCACCGGCGACCACGCCTGCATCCGGCTCTCGGGCTGCCCCTCGCTGTCGGTCAAGGACAGCGGTGATCCGCTGAAGGAAGACCCGGTCGCGCATGTCGACAACAGCTGTGTCGGCTGTGGCAACTGTGGCGAAGTCGCCGAAGCGGCCGTGCTGTGTCCGTCCTTCTATCGTGCGGACATCATCCATAACCCGACCGGCACCGACCGTTTTCTCGGCAAACTCCGTTCAGCCGTGATCGGCTTCCTGCAACGCCGCCGTGCGGCACGTCAGACGCGCTTCGCGCTGTGAGGACAGAGACAGACATGACCGCCGAGACCTCAAACATCGTTCTTCACCCCGGCACCCCGATCAAGATCGCCATCCTCGCCATGGGCGGCCAGGGCGGTGGCGTGCTCGCCGACTGGATCGTCGAGATGGCTGAAAACGCCGGCTGGTGGGCACAGACCACCTCGGTGCCGGGCGTTGCCCAGCGCACCGGCGCCACCATCTATTATCTTGAGCTGATCCCCGAAAGTACGGCCCATGCTGCCGGCAAGCCGCCCACCCTGGCGATGATGCCGACACCCGGCGACCTCGACCTTGTGGTCGCAGCCGAGCTGATGGAAGCCGGTCGCGCCATGCAGCGCGGTCTGGTGACGCCCGACCGCACCACCCTCATCACCTCCAGCCACCGCAGCTATGCGGTAGGCGAGAAGGCCGCGCTCGGCAACGGCATTGCCGACCCCAACAAGGTCATTGATGCCGGCCGTGAATCGGCAAAGCGCCTGATGTGCTTCGACCTGCAGGAAATGGCAGAGAAGGCCGGCAGCGTGATCTCCGCCAGCCTGTTCGGCGCCATCGCTGGATCTGGCGCCCTGCCCTTTGCACGCGAAGCCTTCGAGGAAACCGTGCGCCACGGCGGCAAGGGTGTCGAGCCCAGCCTGCGCGCTTTCGCACTCGGTTTCGATGCGGCACAGAAGGCGCCCGCGACGCCTGCTGCGATCGATACCTCGCGCCCCGCGCCCGACGTCCCCGAGCGCGCAGCAAACCCCGAGGTGCAGGCCCTGCTGTCGAAAGTGAAGGCCGGCTTCCCGGCCGGGACGCACGGCATGCTGGTTGCCGGCCTGCGCCGCCTGATCGACTTTCAGGACATCGCCTATGCCACCGAGTACCTGCAGAAATGTACCGAACTGCATGCACTCGACGCACGCCACGGCGGCGAGGCGAACGACTGGGCGCTGACCCGCGCCGCAGCCCATAGGCTTGCCGTGGCCATGAGCTACGACGACGTGATCCGCGTGGCCGACCTCAAGACCCGCGGCAGCCGCTTCGAGCGCGTGCGTCAGGAAGTCGGGGCCAAGTCCGATCAGCTGGTCTACACCACCGAGTACATGCACCCGCGTCTGGAAGAGATCTGCGGCACCCTGCCCACCGGCCTCGGACGCTGGCTGGCGCAATCCAAGGGTTTCGGCGGCTTCGTCAAACGCCGCATGGAAAAAGGCCGCCGCATAAAGACCGGTACCCTGACCTGGTTCCTCGCGCTGTATGCACTGTCGGGCATGCGCCGTTTTCGCCGCAGCCTGCTGCGTCATCAGATCGAAACCGCCCAGATCAAGGAATGGCTCGACCGCGTGGTGCGCCTCGCAGGCAATGGCAACTACGCGCTCGCCGTCGAGGTGCTCAACTGCCGCCGCATCGTCAAGGGCTACAGCGGCACCCACGATCGGGGTGACAAGCGTTTCGCCAGCCTGATGAAAGCAGCCGACCAGCTTGCCGGACGTGCCGATGCAGCGCTCACGCTGCAGCAGTTGCTGAAGGCAGCAATGGCAGACGAGGAAGGGCGCCAGCTTGAAACACAACTGGGCCTGCTGATCGGGGCAGGCGGAAGCACCACGACACCACCTGCCAACGCCAGCTTCAGCCGCCAGGCAGCCTGATCCGCGACAGACGGAAAGAACGGGACGTGAGAGGACGACACGCACATGCAAGAAATGAAACTCACCATCAGCGACATCCGGGAAGAAACCCCGCTGGTCCGCACCCTCAGCCTGCGGGCAGCGGACGGGAGCCCGCTCCCGCCGTTCGCCCCCGGCGCCCACCTGCAGGTAAGGATTCCCGGCCTTGCAGATGCGCGTTGTTACTCGCTCGTCACCTTCGCTCCGGAAGCGGGCAGTTTCGAAGCACCGCAAACCTACCGTCTCGGCGTGCGCCTCGAAGCCGAGAGCAGCGGTGGGTCGCGCTTCATGCACGCGCTCAAGCTTGGTGACACGCTCACCGTGAGCGGCCCGAAAAACGATTTCCCCCTGCACGCTGCCGAAGCAGACGAAACCGAAACCGTCCTCATCGCGGGCGGCATCGGCATCACCCCGATCGCAGCCATGGCGAGCGCACTGCAGGCAACCGGCCGGCCGTGGTCGATGCACTACAGCGGGCGCAGCCTCGATCAGCTTGCGTTCAAGGACGAACTCGCCGTACTCGCCGGGCCTGCGCTGCACCTGCACGCCGACGACGATGCCGCGACCCGGCTCGACATCGACGCGCTGCTCGACGGCCTGTCGACCACACAGCACCTTTACGTCTGTGGCCCAAAGGGCATGATCGACGCGGTGATCGAAGGTGCCAAGAAGCGTGGCTGGCCCGCCTGCCATGTCCACTTCGAACTGTTTACCTCCGCGGCGCCGATGGCTGGCGACCAGCCCTTCGAAGTGGAACTGAGCCAGAGCGGCCAAGTGCTCATCATCCCGGCAGACAAGACCATCATCGACGTGATGGAAGAAGCCGGCTGCGACCCGATGTATGACTGCAAGCGCGGCGAATGCGGCGTGTGCACGGTCACTGTGCTCGAAGGTGAGCCCGACCATCGCGACTACTTCCTGTCCGACGCCGAAAAGGCGAGCGGAAAACTCATCCAGATCTGTATCTCGCGGGCTAAATCAGCCCGCCTGGTGCTCGATCTCTGACCCGAGGGCCCTGCAATGAGCACATCAACAAACACGTACCGCGGCAAACCCGACGCCATCAGGGCACTCGTGCGCGACACCGAAGTGCACAAGGACGCCTACATCGACCAGGAAGTCTTTGAACTCGAGATGGAGCACCTGTTCGCCAACACCTGGGTCTATGTCGGCCATGCCAGCCAGGTGCCCAACAAGGGCGACTACTACACCACCACCGTCGGCACCGAAGACGTGGTGATGGTGCGCCACAGCGACAACAGCGTGCGCGTGCTCTACAACCGCTGCCCGCACAAGGGCGTAAAGGTCGCCGGCGAAGTCTGCGGCAACACCGGAAAGTTCTTCCGTTGCCCCTACCACGCCTGGACCTTCAAGACCGATGGCAGCCTGCTCGCCATCCCCCTGAAGAAAGGCTATGAGAACACCGGCTTCGAATCCTGCGAAGCCAGCCACGGCATGGCGCCGGTGCCCAACGTTCATGTGTACCGCGACTTCGTGTTCTGCCGCCTGAACCCCGGCGGCCCCAGCTTCGAGGAATTCTTCGGCGAGTCGCTGTCGACGCTCGACAACATGGTCGACCGCTCGCCCGAGGGCAAACTCGAGGTCGCCGGTGGCGTGCTGCGCTACATGCACAACTGCAACTGGAAGATGCTGGTCGACAACCAGACCGACACCTGCCACCCGATGGTCGCCCACGAATCCTCCGCCGGCACCGCAGTGAAGGTCTGGAACGAAGCCCCCGAAGGCACCCCCAAGCCCATGGCGGTGGAGCAGTTCGCCCCCTTCATGTCACCCTACGAATTTTTCGAGGGCATGGGCATCCGCGTGTGGGAGAACGGTCACGGTCACACCGGCGTTTCGAACTCCATCCACGCCGCCTACTCGCCCGTACCGGGGTACTGGGAGCAGATGGTCGCGGCCTACGGTGAAGAGCGGGCCAAGCAGATCCTTGGCGACACCCGCCACAACACCGTGTATTTCCCCAACATCATGGTCAAGGGCCCAATCCAGACCCTGCGCCTGTTCAAGCCCATCGCCGCAGACAAGACCCTGGTCGAATCCTGGACCTTCCGTCTCGTCGGCGCCCCCGACCTGTTGCTCGAGCGCACCACCATGTACAACCGCCTGATCAACGCCCCCACCTCGGTGGTCGGCCACGACGATCTGGAAATGTACGAACGCGCCCAACAAGGCCTGCACTCACGCGGTCGTGACTGGATCAACATCGCCCGTCTCTACGACCCTGCGGAGAAAGAGCAGAAGAACGTCGTCACCAACGGCACCAACGAAATGCAGATGCGGCAGCAGATGCGGGCATGGGCCCAGTTCATGACGGAAAGCATGTAAGGGCAAAAAGGAAGAGATGCCACCGAGGCCAAGGGATGAATGGGATGTTTGCGGCGCAGGGCGAGTTCCGCAGCCCTGCAGAGCAAATGTCCCGTTCAGCCCGACCGGCGGCACAAACCTTTGACCAGCATCGGCGAACTGCCAGCAACACCCGAACAAGGATCAAGCCATGACCGCCATCACCGAAAAAAACCTGATCGACTTCGTCTACGCCGAAGCCCGCATCCTCGACGAACAGCGCTTCGAAGACTGGCTCACCCTGTTCACCGAAGACGCCTACTACTGGATGCCGCTTGCCCACGACCAGCAAGACCCCAGACTTCATACCTCGCTGATGTATGAGGACAAGCTCCTGCTCCGTGTGCGCATCGAGCGCCTCACAGGTCAGCGCACCTTCTCGCAACAACCGAAAAGCCGTTCGCACCACCTGCTGCAGGCGCCCACCGTCGAATCGTCCGACGCAGGCACCGGTGAACACGTCGTCCGCACCGCCTTCCTCTACACCGAAACCCGGCTCGACGCCCAGACCACCTACGCCGGCTGGAGCACACACCACCTCGTCGAAGTCGAAGGAACCCTGAAGATTCGCCTCAAGCGCGTCGACCTGGTGAACTGCGATGCAGCCTTCGGCAACATCCAACTCTTCATGTAAGCGGGAGCACGACTTGGCAAACACCATTCATCAAGCCTTCGCCCTCGCCGCCGCGCGCTGGGCAAAGCTGCCCTTTCTCTGCATCCTGCCTGAAACAGCCAAAATCTATGGCATCACCGCAGGCGAGCTGCGCTATGCCGAAGCCGCCGAACGCATCGAAGCCCTGCGCTCAGCCTACGCCGCTGCAGGCTACGGCCACGGTCATCGCATCGGCATCCTGCTCGAAAACCGTCCCGCCTTCTTCCTGCACTGGTTCGCCCTCAACGGGCTCGGCGTGTCCGTGGTCCCGATCAACCCGGACATGCGCGCGGCCGAACTCGAATACCTCATCGGCCACTCCGAGATCGCACTCGCCATCGCCCTGCCCGAGCGCCACGCCGATCTGCTCGCAGCAGCAGAGCGCGCCGGCCGCCCTTTTCAGGTCATGGGTGAACGCGATACGCCGCCCGAAGCCGCTTTTCCCGCGCCACTGGCAGACACCGCACCGCATGAACTCAGCGAATGCGCGCTGCTCTACACCTCCGGCACCACCGGCCGCCCCAAAGGCTGCATCCTGCCCAACCGCTACTTCCTTCATGCTGGCAACTGGTACGCCAACATCGGTGGCCTGGCCGCCCTGCGGCCCGGCAAGGAACGCATGATCACGCCGCTGCCGCTGGTGCACATGAACGCCATGGCCTACTCTGCGATGGCCATGGTCATGACCGGCGGCTGCCTGATTCCGCTCGACCGCTTTCACCCCCGCAGCTGGTGGACCAGCGTGCGCGAATCCCGCGCCACCGTCGTCCACTACCTTGGCGTCATGCCCGCCATGCTGATGAAGGCCGACGCGAGCCCGGCGGACCGCGACCACACAGTCCGCTTCGGTTTCGGCGCCGGCGTCGACCGCAGCCTGCACGGCGTGTTCGAAGAGCGCTTCGACTTCCCGCTGCTCGAAGCCTGGGCCATGACCGAGACCGGCGCCGGTGCCGTCATCATCGCCAACAAGGAACCCCGCCACATCGGCACCTCCTGCTTCGGCAAGGAAGAAGCCGACGTGCAGGTTCGCCTCGTCACCGACGATGGTCGCGAAGCGGGCGTCGAGGAACAGGGTGAGCTGCTCGTGCGCCACGCTGGCGACGATCCGCGCTACGGCTTTCTGGCCGGCTATCTCAAGGACGAGGCGGCCACTGATGAAGCCTGGGCCGGCGGCTGGTTGCACACCGGCGACATCGTCCGCCGCGACGCAGAAGGCTACCTGCACTTCGTTGATCGCAAGAAGAACGTGATTCGCCGCAGCGGCGAGAACATCGCCGCAGTCGAGGTCGAAAGCGTTCTGCAGCAACACTCGTTGGTCAAATCTGTCGCCGTCGCCGCCGTGCCCGATCCGGTGCGCGGCGACGAAGTCATGGCCCTGGTCGTGGCCGACAGCACCCTTGCAGACCGCAACGCGATGGAAGCCGCCGCAGCCGACCTGGTGAACTGGACGCTGTCTCAGCTCGCCTACTACAAGGCGCCGGGCTACGTCGCCTTCGTCGATGCGCTGCCGCTGACCACCACCAACAAGATCCAGCGTGGCGAACTCAAGGCGCTCGCCCCGACCCTGGTCGAGAGCGCCAACTGCGTGAACACCTGCGCGATGAAGAAGCGCCAGGGAGACCACAAGTGAGCGCCCTCTCCCGCACCCGGCTCGGCTACGACGGCGTGGTCGCCGTCATGCCGACGACCATCCCCTACGTCCGCTACTCCACGCACAGCGCGCACTGGTGGCTGGGGCGCGCACTCGGCGAACTGATTCGCGGCGCCGGCATCGCCAAGGCCGACGTCGACGGCGTGTGCGTGTCCAGCTTCACCCTCGGCCCAGACACCGCAGTCGGCCTGATGCAACATCTGGGCATGAGCCCGCGCTGGCTCGACCACATCCCGATGGGTGGTGCCTCCGGTGTCGTCGCGCTGCGCCGTGCCGCCCGCGCGGTTCAGGCCGGCGACGCCGAAGTGATCGCCTGCATCGCCGGCGACACCAACCAGGTGGACTCCTTCCGCAACACGGTCAGCCAGTTCTCGCGCTTCGCTCAGGACGCGGTCTATCCGTATGGTGCGGGCGGCCCCAATGCCAGCTTTGCGCTGCTGACCGATTACTACATGAAGCACTACGGCGCCACGCGTGAAGATTTCGGCAAGCTCTGCGTCGCCCAGCGCGACAACGCGCTGAAGAATCCGCACGCGCTGATGAAGAAGCCGCTGACCCTGGCGCAGTACATCGACGCCCGCCCGATCACCGACCCGATCCACCTCTTCGACTGCGTCATGCCCTGTGCCGGCGCCGAAGGCTACCTGGTGATGACCGAAGACCGCGCCAAGGCACTCAAGCTGCCCTTCGTGCGCATCCGCTCCACCATCGAACGCCACAACGCCTTCCCCGAAGACCCGATCCAGTTCCGCGGCGGCTGGGCGATGGACAAGGACGCGCTGTACGAGCACGCAGGCGCGGCACCGGAAGATATCGACTTCCTCGAAACCTACGACGATTACCCGGTGATCAACATGATGCAGTTCGAGGATCTCGGATTCTGCGTCAAGGGCGAGGCCGCCACCTTCGTGCGCGAGCACAGCTTCACCATCGACGGCGACTTCCCGTTCAACACCTCGGGTGGTCAGCTCTCGGTGGGCCAGGCCGGCGCGGCGGGCGGTTATCTCGGCTTTGTGCAGGCCCTGCGCCAGCTCACCGGCAGCGCCGGGAAGACCCAGGTGGAAGACGCGAAGCTCGGACTGGTGTCGGGATTCGGCATGATCAATTACGACCGCGGCCTGTGCTCCGGCGCAGCGCTGCTCGAACGAGGAACTGCCGCATGACCGCGCCACTCGTCAAACCGAAAAAGAAGAATCCGGTCGAACGCACCCGCCTGTCCACGCGCCCGCCTGTCCCGCGCAGCCGCAGCGCCCAAGGCCTGACCCGTGCGGCAGCCGAGGGCAGTTTCGAACTGCAGGTGTGTGCCGAGTGCAGCACGGTTCAGTACCCGCCACGCGAAGTCTGCGGCAACTGCCTGTCAGCGCACCTGCAGTGGAAGCCGGTGGACAATCGCGGCCAGCTGATCGCTACTACAACGTTGCGTCACAGCAACGACCTGTATTTTCGTGAGCGCCTGCCGTGGCGTGTCGGCACGGTGAAGATGGCCGCCGGCCCGGTGGTCGTCGCCCACGTCCATGAAGACTGTGTTGCCGACGGCCCGGTGCGCCTCACGCTCAAGCTCGACCGCAGCGGCCAGGCCGTGCTTCATGCCCTCCCCGAAAAGGACACCCCGAACATGAGCGATGCAGCCCAGCTGCGCGAATCCACCTGTGATCCGAAGTTTCGCCGCGTACTCGTCACCGACGGCAAGTCGGCGATGGGGCTGGCGGTCGCAAAGGCCATGCTTGATGCCGGCGCCAATGCGGTCTTCCTTGGCGACCCGACGAGCTGGAAGGCGAATGCAGCCTTCGACAGACTCGCCACTGATCCGCGGGTGCAGGTGGTCGAGCTCGACGTCACCGACACCGACTCGGTCGACCGCCTGGCGGCTTCGATCGGCGGCAAGGTCGAGATCCTGGTGAATACCGCGTCCTACCTGCGCGACGGCGGCATCCTCGGGCGCAAGGATGTGATCCTCGCTCGCGATGCGATGGAGGTGAACGTGCTCGGCCTGATGCGCCTCGCCCAGGCCTTCGGCCCCGGCATGTGCTTCCGCGCGGCAGACGGCAGCAACAATGCCGTGGCCTGGGTCAACATTCTTTCCATCCACGCCTTTGCCGCACTCCCCGCACGTGGCGCCTGGTCGGCCTCGATGGCTGCAGCGCTGTCGGCCGCGCAGACCTTGCGTGCCGAACTGAGCGGTGCCGGCGTGCGCGTGCTCAACGTCTTCCCCGGCCCGATCGACGAGGAGTGGGAGCAGCTCACCCCCCCGCCCAAGCTCGCGCCGGCTGCCATCGCCAAGGCCATCGTAAAGGGGCTGCAGGACGGTATCGAGGATGCCTACGTCGGCGATATCGCGGAAGAAATCCGCGAACGCCTGCGCGAGAACCACAAGGCCGTCGAACGCGAACTCGGCCAGTAAGCCCCCGAACAACGCCCCGCCCCCGAAGGAGCACACAGAATGAGCAACCCCATCCTCGCCCAGTTCATGAACGAGTTGCTGAGCGGCCGGCTGAAACTGGTCGACCTCACGCAGACGCTCGCACCCGAGTTTCCCACCATCGTGCTGCCACCCGAATTCGGTCAGGCCTGGCCCTTCCGCATCGAAGAGATCTCGCACTACGACGAACGCGGTCCGGCCTGGTACTGGAACAACTTCTCCATGTCCGAGCATACCGGCACCCACTTCGATGCACCGGCGCACTGGGTCAGCGGCAAGGATCAGCCCGACAACACCGTCGACTCGATCCCGGCCGAAAACTTCATTGCCACCGCCTGCGTGATCGACGTCTCGGCCGAGAGCGCAGAGAACCCGGATTTTCTTCTCACCATCGATTACGTCAAGGCCTGGGAAGAAAAGCACGGTCGTATTCCCGAGCGTGCCTGGGTGCTGCTGCGCACCGACTGGTCCAAGCGCACCACGCCCAAGGAGTACCTCAACATGGCCGAAGATGGTGCGCATTCGCCCGGTCCGGACGCCGAAGTGGTGCCATGGCTCATCCGGGAACGAAACGTGCATGGCTTTGGTACAGAATCTGTCGGCACCGACGCCGGTCAGGCCCATCACCTCAACCCGCCCTACCCCTGCCACTACTACATGCACGGCAATAACCGCTACGGGCTGCAATGCCTCACCAACCTCGACCAGCTCCCGCCGCAGGGCACGCTGATTTTTGCCGCGCCGCTCAAGATCCGTAAGGGGTCCGGCAGCCCGCTGCGGGTGCTGGCGCTGGCACCGAGCGCGTGAGGGGCGGACCCATGAACGAAGACAGGATCGCAGTCGTCACCGGCGGCAGCGCAGGCATTGGCGCCGACATCTGCAAGCGCATGCTCGATGACGGCTATCAGGTGGTTTCGATGGCGCGCCGCGCACCAGAATGGACCCACCCGCGCCTCACAACAGTGCAGGTCGATCTGCTCGACGCCGCTGCCACCGAACAGGCCGCGCAGGAGATTGCAGCACAGTACGCCGTCAGCCACTTTGTCCACAACGCCGGCGTGATCTGGCCCAAGCTGCTGGGCGAGGTCAAGCTCGAAGAACTGCAGGGCCTCACCCAGATTCACCTCGGCGCCGCCATCAGCCTGATGCAGGCCGTCCTGCCGGGGATGGAAGCACGCAAATTCGGCCGCGTCGTGCTGATGTCCTCACGCGGGGCACTCGGACTGCCGACACGCACCGCCTACTCCGCAACCAAGGCCGGCATGATCGGCATGGCCCGGACTTGGGCGCTGGAACTCGCCCCCAAGGGCATTACCGTCAATGTCGTTGCACCCGGCCCGATCCAGACCGACATGTACTACGCGGTCATCGAAGCCGGCAGCGAGCGTGACAAGGCGCTGGCGGCCAGCATTCCGGTTCGTCGCGTTGGCCGCGCGGACGATGTCACCCGTGCGGTGATGTTCTTTGCCGACCCGGAAAACAGTTTCGTCACCGGGCAGACGCTTTACGTCTGCGGCGGCGCAAGTGTAGGAAGCATCACCATCTGAACCACGCAGCATTCAATTAATCCTTCATCCGCAGTACGCCCCATCCACGGAGAAAACCGCCATGATGTTGAAGAAAATCCCCGCTGCCATTGCACTTGCAAGCCTTGCCACCTTTGCCGGCAGCGCGCTGGCTCAGGTCAAGGTCGGCGTCATCTCGTCCGCCACCGGCCCGACCGCACTGGTCGGCATCCCGCAGAAGAACAGCGTGCCGCTGCTGCCGACCAAGGTCGGTGATCTCACTGTCGAATACATTGCGCTCGACGACGCGTCCGACTCCACCGCTTCGGTCACCGCAGTCAAGAAACTGCTGAGCGAAGAGAAGGTCGACGCCATCATCGGACCCTCCGGCTCCCCCAATGCCATGGGCGCCATCCAGTTTGTCGCCGAAGCCGGCGTGCCGATGCTGGCTCCGGTAGGTACCGCCGCCGTTGTGCTGCCGATGACCGAACAGAAGAAGTGGGTGTTCAAGACCACCCAGAACGACGACATCATCGCCAAGGCGCTGACCGAGCACATGGTCAAGGCCGGCGTGAAGACGCTCGGTCTGATCGGGACCGCCGATCCCTACGGCGAGAACTGGGCCAAGGTCATGGGCGGCCTCGCCGAAGCCAACGGCATCAAGATCGTGGCCAGCGAAAAGTTCCAGCGTTCCGACAGCTCAGTGACCGGCCAGGCGCTGAAGCTCATTGGCGCCAAGCCTGACGCCGTGCTCGTCACCGCACCGGGCGGCCCGTCAGTATTGCCGCAGACCACCCTCTTCGACATGGGCTACAAGGGCCAGATGTACCAGACCCACGGTGCAGCGCTGCCCGACTTCCTCAAGCTCGGCGGCAAGAAGGTTGAAGGCACCATCCTCGCAGCAAGCCTGATGCTGGTTCTGCCCGAGATCGCCGACAGCAATCCGTCGAAAAAGGTCGCGGCCGACTACATCGCCGCATACGAGAAGCTGCACGGCAACAAGCCCGCCACCTTCGGCGCCAACGTCTATGACGCTGGTCTTCTGCTGAAGCAGGCGATTCCGCTTGCCGCACTCAAGGGCAAGCCCGGCACGCCCGAGTTCCGTTCCGCACTGCGTGACGCGCTCGAGCAGACCAAGGAACTGGTCGGCACCCAGGGCGTGTACAACATGACCCCCGCCGACCACAGCGGCTTTGACGATCGCGGCCGGGTGATGATCACGGTGAAGAACGGCAACTGGACGCTCCTCAAGTAAGCCTGCCACCACCACTGTTGAATCAGGCCGCGCGTCTTCGGACGTAGCGGCGATGAGGTGGAGAGACCACCCTCAGGTGGGCTCAAAGCCTTGAGATCCCGAAGCAGCCGGGCGCCAGCAGGTCAATCCCTGCGTCGCCCGCGTGTCGGGTGGAATCGCTCATCCCGCGTTTCCACCCACACCGGGACACATGGCGCCACACGCGCTGCCCTGCCGAACGCCATGCCTCGAAGCACGGCGGCGGCCCCCGACATCAGGACGCATCATGAATTTGCAGATCGCAATGTTCCTCGGGCAGGACGGGGTGACCAACGGCGCAATCTATGCGCTGCTGGCGCTATCCATCCTCCTCGTATTCACCGTGACCCGTGTGCTGTTCATTCCGCAGGGCGAGTTCGTTGCCTTCGGGGCGCTTACGATGGCCACCCTCCAAGCCGGCCAGGTGACGGCCGTGGTGTGGCTGCTGGCCGGCATGACGGTGGTCGTAACGACTCTCGATCTTCTGCACCAGATCCGCAATCAGGGCAGAGTCAGCATCGACATTGCCGGAATTCTCAAACTCGCCTATCCATTCGCGCTCGCACTGGCCCTGTACCAGTTGCCGCTGGCCACGCTGCCGATGGCCATCCAGGCCTTGCTGACATTCGCCCTCATCGTGCCCTTGGGTCCGCTGTTCTATCGTCTGTTCTATCAACCCATCTCCAGTGCCCCTGTCCTGGTCCTGCTGATCGTGTCGATCGCGGTCCATGTGGCGATGGTCGGTACCGGCCTGCTGATCTTCGGCCCCAGCGGCGCCAGGACATTGCCGTTTTCCGATGCCAGCTTCCCGCTCGGCCCAATCACCCTGAACAGCCAGACGCTGTGGGTCATCGCTGCCTCGCTTGCCCTGATCATTGCGCTCTACCAGTTCTTTGAACGCACCATCTACGGCAAGGCCCTGCGTGCCACTGCGATCAACCGCGCCGGCGCCCGCCTGATGGGGATCTCCCCGGTCTTTGCCGGCAAGGCGAGCTTCTTCCTCGCCGCCTTCATCGGCACGCTGTCCGGCATCCTGATCGCGCCGATCACCACCATCTACTACGACTCAGGTTTTCTCATCAGTCTCAAGGGCTTCATCGGTTCGATCATCGGCGGGCTGGTGAGTTATCCCGTGGCCGCCCTCGGCGCCTTGCTGGTCGGCATGATCGAAGCCTTTTCAGCTTTCTGGGCCAGCACCTACAAGGAAGTCATCGTGTTCACCCTGATCATCCCCTTTCTGCTGTGGCGCTCACTGACCGTCCGTCACGTGGAGGAAGAAGAATGACCGCCCGTCTCCCAATCGAACCGCGGCCCCCCTCAGGTGCGGCCTCCGCGTCCGCCTTCCTGTCGCCGCGCGTGATGCTGGTCGGCTTCCTCGGCCTGCTGCTCGTGGCGCCGCTGGTGCTGTCGCCGTTCTACGTCACGCTGCTCAACTACATCGGCCTGTACGCAATGGTCGCGCTCGGGCTGGTGCTGCTCACCGGCGTGGGCGGGCTCACCAGCTTCGGCCAGGCGGCCTTCGTCGGCCTTGGCGCCTATACCACCGGCGTGCTCACCACCGCCACCGACCTGCCC
>JALNWS010000109.1 GCA_023230755.1 Azoarcus sp.
CGCATGAAGGTCGGTGAGCAGCAGCTGGCGCGCCTCGGGCACTACCCGTACAAGCTCGAATGCCGCCAGGCGGTGTATGTGGATTTCACCAACCAGCCTCATGTCGGCAGCGAACACGCCTACTTTGAAGGCGGCGCGCTGAAGAATTCAAAGGTGAAGGATTTCTTCGACGAAGCGCTCAACGGCAACTATGCCGAGACCGGCCTCACCTTTGACGTCGGCCGCAACATGTACAGGTTGGCTTAACGCAGCAGGCGCGAAGGGGTCAGGCGCCGCAACCAGGCGCTGACCATTGCCCGGATGCGGGGACGATGCAGGCACACCCCACCTGCAAGGCCGACCAGGCAACCCAAGATGGTGTCGAAAAGCCGCGAATGGACCAGTTCGGCCGTTGAACCCTGCCCCAGCGTGGCCGCTTCCGCCAGCAGGATGGTGAGCGGGGTGATGAAGATGACGGCGAGTCCGTAGTGGCGGACGACCGTGTTTTCGATCACGAAGGCCAGCACCATCATGATCAAGGCCACGCGCCAGTTGTCCAGCGGCAGCATCAGGATGGCCCATGCGAGCAGCAGGCCGATGCCGGTGCCGACGATCCGATGCGCTTGCTTGGTCCACACCGCCCGCAGGGACATGCCCTGTATCACGGCGATGCAGCTCACCGGCACCCAGTAGGGGCGCTCCAGTTGCAGCACCTGAGCCAGCGCAAGCGAAATGCCCACGAAGGCGCCGATCACGACCGAATCGACGATCACGTAGTCGAAGCTCGGCGGCGTCAACGGCTGGGCCGGTGTCGGCGGCTGCAATCGAAGGGTGTACAGGCTGTAGAAAAATGCGATCAGGCAGGCCAGCAGGCTGCCCATCGCGAACAGTCCGACCTTGAGCGGCACATCAAGCAGCACACCAGGCGTGTAGGCACCGATCGCAGCAGGGAGCACGAAGAACAGACTGCCCGGCGGGCCCACCGCATAAAAACGACACACCATCGTCACCAGTACCGCAATGAAGGTGAGCACCCACATCATCAGCGCAGGGAAGAAGTGGCTCATCACCCCGAGCGTATAGCACGCGCTCATTCCAAAGCCGCATGCCATCAGCCACACCATCCTGTGAGACAGCTGTGTGGCGGGCAGGTACAGAAACACCATGCCGCCCAGCGACGAGATCAGGCCGTACTCCATGTGCCCGAAATAGGCACCGATCAACAGCGGCAGGCCGGAGGCGAGTGCCGCGGCGAAAGGCATCTGCCACAGCCGGTTGCTCGGGTTGATTGCGAGCAGGTGGCGAAACTCTTCGCCCGTGCGCGATTTAAGGTTGTGCCATCCAGGCCAAGGCATCATTGCTCGGAAAGGCTCATATCGATGTTCATGGTCGTGCTTCGGTTTGCGGGACGGGGCGCGCTTCAGATGGCCTTGAACAACGCATTGAACTCATCCGCAGCCTTGGCGTTGCCGCGCAGGATTTCGCGCGAGAGTGCGTACACCTTCTGCGTAGTGTCCTGAACCTGCTGCTTCAGGTCGGCCTGCTGCTCGGCAGACAGACGGTCGTCTCCGGCGTAGCGGGCCAGCAGCTGATCGACGAGCGCATTCATCTCCACGCTCAATTCGGCCTTGTCGCGGCCGATGAGTGCGGTCTGGTCAGCGATGAAGCCGGGCCTGGCGATCAAGGCCTGCAAACGGTCCCGGTAGGCCTGCACGAAGTCCGGTGCGTTGCGGATCATGACCCCGTTGTTGCTGTCCATCATCAGGCTGCGCACATCGGCGTTGGCCGAACCGATGAAGATGTCCCTGTCGAACAGCATCACCTTGGAATGCAGCGAGCGGCGGCTGTTGTCCTCAGGCTGGTATTCCAGGTAATGCAGGCTGGCCGCGTTGGCGGTGGTGCCGGTTTCCTGCAGGTGATCGGCCAGCGCCTTGAGCTGCCACACTGCGAGCAGATTTACCACGTTGAGGTCGGTCGTCGCGAGTGAGTTGGTGATCAGCGACAGGCTCACACCCGGGCACGGACGGCTGCCGTCGAGCATGGCGCCCACGTCCTGCAGCAGGTTGGCGGGCATGAACAGATAGGCGTTGTGAAATACCACTTCGCGCGGGCTCGATCCGGCGGCGCAGACGTTCTGCAGCGCGGCGCGCCACAGCGCCTGAATGTGCTTGCTCGAGGCCGCTTCGCGGTTGTGGCGCGCGCCATAGTTGCGCTCACCCTGGGTGACGGGCAGGTTTTCCAGATAGTAGATGCTGGCGCTGTCGTCGACGCGCAGCGGCGGTGGGGCCTCGGCCACGTGGTACTCGTTGGCATAGCGTGCGATGTATTCACGGTGGCTGATGTCGACTGCATGCATGCGCGCGGCCAGTGGCACGAAGCGCTTGTCGACCTCCCGGTCCATGCAGGCGCTGTCCTTGCCGTCCTTGCAGGCATCCTGCGCGGCCTGAACCGCGTCGAAGTTGGCCAGCAGGTCATTGGGCGCGTGCTGACGAACTTCGCCGATCGAGGCCACCATGCTGCGCAGCTGCCACAGACGATCGAAGCTGCTGGCCAGCGTCGCTTCATCACCCTCAAGCTTCAGCCTCACGTCGGTATCCATGAAGGTGTACTTGTCCGACAGCGCGCTTGGCTCCATGTGGTAGGAATCTTCCACGTTGCGCCCGCCCAGGATCAGAGTGCTGCGGTCGGCAAGCAGAAACTTGTGGTGCAGAAACTCGGTGAGATAGTCCCAGTCCTTCTGCGCCTGCGCGTTGTTCTGGCGCGCGAGCGGCAAATAGCTGTTGACCGTGTCGAACACCGGATTCACCTGATCGGCAAACACGGTGCGCACATAGGCAAGCTTCAGCCTGGCGACGGTACTCTCGACGCCACTCATGTAACGCGCCCTGAAATAGAGCTTGCCGAGGGCTTTGAGCTGTTCGGTGCGTTTGTCGTCCGCCGCCGGCGCGCCCGCAGCGAGCGCCTCGGGGTCGATACCCTGACCGCGCGTGACCGCATACGCCAGCATTTGCGGGTGCTTGCCATACAGGCCGGACAGGAACAGACCCGATCCGGCAAAGCTGCGGTTGGAAAAGCCCTGTCCGTTGAGCGCATCGGGCTCAAAGTAGCTGTTGACCACACGGAGCTTCTCGTCATCGCAAGCGCTTGCGCTGGCTCCCACATCTGCGCAGCTCATAGTGAGAAAGGCCGCGTCCTTGATGATCTCCAGCGTGGGGCGATTGTAGAAGCGCACTTCGATGTTGCCGCCGCCCTGCTGCTCGAGCCAGCTGAAACGGTCGAGATCCTTGTAGCTGCTGAAATAATCGACCAGCAGGCGCACACGCACGCCCCGATCTGCCGCCTCGATCAGCGCCTGGCTGAGCAGCGAGGAGGTGTGATCGTCGGAGAAGATGTAATACGCCAGGTCGAGGCTTTCGCGAGCCTCCGCGATCAGGCGCAACTTGGCCGCGAATGCAGCGTCGTTGTTCATCAACACGCTGCCTTCGGCGAACGCGAGCGGACCGGCGGTGGCGTTCTGCGTCAGCGCGGCGTCGAGCGGGGGCTGCTGCATCGGCGTGTTCAAGGCGCAGCCCGCCACGAGCAGTGCCGGGGCGGTGAGAAGTACGAGTAGGTGACGCTTCATGGAGATCTCCCTGCGCATTTGTTCGAGTCACGTTGGCTGCCCGCGTACCGCATGTTCCAGTAGCGGCCCAGCTTAACGTCATTGGATGGCGCAGCACAAACCGCACTGCCGTTGCGGACGAAGCGCGCCATCCAGCCCGACGCGCTCTCGCGCCGTGGTCGATGCCATGCCCCGGATTCAGATCGACTTCTGATTCACCCGCCGTGACAATTCCTCGGCGCTTTCCTTGCGTTCGCTGTAGCGATCTACCAGATATCCGGCCGCATCCCGCGTCAGCAAGGTGAACTTGACCAGCTCTTCCATCACATCCACCACCCGGTCGTAGTAGGCGGAAGGCTTCATGCGGTCGTTGTCGTCGAATTCCAGAAAGGCCTTCGCCACCGATGACTGGTTGGGGATGGTCAGCATCCGCATCCAGCGCCCGAGCACGCGCATCTGGTTGACCGCATTGAAGGACTGCGAGCCTCCGCTCACCTGCATGACCGCCAGCGTCTTGCCTTGGGTGGGGCGTACCGCGCCCATGGCAAGCGGAATCCAGTCGATCTGTGCCTTCATGATGCCTGTCATCGCGCCGTGGCGCTCCGGCGAGCACCACACCATGCCCTCTGCCCATTGAGCCAGCTCGCGCAATTCCACCACCTTGGGGTGAGTGTCGGGTGCGTCGTCCGGCAGCGGCAAGCCACTTGGATTGAAAATGCGGATCTCGGCGCCCATCGCCTGCAGCAGGCGGCCAGCTTCTTCAATCACCAGCCGGCTGAATGAACGCTTGCGCAGTGAACCGTAGAGCAGCAGGATGCGCGGCGCATGGGTCGAGCGCTGTGCCGGGCACAGCCGGTCCCGATCGGGCGCACGGAACAGGTCGCCACGCAGATTGGGCATATCGCTCAGTGCATCAGACACGTTTGCCCTCCGCATCTGCCGCTTGCTGCCCCACGGGCAGAATCTCCAGCACCCGCTCTGCCGGCCGGCACAGGCGTGTCCCCAGCGGCGTCACCACGATGGGCCGGTTGATCAGGATTGGATGCGCCACCATGGCGTCGATCAGTGCATCGTTGCTCAAGCCGGCATCGCCGAGGCCCAGCTCGCCGAACACCGCCTCCTTGCTGCGCATCACCTCGCGTACCGACAGGCCGCTGGCCGCAATCAGTTCCACCAGTTGGGTTCGCGTCGGTGGCGTCTTCAGGTATTCAACCACCAGCGGTTCGACGCCCGTGTTGCGGATCATCGCCAGCGTGTTGCGCGAGGTGCCGCATCTGGGGTTGTGAAAGATGGTGATGTCGCTCATGGCCTTGCGCCCTCCGAGGTTGTGTCTTTGAAGTCAGCCCCCGAGTATCGCCGATACGGCGCCAGACGCAACCCGGGCGGCATCGAAACTGACCAGATCGCCCGCGTGCGCCTGCCATTCGGCCACGACGTCGTTTGCCCCGCCGATGCAATGCCGTTCAATGCATCCGCTCCGGCGCTGGTGTCGCATTCCTGATCCATGTCTGTCGAATATCAGTCGTATCCGGTGCTGTGTGCCGGAGTGCTATCGTCCACGATTGGCTTCCAACCCGAGGGCGTGGAACATGAAAAAGATCCTGTTGCTCGCTGTCGTTCTGGCCGGCGTCAGTTTCGGCGGCATCCAGGCCCTGATCGAACCCGTACGCTCAGCGGTCACGATCGAGCGCACGGAGTCGGCAGACCAGACCCTCGCAGCCGCCTTCCGGAACCGCCAGGGCGACCTCCAGGTTCAGGGCAGCGGCACGGTGCTGAAAGTGCTGGCCGACGACAACAAGGGGAGCCGGCATCAGCGCTTCATCCTGCGTCTGGACTCGGGGCAAACGGTGCTGGTGGCACATAACATTGATCTTGCACCGCGAGTCGCCGGGCTCGAGACCGGTGACCGCGTGGAGTTTTACGGCGAGTACGAATGGAATCCGCAGGGCGGGGTGATTCACTGGACCCATGACGACCCGGCGGGCCGGCATGTGGCGGGTTGGCTGAAGCATGACGGGCAGTTGTATCATTGACGCTTCCACTGCCCGCGAGGATGCCGTCAATCATGAGTCAGTTTGATGCCAAGGCTGCGACCTGGGATGCCGACCCGGTCAAGGTTGATCGATCGGCTGCGGTTGCTGACGGAATCCGGCGATGCGTGCCCGTGTCACGCGAGTTGCGTGCGATGGAGTTCGGGTGCGGCACAGGCCTGCTGAGCTTCTTCCTCCAGCCCGATCTGGGGCACATCACCCTGGTGGACAGCTCGGCGGGGATGCTGACAGTGGCTGCACAGAAAATCGCCGACGGCGGTTTTGACAACATGTCGCCGCTGAAACTCGATCTGGCCACTGACCCCCTGCCCGCCGAGCGTTTCGGCCTGATTTACTCGCTGATGACTGCGCATCATGTGCCGGATACCGCGCGTCTGCTGCAGGATCTGTACACCCTGCTTGAGCCCGGCGGCTACCTGTGTGTGGCAGACCTCGATGCGGAGGACGGCACGTTCCACGGCGACGACTTCGACGGCCACAACGGGTTCGACCGTGCGCATCTGGGCGGGCTCGCCGAAGAAGCGGGGCTTCGAGAGGTGACGTTCTCCACCGTGTTCCGTATGACCCGGACGAGAGGCGAAGGGGCGCGGGAGTATCCGATCTTTCTGATGCGCTGTCGCAAGGGCTGATCCGGCGGCTTCCCGCAGCGCCTGTTTGCTATGCTGGTCCTGCGACTTCGCAAACGATCAAGGTTCGAGGCCCCTCATGCTCCTTCGCTTCGCAATACGTTTCCTGGTGCTGTTCGTCCTTGCCGGGTCGGTCTCGGCCGCCGATCTCCTGAAGTCGCAGGCGCTCGGCAACAGGGTTTTTGTGCTGATTGGCGAAATTGGCGGACGTACTTACGAAAATCATGCGCTGAACGCGAACTTTGGCGTCATCGACACGCCGGGTGGCGCAGTCCTCATCGATAGTGGCGCCTCGTTCGAAGGCGCGAGATTGCTTGAAGCGCAGGCGCGCAAGCTCACCGGCAAGCCGGTGAAGTGGGTCATCAACACCGGCAGCCAGGATCACCGCTGGCTGGGTAACGGCTACTTTGCGTCGCGCGGCGCCGAGGTGATTGCGCTTTCGCGTACCGTCGCGACCCAGAAGGCCTATGCCATTGCCGAGTCAGACGCGCTTGCCGCGCTGCTCAAGGCGCGCTTCAAGGGCACGCAGCCGGCATACGCCAGTCGTGAACCAACCGAAGACAGCGCAGTGCTCGAACTCGGCGGGCGCAGACTGGAGATCCGCTATCTTGCCAACGCCCACTTTCCGGGCGATGTGGTGGTCTGGCTGCCGGCCGAGCGTATCGTCTTTGCCGGAGACCATGTTTACATGGATCGCCTGCTCGGCATCCTGCCACAAAGCAATGTGAGCACCTGGCTTGATGCGTTCAAGGCCATCAAGGCACTTGCGCCAGTGCATGTCGTGCCTGGTCACGGCAGCGTCACCGATCTCGCGGGCGCCCAGCGCGACACTGGCGACTACCTCGCTTTCGTGGCATCGGGAGCGAGGCGTTTTGCGGACGACATGGCCGGCGTGAATCAGGCGCTTGCCGCCCTGGGCGATGCACCGCAGTTCGCGCATCTCGCGAACTTTGCGGAGCTGCATCGGGGCAATGTCAGCCGGGCCTATCTGCGGTTTGAAGCGGGTGAGTGAGGCTGCGCGGAGGGCGTTTAACTACGCTGGCGAAGAGCGGCCGCTCTGTTTCGTAAGGGACCACCCGAAAGTGCCCGCCATCGTCATTGAAACAGAACTAACCCACGCGGTTTCGGGCAATGCTGACGCTGAAAAAGCTCGAACTCAAGGCCAGCGCACCGGATGATGGCGCCGGGGCTGACTACAAACAGGAAAAGTTCGCTTAGCCGGCTTTCTTCGGTTCGACGTTGGCAGGCTGTTGCCGGGCAGCTTCACGTTCTTTTGCTTTCAGCGCCTGCCACTGTGCTTCGGTGAGGCCATGACTGCCGTCGCAGTATTCGCGACGGCCACAGCCACAGCGGCCGACGTCGGACGAATTCGTTTGTACGCGCATTTTCTGCTCCGGATGGTTGCAATGAAAAAAGCCAGACTCCCGTGTCTGCGGGCGATCTGGCTTCAGTCGGACTACATTGTACTGCTGTTGGTGCCCTGGGCGAGACTCGAACTCGCACAGCTTTCGCCACTACCCCCTCAAGATAGCGTGTCTACCAATTTCACCACCAGGGCTTCTGCTCCGCTGCCGAATCGTGTCCGGCCACACGCGTCGGTAAAGACGCGCCACGGGTGCTGAAGGGCGCGGATTATAGACGAGAAATACGACCGTGTGGCAAGTGATATGTTCGGCGTGAGCCGAGATCGGCCACATCGTCGGCATGATGTGATCTGCGGCTACAAAGCCGCTACATTCCAACACAATGCAGGGGTGCCACGGGCAGTAACATTTCCCCGTCCAAATCACCGTGACTGCTGCGTTTCGTTGTCCAGACGATGTGGGCAGAACGGAGTGAACACTACGAGAACGTTCATGAATGCCTCTGCCGGGCTACGGCCCCCTCCCCAAACAGATCCCTTTCCCATGCGAGCACGCCTGTCTCTGGTGCTGGCTGCCGTGCTGACCTTGTCCGGCTGCATGACCGTGGGCCCAGACTATGAGCAGCCACAGACCGCAGTACCTGCGAAATGGTCTGCTTCCAGCGCAGTCAGCGCAGCGGATGCGACGGTGCTGGCCGAATGGTGGCGCCAGTATCAGGACCCGGTGCTCGACGGGCTGGTGGCCGATGCGCTGGCAGCCAACCTCGATCTGGCCACCGCACGTGCGCAACTGCGCGAGGCGCGGGCGCGGCGGGCGCTGGCCGGATCGGCGCTGGGGCCGTCGCTGACGGCATCGGGTTCGGCGAGCCGGTCGCGGACGAGCTCGGAGAGCAGCAGCGGCACCACGAGCGATCTCTTCAGCGCGGACTTCGACGCCAGCTGGGAACCGGACATCTTCGGTGGCCTCAAGCGCGGGGTGGAAGCGGCCGAGGGCGATCTCGGTGCCAGCGCCGAAAGCCTGCGCGACACCCAGGTGTCACTGGTGGCCGAAGTGGTGCTCAATTATGTGGAGCTACGCACCAACGAGCGCCGTCTGGCGGTTGCCGAGGCCAGCGTGGCCGCGCGCGGTGAAACCTTCGATCTGACCCGCTGGCGGCTACAGGCCGGGCTGGTGTCGGATCTCGACGCGGCGCAGGCACGTACCGAACTGGAGAGCGCCCGCGCAACACTGCCCACGCTGCGCACCTCGGTGACTGAAGCGCAGAACCGGCTCGCGGTCCTGCTGGGGCGCTCGCCGGGCGAACTGGCTTCGCGTCTGACCCAAGCCGAGATTCCGCAAACTGCGGTTTCGCTGGCAGTGGGGATTCCGGCCGACACGCTGCGTCAGCGTCCGGATGTACGTGCGGCCGAGCGGCGCCTGGCAGCACAGACGGCGCGTCTGGGCGAAGCCGAGGCCGCACGCTATCCGAGCTTCAGCCTGTCGGGCTCGCTTGGTCTGAGTGCGCTTAGCCTGGATGCGCTCGGCAGCACAGGATCCCTGACGCGGTCGTTGCTGGCTGGCATTTCGGCGCCGATCTTCGACTCCGGCAGCATCGTGGCCAATATCGAAATACAGGATGCCCTGCTTGAACAGGCCCGGCTTGCCTATCAGGGGGCGGTGCTCACTGCGCTAGAGGATGTAGAGAACGCACTGGTGGCGGTGGCGAACTCGGGGGAACGTCGTACCCAGCTGCTGCAAGCCACGGCCTCTGCGCGCGAGGCGCTGCTGATCGCCGAACATCGATATGCTTCCGGCCTGACCGATTTCCTCAACGTGCTCGACAGCCAGCGCACCTTGCTCAGCCTCGAGGACCAGCTCGCCAGCAGCACCGGTGAGCTCGCCAGTGCACAAATCCAGCTCTACAAAGCAGTCGGCGGCGGTTGGTCACCGACGGACTCCGCTCAAGACACCAGGACAGCATCATGAACGACGCATCCGGCAAAGCCGGCAACGGAAAGGCTCCCGATCTCAACGCAATTCTCGCGGGCAGTGGAAGCAGCGGCGGATTTTTTGCGCGCAGCAAGGTCTTGTGGCTGATTGCGCTGGCCGTCCTGCTGGCGCTGGTGGCCTGGTACATGTTTGGCAGCAGGGGCGATGCCGGTTTGCCGAAGTTCAACACGCAGGCGGCGGAAATTGGCGGCCTGGTGGTCACTGTGTCGGCTACCGGTAATCTTGAGCCGACCAATCAGGTGAGCGTGGGCAGTGAACTGTCGGGCACGGTTGCAGAAGTGCTGGTCGACGACGACGATCGTGTGAAAAAGGGGCAGGTGCTGGCCCGGCTCGATCTATCCAAATTCGAGGACAACGTGACCAAATCGCGCGCTGCGCTGGCCGTTACCGAGGCCAGCCTGGTGCAGGCGCAGGCCACACGGATGGAGGCCGCAGCCAAGCTTGACCGCTACCGCGAGGTGTCGCGACTCTCCGGTGGCAAGGTGCCATCCAGGATTGAAATGGAGGTGGCAGAGGCTGATCTGAAGCGTGCCGATTCCACTGTCGCCAGCGCGCACGCCAGCATCGCCGAAGCCAAGGCCACCCTGCAGACCGACCTGACCAACCTCGGCAAGGGCACGATCCGCTCCCCGATCGACGGCATGGTCCTGTCGCGCGATGTGGACCCTGGCCAGACGGTGGCGGCCTCGCTGCAGGCGGTCACGCTGTTTACGCTGGCCGAGGATCTGGCGCGGATGGAGTTGAGCGTGGATGTCGACGAGGCGGATGTCGGCCAGGTAAAAGCGGGGCTGAAAGCGACGTTCTCGGTGGATGCCTGGCCGGGACGGCGTTTCAAGGCTTCGATCACCCGGGTCGGCTTCAACGCCACTGATTCCGATGGTGTGATTTCCTATCCCGCAGTGCTGCAGGTGAGCAACGACGATCTCAGCCTGCGACCGGGTATGACCGCCACCGCCGAGATCACCACCATCACCCGCGATGGCGTGCTGCTGGTGCCGAACGCCGCACTGCGTTTTACGCCGCCGGCGGTGACTGCGGCGTCGAAGTCGCGTGGCGGCATCCTGTCTTCGCTGATGCCGCGTCCGCCGGGCGGCTCGCCCAAGCAGCAGGTGGTGCAGAAGGAAGGCAGCCAGCAGGTCTGGGTGGTGCGCGATGGCAATCCGGTGCCGATCGAGGTGACGACGGGCGTTACCAACGGACGCTTCACCGAAATCACCGGCGGCGATCTCCAGTCCGGTACGCAGGTGATCACCGAAACCGTGAGCGCTGCGAAATGAACACTGGCACGCGCTCCACGACGCCGCTGATCCGGCTCTCGGGCATCACCCGCAGCTATGGGCGCGGTGCGGCAGAGTTTCAGGCGCTTAAGGGCATCGACCTTGACGTCGACGAGGGTGAATTTGTCGCCGTGATGGGGCCGAGCGGGTCGGGCAAGTCGACGGCGATGAACATTCTCGGCTGCCTCGATTCGCCGACGGCAGGCAGCTACGAATTTCAGGGCGTGCACGTGGAGCGCATGACCCGCGATCAGCGTGCGCTGCTGCGACGGCATTTTCTCGGCTTCGTGTTTCAAGGCTTCAACCTGCTGTCGCGCACCACCGCACTGGAAAACGTCGAACTGCCGCTGATCTATCGTGGCGAACCGGCGGCAAGCCGCCATGCCGCTGCGCGTGCTGCACTCAAGCAGGTCGGGCTGGACGGCTGGGAAGACCACACGCCCAATGAGCTGTCGGGCGGTCAGCAGCAACGAGTGGCCATCGCGCGCGCCATCGTCACCGGTCCCAAGGTCTTGCTTGCCGATGAACCGACCGGCAACCTCGATACCCACAACAGCCAGGAGATCATGGAACTGATCGCCGGGCTCAACCGCGAGCGCGGTATCACCGTGCTCATGGTCACCCACGAGCCCGACATGGCCGTGTACGCGAAGCGGGTGGTGCGTTTCGTCGATGGCCGGGTCGACAGCGACCATCGGCAGGAGGTCAGCGCCTGATGCTATGGAATACCTTATTGCTGGCGATGCGGGCCATCCGCCGCAACCTGATGCGCTCCTTCCTGACCATTCTCGGGGTGGTGATCGGGGTGGCGGCGGTCATCACCATGGTGACGCTGGGCAACGGCGCCACGCGCTCGGTAGCCGATCAGATCGCCAGCATGGGCAGCAATCTGCTCATGGTGCGTCCGGGGCAGCGCTTTGGCCCGGGCAGCGATGAGGCGGCCAAGTTCAAGGCCGCCGACGTCGAGGCGATACGCAACCAGATCACCGGCGCCGCAGCCGTGGCACCGGTGGCGAACAGCTCGGCGACCGTGGTCTATCAGGCACGGAACTGGTCGACCATGGTGACGGGCAGCAGCAACGACTACTTCAGCGCGGCGGGCTGGGAGCTGGTCGCCGGGCGAGGCTTTACCGACGCCGAAGAGCGCGCCGGCAAGGCCGTGTGCGTGATCGGCAGCACCGTGCGCGATAACCTCTTTGGCGCACAGAATCCGGTGGGTGCGGAGATCCGCATCAGCCAGTTCGCCTGCGAGGTGATCGGCCTGCTCAAGTCCAAGGGGCAGTCGGCGATGGGCTCGGATCAGGACGATACCGTGGTCATGCCACTGCGCACCGTGCAACGTCGGCTGAGCGGTAGCCAGGACATCAACATGCTGATGGTGTCCGCCTCCAGTACGGACGCGGTCGATGCCATCAAGGCGCAGCTCGAGAAACTGCTGCGCGAACGCCGCAAAATCGGTGAAAACGAGGATGACAACTTCCGCGTGATGGACACCCGGCAGCTGGCCGAAACCCTCACCGGCACCACCCGCATCCTCACCATGCTGCTGGGGGCGGTGGCGGCGGTGAGCCTGCTGGTGGGGGGCATCGGCATCATGAACATCATGCTGGTGTCGGTTACCGAGCGCACGCGCGAGATCGGCATACGCCTGGCCATCGGCGCGCTCGAACGCGAAGTGCTGCTGCAGTTTCTGATCGAGGCGGTGGTGCTGTCCAGCCTTGGGGGTGTGATCGGCATCATCCTTGCGGCGGCGGCCTCCATTGCACTGTCCGGAATCATGAACATCGGCTACCTGTTCGACCCCACCATCAACCTGCTGTCCTTCCTGTTTTCGGCAGCGATCGGCGTGGTGTTCGGCTACTTTCCGGCACGTCGGGCGGCACAGCTCGATCCGATCGAGGCGCTGCGACACGAGTAAGCCTTGCATGTCGGTTTGTCGGGTTCGCGCCACGGCGTGAGCCTGATCAGGCCGGTTTGTGGCGTCTTGTGAGGGTTTGCGGCGTGGTATCGGAATTGCTTTCTCCCTTTGCGGAGGAAGCATATGAAACATCAACTCGACTGGTCGTCCTACGAGACTGCGGGCCAGGGCGACGCCTATGCCGGGATTCCCGCCACCGGTGGCGACTTTGCCAAGGCGGTGGCGGTGTGCATCAGCGACCGCCTGTGCCAGCGCAAGCCCAAGGGGGTGATGTGCCCCAGTTTCAGGGTCACCGACGACGCCGGGCATTCACCCGGCGGGCGGGTGCTGGCGCTGAAGGCGGCGCTCAACAGCGAATACGGCCCGGCGCCCTTCGCCGACCCGCGCCTGGTCGCGGCCATGGACCTGTGTGTTGGCTGCAAGGGCTGCAAGCGCGAGTGCGCCAACCAGGTCGATATGGCAGCGATCAAGATCGAATGGCAGGCCCAGCGCAATGCGATGACCGGGGTCTCGCCGCGCGACCGGCTGTTTGCCAACCTGCCACGCTGGCTTGCCCACCCGCGTCTGCTGCGCACCCTCGTGCGGGTGCGCAACCGCGTGCCGGCGGTGGCACGGTTGCTCGAGCTCCGGCTGGGCATCTCGGCGCGCCGCACGCTCCCCGAGCCGGTTGTGCGGCCGTATCTCGCACCGGCTGAACCGCAGCCTGCCGATGGCGCACACGCCACAGCGTCGGAGGCGCGCCGTGTCGTTCTCTTCGTCGATACCTTCGCCCGCCATTTCGACCCCGATATCGCCGCGGCCGCGCATGCCGTGCTCACCCGCGCCGGTTATCGGGTGCACGTGCTCGGGCCCGCGGCCAACGATCCCGAGCCGGGCCGTGCGCTGTGCTGCGGCCGCACCTGGCTGTCGCTCGGTCAGGTCGACGCCGCCCGCCGCGAAGCCCTGCGCATGCAGGCCGCGCTGCGCCCGGCGCTCGCCGATGGCACGCCGGTCGTCGGGCTTGAGCCATCGTGCATCCTGTCGCTGCGCGACGACCACCTCAAGCTCGGTCTCGGGGCGGAGGCCGAGGCGCTGGCGAAGCAGGTGTACCTGTTCGAGGAGTTCATCGCGCGCGAGCACGACCGCAAGCGCCTCACGCTCGCGCTCAAGCCGGTCGGGGGCGGGAAGACCCTCGTGCACGGCCACTGCCACCAGAAGGCGGTCGGCGCAATGAAGTCGCTGCGCAAGGTGCTGCGCCTGATTCCCGACTTCGAGTTCGAATTTGTCGAGGCCAGCTGCTGCGGCATGGCCGGCAGCTTTGGTCTGGATGCCGAGCA
>JALNWS010000110.1 GCA_023230755.1 Azoarcus sp.
CCGTATTCTGCGGCAAGCCATGGGGAAAGCGCTGCAGTGGCGATACTGACCACAGCCAAACCAAGGAAAATCCCGGCAAGGGCCAGCACCATGCTCTCGAGCATCAGCAAGGCCAGAATCTGCCTCGGCCCCGCACCCAGGGCACGCAGGATGGCCAGCTCCCGGCGGCGCTCGCCAAGGCTGGCGACCATGACCGCAACGAGCCCCGCCAGGCCGACCACGACCACCAGCGCAGACACGGCCAGCAAGGCCTGCTCGGCCACACCGATCAGCGACCACAGTTCCTGCAGCGTCGCGCCGGGCAGGATCGCCGTCAGTGGCTCCGCAGCAAAGGTGTTGATCTGACGCTGCACCCTGAACACCGTCACCCTGTTCTTGAGTCCGATGAACGCAGCCGTCACCGTCTTGGGCGAGATGTCGAACTTGCGTACCTGTTCGGGGGCAATGTGCACGCCGGGTATCGGTGCCCCGGCCTGCCAATCGACATGAATGGCTTCGATGGCCTCCAGACTCACCAGCACCGACCGGTCCACCGGCGTACCGCTGCGCTTCAGCACGCCGACGATGGTGAACGGCTTGTCGGCATGGTCGGAAAAGCTGACCCCACCCCCACTGCCATGACTGAGCACGATGTGCTGTCCCGCCACATAGCCGAAGCGTGCAGCCACCTCCGCGCCGACCACCGCTTCGAAAATGCCCTCGGGCGCCGCGGCAAAGCGGCGGCCTGCGGCGAAGGCAATGGATTCATCCTGCGCGTAGCGGTAACGCGCGAAAAAGTCTGATGTGGTCCCGACCACGCGAAAGCCGCGATGCGAATCCCCGAGCGAGACCGGCACCACCCAGTCGACCTGCGGCAGCGCCGCGATCTGCTGCAGGCTTTGCCACGCCATGTTGTTAGTGGCGTCGCCCATGTGAAACACCGAGTACAGCAGCAGCTGCACCGGTCCGCCACGCGCGCCGACAATGAGGTCGGTGCCCGAAATGGTGCGGGCGAACCCCTCCCGGGCATCATTGCGCACACGCTCCACGCCGATCAGCATCGCCACCGACAACGCCACTGCAATCACCGTCAGCACGACCGACAGGCGCCGGTTTGCGATGCTGCGCCAACCCAGATGCCAGATCGGGCTCATGACCTGCTCCCTGAGTCAGCAGCATGGTTGATGTCCGCGAGGTTCAGCACGCGATCGAATCGACCCGCCAGGCGCGGATCGTGACTGACGAAGAGCAAGGCCGCACCACCGGCCTTGCACTCGTCTAACAGCAGATCGAGAAATGCACTCTGACGGTCGGCATCAAGCGCCGAGGTCGGCTCGTCTGCCACGATCAGGCCGGGCCCGCCGATCAGCGCACGCGCCGCTGCCACCCGTTGCTGTTGTCCCACCGAAAGCTCGGACGCACGGCGCATCAGCAGTTCTGGGGCCAGATCCAGGCGCCCGGCCAGCCGCCACACCTCATCATCCGGCGTGCGCCCCGCGCGCTGCAGTCGCGCACGCCGGGCCGCGGAAAAGCGGCAGGGCAGCAAGATGTTGTCGCGTGCCGACAGATAGGGCAGCAGATTGAAGAGCTGAAAGATGAAACCGATGTGGTCGGCGCGAAAGCGATCGCGGGCCGAGGATGACAGCGCGTCCAGCACCTCCCCGGCTACCGCAACGTGTCCTGCAGTCGGCGACCGCACGCCGCCGATCAGTGCCAGCAAGGTACTCTTTCCGCTACCGCTCGGCCCCTGCAGAAACACCCGTTCCCCTGCCGCAAGCTCGAAACGGTCGATGCTCAGGCAGTCTGACGCGGCCCCCGGCCAGCGCAGACGCAAATCGCGCAGCTCGACCGCAGCGGCGCTCACAGTGAAAGCATGCGTTGCTTCGGCGTCAGCTTCGCCGCGATCTGACCACGGGGCGAAGCACGCTCGGCACGAATTTCCCGGATGCGGGGAAACTGCTCGAACAATCTGACCTCAAGCCCTGCGAGCGCACTTGGCGTTGCACATTGCAAGGTATGGACGACGCTTATTTCAGCATGACCATCGTCGCTGCCGGAGGAGGAATCGGCAAAGGGCTGTTCGAGTTCAGTCCTGAGCACCGCGCATGCGGCTGTCGCAGGCAGCGTCACGATGCGTTCGACGCCCTGCAGGGTCACGACTGCCTGCGCCAGTGCCATGCGCTCGGCGTCGGTGCGCGGCGCATGTTCAAAACCCACCAGGTTGTCGAGCGGGCTCTCGAACTCGATCTGCAGCGTATTGCCGGCAATCGCCACGCGCAGCTCTGCCACGCCATGCTCATGAGGCATGTGCTGCGCGAAGGCGGTGCTCGCGCTCAGCAATATGGCCAGCGCGATCGTGCTCTGTTTCATGAAGTCTCCATCAGCGGTGAATGCAGGGGTTCGAAGAATGATGTGCAATCAAGCAATCACGCTAATGCTACAATGTTGCAATACCAATCGCAAACAGCCACAAGCGCATGCGCACCTCATCGAATGCACCGGCCTCTCCGCAACCCGCTCAAGCCGCGCGTGAAATCATCACCCGTCATGGCGGGCGGGTCACGCGCACCCGGGTCGCGGTCGTCGAAGCATTGCAGGGCAGCACCCAGCCGCTGTCGCACGAGGAATTGGGCGCCGCGCTGGCCGCAATCGACATACCGCACGACCGTGTCACGCTGTACCGCGCCCTCGACTGGCTGGTCGAGCAGGGCATTGCGCGGCGCATTGCCGGCAGTGATCGCGCTTGGCGCTTCGAGATGGTGCGCCCCCACAGTCATCGCCATGCGCATTTCCATTGTGACCGCTGCGGCCAGGTGATCTGCCTTGAAGGCCTTCAGCCTTCGTCGAGGGTCAACCTGCCCGACGGTTTTCACCTCGACCGGGCCGAACTCGTGCTGCACGGCGCATGCGCCACCTGCGGCATTCAGGGCCTTACCCCGGAAACGACCGACGAAGACTGAGCGCTACTCAACACCTTACCTCCGCTCCCAAACACTTTGAGGCGTGCGTCAGTGATGCACCCACCGCTATGGCCCACTCACACTCGCACAATCACCCGGTGCCCCGGCACCCACCACGCATCAGCCCGCTCGGCAGCAGCCTCGGCCTGCGCATCGGCATCGCCGTCGCCGCTACCACGCTGCTGTGGCTTGTCGTCCTGTGGGCGGTAAACTGAAATGCAGGCCTCCATGCCGCCCCTGATCCGCTTCGAAAATCTGACCCTGGGTTACGAGCGCCACCCCGCCATTCATCACCTGAACGCAGACATCCCAGCCGGTGCGCTGGTCGCAGTAGTCGGGCCCAACGGCGCGGGTAAATCCACCTTGCTAAAGGGCCTCGCAGGCGAACTGCGCCCGATCGGCGGCCGCATACATCTGCCCGACCTGCCCCGCGGCGGCATTGCCTACATGCCCCAGCGCAGCGAGATGGATCAGAGCTTTCCGGTGTCCGTATTCGACATGGTGGCGATGGGGCTGTGGCGCGAGCTCGGCCCCTTCGGCGGTCTCAGCCGCGCGCAACGCCACCGGGTGGAGAACGCCATCGAGGCTGTCAGCCTGTCCGGCTTCGAAGCGCGTCAGATCGGCTCGCTGTCGGGCGGACAGCTGCAACGTGCCCGCTTTGCCCGCCTGATCCTGCAGGACGCCCCAATCATCCTGCTCGACGAGCCTTTCGCCGCCATCGACGCACGTACCGTGGAAGACCTGGTTCACCTGATCCTGCACTGGCACGCCGAGGGCCGCACGGTGCTGACCGTGGTCCATGACTTCGAGCAGGTACGGCGGCATTTCTCGACCTGTCTGCTGCTCGCACGTGAGCTGGTCGCCTTCGGCCCGACCTCTCTGGTCATGACCGACGCCCTGCTCGCGCGGGCGCGTCATCTGTCTGAAGCCTTCGACGAAAATGCGCCCGAGTGTCACGTGGCGGAGGCCGCATGAGCCTCAACGAACTGCTGTTTGCACCATTTGCCGATTTTGGCTTCATGCGCCGTGCGCTTGCCGGCTGCCTCGCCCTGTCGTTCGGCGCCACACCGGTCGGAGTATTCCTGCTGCTGCGGCGGATGAGCCTGATGGGCGATGCGATGAGCCACGCCATCCTCCCCGGCGCGGCGCTTGGCTACCTGGCCTTCGGCCTGTCGCTCGGGGCGATGACCATCGGCGGCATCCTCGCCGGGCTGGTGGTGGTGTTCGCCGCCGGTCTCGTCACCCGCGCCTCGGTGCTCAAGGAAGATGCCAGCCTCGCAGCCTTCTATCTGCTGTCTCTGGCCGCCGGGGTGATGATCGTGTCCCTGCGTGGGCGCAACCTCGACCTGCTTCATGTGCTGTTCGGCTCGGTGCTGGCACTGGACGACCAGTCGCTGCTGCTGATCGCCAGCATTACCAGCCTGACGTTGTTCGGTCTCGCACTCCTGTTCCGGCCACTGGTGCTGGAGTGTTTCGACCCCTCTTTTCTGCGCGCAGTCAGCCGCCTGTCGCCGGTCGCGCACTACGGCTTTCTGCTGCTGGTGGTGTTCAACCTCGTCAGCGGCTTCCATGCGCTCGGCACCCTGATGGCGGTCGGCATCATGATCCTGCCCTCGGCAGCCGCCCGGCTATGGACCCGCAGCCTGCCCGCGATGCTGCTGTTCGCCAGCCTGTCCGCGCTTGCCAGCAGCATTGCCGGACTGCTGTTCTCCTTCCATGCCGACGTCCCCGCCGGTCCCGCCATCGTGCTGATGTGCGGCCTGGTCTATTTCGCGTCGCTCATCGCCGCACCAGGCGGTCTGCTGGCCGGGCGCCTGCCAAGCCGCAAACACCTCGAATCCTGAACTCACGGAGTCATCATGCTGTCGCTGTCACGCATCACCGCCACCCTGTTTGCCACCTTTGCACTAAGCACGGGCGCTGCCCATGCAGCACCGATCGAGGTCACCGCCAGTTTCAGCATCCTTGGCGACATGGTGCGCGAAGTCGGTGGCGACCGGGTAAATGTACAGACCCTGGTCGGACCCGACGAGGATACACACGGCTTTCAGCCACGACCATCCGATTCACGTCGTATCGGGAGCGCGCAGTTGGTCGTGGCCAACGGCCTCGGTTTCGACGACTGGATGATCCGACTGGCCCGATCGGGCGGCTACACCAGGCCGGTCGTGATCGCGAGCACCGGCATCGATACCCTTGCCAAGGGCGCCGGCGACCATGACCATGACCACGATCACGACCACGGAACTGGGGAGGGCATCGACCCTCACGCATGGCAGGACGTCGGCAACGCTTTGCGCTACGTCAACAACATCGCCGCAGCGCTGATCGATGCAGACCCCGCAGGTGCAGACGAATATCGCGCCAATGCGGAACGCTATAGCGGCCAACTGAAGGCGCTCGACGCAGAAATCCACAAGGCGCTGGGGAGCCTGCCCAGGGAACGGCGCAAGGTGGTCACCTCGCACGCCGCCTTCGGCTATTTCGCCCACGCCTACAACGTGGAGTTCCTGTCTCCGGTGGGGGTATCAAACAACGCGGAGCCCACGGCAAAAGGCGTGGCACAACTGATTCGCCAGCTCAGAAAAGAGAAGGTGGCGGCGATCTTCGTCGAGAACATCAGCGACCCGCGTCTGAGCGAGCGCATCAGCGCAGAAAGCGGCGCCGTGATGGGTGGCATGCTGTATTCGGACGCGCTATCGACCACTGCCGGCCCGGCACCAACCTATATCGCAATGATGCGCCACAATCTGCATACCCTCATGGCTGCGCTGACATCCGCGCCGCCAGCCCGCTGAGGCGCACTGTCCGCAGCCCGCAGCCGGCGGCAAACACCCGCGCCGGCCCCGCCAGCGTGACCTGCCGCGCCGCGCGCGTCACGCCGGTGTAGAGCAACTCGCGGGTCAGCACGCGTACCGGCGTGGCCGGCAGTACCAGCAACACCGCTTCGAACTCCGAGCCCTGGCTCTTATGCACCGTGAGCGCAAACGCGGTGTCATGCACCGGCAGGCGCAAGGGTGCGATACAGCGGTAGCTGCCCCCCGGCTGCGGGAAAAACACCATCAGCGCACCGCTGTCATCCGGCAAGCAAAGGCCGATGTCGCCGTTGTACAGGCCGAGCAGCGCATCGTTGCGCAGCACGATCACCGGCCGCCCCAGCCATGCATGACCCGGGCCGCGCTCTGGCGGCAGATCCAGCGCTGTGCGCAGCACGCGCTCAAGATGGGCGTTGAGCGCGTCCAGCCCACGCCCGCCTTCGTGCACGGCCACCAGCACCCGGAAACAATCGAAGGCTGCAAAGGCGGCTGCAGCACGCGCCTGCGCATCGGCAGCCGGCGCGCGCAAGGCCGCCAGATAAGGGGCATAACCGGCTTCCATCGCGCTCAGGGTGGCTTCGGATGGGCGCGTGCCTTCATCGTCGATCCAGCGGGCGGACGCATCTTCACCGCCACGCAGCCAGGCCAGCGCCTCGGCCCCCTCGCCAGCATTGATATTGGCGGCGAGCCGGCCGATGCCGGAGTCCTTGCGGAAACGGTGGCTCTCAGTCAGCCAGATCACGCTGTCGGCCAGCGCCGGCGCTGTCGAGGGTGGCGGCAGGTCCGCTGCCTGCGTGCCGGTCAGCAGCACCAGCTGTTCGATGGTGTGCGCACTGAACACACGTGCAGCCGAGAGTTCGGCAAACACCGCGCCAGCCTCCACGGCAGCGAGCTGGTCCTTGTCCCCGAGCAGGATCAGGCGGGCGTCGGGCGGCAGGGCGTCGAGCACGCGCGCGGCAAGGGCGAGATCGAGCATCGAGGCCTCGTCCACCACCAGCACATCGACCGCCAGCGGATTGCCGGCGTGATGACGAAAGCGCCCGGCAAGCGGGGTGACGCCCAGCAGGCGGTGCAAGGTATGGGCTTCAGCCGGCAGGCGCTTGCGCAGCTTTGCCGGCAGGTCTGCCGCGCGTGTGCGCAGGGCTTCGAGCATGCGTGCTGCCGCTTTTCCGGTGGGTGCCGCGAGCGCGATCCGCAGCGTGGGCGTCAGCTCCAGCAGGCAGGCCAGCAGGGCCGCCACCGTGGTGGTCTTGCCCGTGCCCGGCCCGCCGCTGATCACGGTCAGCCGCCCCTGCAGCGCGAGCGCGACTGCAAGTTTCTGCCAGTCCGGCCCCGATGTTGATCGCGGTTTGAACAGCTTGTCGAGCGTCGTGCGCAAAGCAGGCGGCACGGCCTGGGCCGGCGCGCGGGCACGCATCACCAGCGCCGCAGCCAGGCGCTGTTCGAGATCGAAAAAGCGTCGCAGGTAGAGGCGGTCGTCGGCGTCGAGCACCAGCGGATGGGCGCAATCTCCGGGCGGAAGCGGCTCGGCGAGCGCCGTCACCCGGCTTTCGAGCAGCTTTGCGCGCAGCCCGGCCGGCGTGCAGGCGATGGCTTCATCTTGCGCAAGTTGCGCCAGCGGCAGGCACACATCGCCCTCGCTCGCGGCAAGCGCCAGACTGCGCGCCACCGGCGCCAGCACCGCACAGGCGTCTGCGGGCGCACCGAGCGTGGTCGCCCACCCTCGCAGATGGCGGGCAAAGCCCTCGGCAAGGTCGAGTTGCGGCATCGAATCCGGAGCAGCCATCAGTGCGCCACTCCCTCTGCCGTCACCCGCGCCGCCAGCAGATCGTCGAGTGCCTCGATCACCTGCCGCGACGCACGGTGGCGGAACACCCCCGCAGGCTGTCCGGCAACCAGCCAACCCGGACGCACGCCGCGCACGAATAGATAGAGCACGCCGCCGAAGTGCGCGTCGTAGTCGTAGTCTGGCAGGCTGCGTGCAAGATGGCGGTGCAGCGCGACGGTGTAGAGCAGATGCTGCAGATGGTAGCCATGTGACTGCATCGCCCCTTCGAGCGCGGCCGGACCGTAATCCGCAGGGCGTTCGCCGAGATGGTTGGACTTCCAGTCCAGCACCCAGAAGCGGCCATCGTGCTCGAACACCAGATCGATGAAGCCCTTGAGGTAACCGGCGAGATCGGAAAAACCGAGCCTTGGCATGCGGTAGCCCTTGTCCGCCAGCCAGGCATTGAGGCGCGCTGCAGACAGTTGCGGCGCAGGCAACTGGAAGCCAAGTTCGACCATGCGCTGTTTCATCGGAATGCGCGACAGCAGCAAGGGCTTGCGTCCGCCCTCTTCCACCAGTGCGGTGGCGAGGACATCCTCGAGCAGATGGCGCAGCATGCGCGGTTGGCGCTCGGCCTCGGCCGCATTGGCCGCCGGTTGCGGGTGGGCGCGCAGGGCCATGGCAATCGCGTCGTCCCAGGTGCCCGCATCGGTGAAGTCGACGTTTTCGAACGCGGCATGCAGGCAATCGCCAGCAGCCGGCCCGCGCGGAAAGCGCAGGATGTCATCGGCCGCAGGCGGCAGCACTGCGCCAGCGTCGGCGTCGGTCTCATCCACCTCGGCCCGCTGCGGCAGGATGCGGGCATCGTGATCGAGCGCCGCGGATTCATGTGACGCACCCGAAATCAAGGCACTGAAACTGCCCATGCGCCAGCCTGCCGGAATCTGCGGCGGGCGCTGCGCCCGCGGCTGACGCCGGCCGGCCTCGGTGGACGGCAGCGCTTCGCCACTGCCATCAGGCAGATCCTCGAGCACCATGACCGGCTTGCCCTCGAGCACACTGCGAGCGACAAGCCCACGCCAGTGCGCATCGACCTCAGCCGGGCTGAGCTTTGCCTCGCGCCACTTCTCGATTCCATGCTCGGCTCCCGCCACCATCCAGTTGAGCAGGCTGCGGGTGCCCTCGCTGTAGCTTGGGCGGCCGAAGCTCATGGTGGCGTAGCAGCCGACGGTGAGATAGCAGCGGTGCACGGCGCGGGTCAGGGCCACGTAGATCAGACGCATGTCCTCGGCCTGACGCTCGCGCAGCTGGCGCGTCGCGATCTCCTTGTCCGTGGCCGACGCCATGCGGTAGTCGAGGATCAGCTGGTCATCATCGTCGTGCCACGCGCGCATCGGCCCGCTGTCGCCCTTGGAGGGATGGCCGTCGAACAGGAAGGGGCAGAACACCACGCCGTACTCCAGCCCCTTGGCGCGGTGGATGGTGATGATCTGCACCAGATTGCGATCCGACTCCAGGCGCAGCTGGGCGGCCTCGCCAGCGCTGCCGTCGGCACGCCGGGACGCGAGCGTGCGCAGCAGCACCTCGGGCGATGCGCTGCCCGCCGCCTGCTGCAACAGTTCGGCGAGATGCATCAGATTGGTCAGGCGGCGCTCGCCGTCGTCGCGCGCCAGCAGCCGCGCCGCCACCCCATCATCGGCCATCCAGCGCCGTAGCATGACGCCGAAACCATGACGCAGCCAGGCGTCGCGCCAGGCGGCAAAGCGGTCGAGTACGTTGAGCAGCGCAGCCTCGTCATCGGCCAGTGCCGCCAGCGCCTGCGCATCGCGCCCCATCAGCGTGGTGGCGAGCGCAGCCTTCACCCGACGCTCGCGCGCAGGCTCGCTGATTGCCAGCAGCACCCGCTCCAGCTCTTCTGCCTCCTCGGTGGCGAAAACGCTCGCTTGCGATAGCTCGACGCTCACCACCCCCATCCGTGCCAGCGCCTGGCGCATCCGCGCCCCCTGGCTGTGACTGCGCACCAGCACCGCGATGTCGCCCGGCGCCAGACCACGCTCACCGATGCGCACCTCGCCCTGGGCACCTGCCGCCAGCAGACGCGCAATCTCGGCCGCCGTGGCGGCCGCCGCACGCTGCATCGCCACCGCACGCGGCAGACGGTCGCCGCCCTCTTCGCCCTCCTGCGCCTCATCGCGCGGGATGCGCCACAGGCGCAAGGCGGCGGGGCTGGTGCCAGAGTGGGTTTGATCCACCAGCGGTGCGCGCGTACGCGCGCCGCTGCCGACCGCGCGATAGTCGAGCCCGCGCAGCATGAACACCGCCGGATTGGCGCCAAACAGCCGGTTGCAGGCTTCGATCAGCGCCGGCGTCGAGCGCTGATTGCGCCCAAGGCTGTAGCGCGTATCGGCCTTGTCGCGGGCGCTGAGATAGGTAAACAGGTCTGCACTGCGGAAACTGTAGATCGCCTGTTTGGGGTCGCCGACCAGAAACAGGCTGCCGTGCCGGCCTTCATGGCGATAGATACGATCGAAAATGGCGAACTGCAGCGGATCGGTATCCTGGAACTCGTCGATCAGGGCCACCGGGTAGCGCGCATGCAGCGCCGCAGCCAGCCACGACTGGGTTCCGGAGTGCAGGGCTTCGTAGGCGTTCCACAGGATGTCGTCGAAGGAGATCAGACGACGCTCACGCTTGCGCCGGCGCAAATCCGCCGCACCGTGCTCGAGAAAGCGGCGCAACAACTGCAGCCGCGCCGCCTCGAGGCGCTCGTCGGCACGCGCGCGTGCTTCGAGCAGGGCAGCTGCGGCGTCGAAAAAACCGTGCTGCGGCGGCGAAATGCCACGCTTGAGGCCGTCCTTGGTGGTCTTGTCGCTCAAGGTGTCGGCCGCCAGCAGCTGCAGCTTGCGATCCTTTTCCGCCGGCAGTGCGTGCAGTGCGTCTCCTGTGCTCAGCCAATCGTCCCACTGCTCGCGCGCACGTTCAATGGTTTCCGGTTTGTAGCTGCCTTTGTGCAGGCCATCGAGCGCAACACCGAGTGCAGCCATCGCGCCATCGGCTTCCGCCCACTGCGCGACGGCCTCACGATAGGCGCGAACCAGCTCATCACAGGCGGCACCCAGTTCGTTTTGGGCCGGGACCTCGTCCCACCGCACCTGTGCCAGGGGCCGTCCCATCGCCGTCCTGAGCTGCGCCGCCCATGTGTCGGGGCAATCGCCACGCTGCACCAGCAACTCGACCAGGTCCTGCTCCAAGACACCACTGGCCACCTCGCGCCGCCAGAAATCCTGCGCCACTTCGAGGCGCAGCGCGCTGTCATCCTCGACCAGCTCCACGGCATAGGGCAGCACTGCCGCGAAGGGGGTGTCAGCCAGGGCACGCTGACAGAAACCATGGATGGTAAAGATCGCCGCTTCGTCGAAGGTCTGCAGCGCATGGCGCAGACGCGTGCGCATCAGCGCCGGATCGATGCCGGCCGCGCTGACGGTGGCGATCAGCTGCGGCACGAAAGGGTCGGGCCCGGCATCGCCACCATCGAGCACGCGCAGGGTGTCGACGATGCGGTCGCGGATGCGGGTGGAAAGCTCGGCAGTCGCGGCCTTGGTGAAGGTCACCACCAGCAGCGAGCCCACCTGCAGATCACGCTCGAGCAGCTGACGCAGGTAAAGCCCGCAGATGTTCCAGGTCTTGCCCGTGCCCGCCGAGGCCTCGATCAGGCTGATACCGTCGAGCGAACAGCTGAAAACGTCGAGATCGATGTCGGTCGAGGCCATGGGTGCGAGAGGACGCTGACGGTGCGCGGCTCAGGCCGTTGCCGGCACAGCCATGGCTTCGCCCATGCGCACCGCCGCGCCGGGCGCCCACGCCGGGTTGAACTTCACCCGCGGCGTGGGGAACAGCATCACCACCGTGGAGCCGATCAGGAAGCGCCCCATTTCCTCGCCCTTCTTGAGCTGGATGTCCTTGTCCTCGTAGCGCCACTCGCGCACCTCCGCCGAGCGCGGCGGGTTGACCACGCCGTGCCACACCGTGGCCATGCTGCCGACGATGGTTGCCCCGACCAGCACCAGCACGAAGGGGCCGAAAGCCGATTCAAACACGCACACCACACGCTCGTTGCGTGCAAACAGCCCGGGCACCCCGCGCGCGGTGGTCGGATTGACCGAGAACAGCTCGCCCGGCACGTAGATCATCCGCGTCAGACGGCCATCGCAAGGCATGTGGATGCGGTGGTAGTCGCGCGGGCTGAGGTAAAGGGTGGCAAAGCTGCCATCCCTGAAGCCTGCTGCCAGCTCCGCGTCGCCACCGACCAGCGCCGTGGTCGAGTAGGCATGGCCTTTGGCCTGGAAAATCTGGTCGCGCACGATCGGCCCGAACTGGCTGATCGCGCCGTCCACCGGGCTGACCAGCTCAGCCTCGTCGAGTGGCCGCACGCCATCGCGCAAGGCCCGGGTAAAGAACTCGTTGAAGCTCGGATAGCTGCTGATGTCCGGGTTGGCCGCTTCGTCCATGTTGACCCCGTAACGGCCGACAAACCACTTGATTACGCGGGTGGTGAGCCCGCCCGCGTGCATGCCGGCCAGCTTGCCCGCCAGAACGGTAAGCGCCTGCTTGGGCAGAAGGTACTGGGGCAGAACGGAAAGACGGTCGGACACAATGGATACCTGGAACAAGAACAGCGTCCGATTATACCGGTGACAGTGGCTGCGCTTGACGTCACGCAGGCATCTGCGCTATTTGCCAGGCATCAGCCCGAGCCGTCCGTCTTCCAGGTACTCACGCAAGGGCCCGAACACCCGTCGCGCGATATCGAAGAAGGCCTCATCCAGCGGGTCGCCGAGGCCGCGCAGGGCCAGTCGATACGCGGGATTCTGTGCTTCGCCGTATTCGACCCGCTGACCGCCGTTCCACTTCAGTCGCGCCTTGGCGACACTCTCGTCGTTGAGGATGTAGGTCCAGGCCGACTTGGGGAAGAAATGCAGGGGTGTGCTCAGGCCGTGCCGGTACAGCGCCAGCAGATCGGCAAGCAGCCGTCTTGCCCTGTCCGGCGCGACTGCATGCAGGCGGAAGGATCCGTCGCGCGACAGCCCGAGGGTTTCGCACGCCACGCCCGTGACCGGCACGGCACACAGCATCAGATGCGCGAGCCAGGCGGCCAGATAATCTGCGGGGCGGGTGTCGTCATAGCGGTGGCGCACCAGGCCTTGTGCATGGAGATCGCCAAAGGCCGCGCTCAGTGACCAGCGTTCGCTCCTGCCCTCGGCCTCGAGGTCGAACTCAAGGGCGCAGGTGTGGGCCGGTAGCGGCGTCGCGATGGCCGCAGCAACCCGGCGGGCGTAATGGTCAAGCGTCCTGACTTCGCCCCGCAGGGAGGCGTCGCCAAGCACGCCAGCCGGATACTCGCCGCCGGCGCGTGCCAGTTCAAGCACGGCCGCATCGCCATCATCCACGCCGAACACCGCTGCGTCGCGCGCGAGCAGAGTCGGCAACAGCCGCGCGGCAAGCGTCTGCCGCCCCGGCCAGTCAGGGAGGAAGGGTTCGACATCCTCCAGTTCCTCATCGGCCTCGGGCAAATCGAGCCCGAGGCGGTCGCGCAACAGGCTGCGGCAAGGATTGCGGAAGAAGCGGATCAACTGCTCCAGATCAGGCTCGCGCCACGCCGCCTCCGGTGCCGGCAGCGGAGCGTCGAAGAAGGGCCGCAGCGCCGGGGAAGAGGCATTGTCGTCGCCCTCACCGTCATCATCGGCCTCGTCCCACGCACTGGTGTCAGGTACGGCTTGCGCAAGGCCGCCCGCCCTGCGCAAGCGCGCAGCGAGCGCGGCAGCATAGTCCTCGTGGAAGCTGCTCAGGCGCGCATCCGGCGATGCGTCGGCAACGAAATACTCAATGGAGAAGGGCTGCAGCGGATGGAATACGGTCAGACGCCGACGGGCAGCAGCAAGCTGTTCGGGCTGCGAAGCATCTTCTGCGCAGGCCGTGGCAAGGGTGTCGAGCAGTTCATCCACCAGCACCGAGGGCGGCAGCGGGCTGCCATCGCGCACGCTGCGCCCGACATGGGACAGATGCAGGACATCGCGCGCCGACAGCACCACGTCGAGGAACAGGTTGCGATCATCGAGCCGGCGCTGGCGGTCGCCGCGCTGCGGGCGCGCGGCCATGAGGTCGAACTCGGCAGGGCGGTCGCTGCCCGGAAAGGCGCCCTGGTCCAGCCCGATCACGCACACCACCCGGTAGGGCAGGCTGCGCAGCGAAGACAACGCGGAGAAGGTCACGGTGCCGCCGGGCACCCCGCCGCGCGCCGGGTCGTCCAGCCGCGCAGCGAGCGCTGGATGAACGACGTCGAGCGCCACCCTGCCATCGGGATGGCCGGCACCCATGTCATCGCCCAGCGCATTGATCGCGGCACGCACTTCGCGCACTGCTTCGGCCTGTTCGACCGCCTCACCGACGATGGACTCGAGCGCACCGATCAGGGCCTGACGCCAGCCCTCGGCATCGTGCGTGCGCAGCAGGCTGTCGCGCAGCCGCTGCAAGGTCTCGGCGTAGCGCCAGAAACGGCC
>JALNWS010000111.1 GCA_023230755.1 Azoarcus sp.
GGGCCGGCCGGCAGGTGGGTTGTATTCGTCATGACGCACCTCCCATTCCGCCGTCAGGCGGGTGCTTGTGTGACGTTACAACGTTGGAGGGCGCTGGCGCGGAATCGTTCGCTGCGATCGTGTCCGGAGGTCGGCCCCGTCGGGTTCAGCCGCCGAACACCCGGTACGCCTCCAGCGCAAGCAGGGCTGCGGCAATCACGCCGATGGCCGACAGCAGCCATCCCTGGCGGCGTTGCTGACGCGCGAGCTGCTCCATGCGGGCCTGCTGTGCCGCCTGCTGCTTGCCACCCTCGGTGAGGGTGTGGTGTATCAGTCGGGGAAGTTGCGGCAGGGTGCCGGCCCAGCTTGGTGCTTCGGTCTTGATTTCGCGGATCAGCGCACGCCACCCCATCTGCTCGTTCATCCAGCGCTCGAGAAAGGGTTTTGCGGTCTTCCACAGGTCGAGCTCGGGGTCGAGCTGGCGGCCGAGGCCTTCGATGTTGAGCAGAGTCTTCTGCAGCAGCACCAGCTGCGGCTGGACCTCCATTTCGAAGCGACGTGCGGTCTGGAACAGGCGCAGCAGGGTCTTGCCGAAGGAGATGTCCTTCAGCGGCTTGTCGAAGATCGGCTCGCACACGGTGCGGATCGCCGCCTCGAACTCGTCCACCCGGGTCTTGGCCGGCACCCAGCCCGCTTCGATGTGGGCCAGTGCGACGCGGTGATAGTCGCGCTGGAAGAAGGCGAGGAAGTTGGTTGCGAGGTAGTTCTTGTCGACTTCGTTGAGCGTGCCCATGATGCCGAAGTCGAGTGCGATGTAACGGCCATCGCGATGAACGAAAATGTTGCCCGGATGCATGTCCGCATGAAAGAAACCGTCGCGGAACACCTGGGTGAAGAAGATCTCCACGCCGGCGCGCGACAGTGCGGGAAGGTCCGTGCCCTGCGCCTTCAGCGCTTCGATCTGGGAGATCTGTACGCCGTGCATGCGCTCCATCACCATCACGTTGCGGCCGCACCAGTCCCAGTGCACCTCGGGCACGATCATCAGGGACGAATCCTTGAAGTTGCGCCGCAGCTGCGAGCAGTTGGCGGCCTCGCGCATGAGATCGAGCTCATCGTTGAGGTATTTGGTGAACTCGGCAACGACCTCGCGCGGCTTGAGCCGTCGGCCCTCGGGCCAGATCTTTTCGAGCAGCATGGCGGCGACTTCGAGCAGTGCCAGGTCGTGTGCAATCACATGCTCGATGCCCGGGCGCAGGATCTTGACTGCAACCTCGGTGCCGTCGGGCAGTTCGGCAAAGTGCACCTGCGCCACCGAGGCCGAGGCCACCGGCGTGCGGTTGAAGTTGCCGAACACGTCATCGACGGGCTTGCCGTACATGGTCTGCAGCAGCGCGAGCGCCTGCTCGGTGGGGAAGGGCGGCACCCGGTCCTGCAGTTTCGCAAGCTCGTCGGCGAGGTCGGGCGGAAGCAGATCGCGCCGGGTGGAGAGCATCTGTCCGAACTTGACGAAGATGGGACCGAGCGACTCGAGCGCACGCCGCAGGCGCACTGCACGGGGTTCGTCGTAGGTGCGCCAGAAGAACACGACGTTCCATATGCGGGCCAGCCGGCCGCTGGCGTCGGCGTCCAGAATCATTCGGTCCAGACCGAAACGCAGACTGACGGAAACGATCTTGGTGAGACGCAGGAGACGCACTTTGGACAACCGGTAGCAGGAGAACCGGGACTTTAGCGGGAAAGGGGGGGCGGTGGAAGGCAGTGAACGTAAGCTGCGCTCACATGTGGGGCGGGAGAGGGAGGGGTTGATCCGCTATAATCGATGGTTTCGATGTCCCTGAACGTGTCATGAGCGCCGACCCCAAAGTTCTACTTGCTGATCTCCTGAAAGCCGCGCTGAAAAGCGTTGCGCCCGAGCTGGCCGATACCCCGATCCTGCTGGAGCGCCCGAAACAGGCGAGCCACGGGGATTTTGCTACCAACCTTGCGCTGCAGCTGGCCAAGCCGATGAAGCGCAATCCGCGCGAGCTCGCCGCGAAACTGCTGGCCGAAATGCCGGTCTCGACGCTGGTGGCCAGGACCGAGGTGGCCGGCGCGGGCTTCATCAACTTCACGCTGGACCCTGCCGCGAAGACGGCCGTGGTCCGCGAGGTACTCGCCAAGGGCGCCGCGTTCGGGCGCGGCGAGAAGAAAAACGTGAAGGTGCAGGTGGAGTTCGTCTCCGCCAACCCCACCGGGCCACTGCACGTCGGCCATGGCCGTGGCGCGGCCTACGGCGCCTCGCTGTCCGATGTGCTCGACTTCGCCGGTTACGAGGTCAGTCGTGAGTACTACGTGAATGACGCCGGCCGTCAGATGGACATCCTGGCGCTGTCGACGTGGCTGCGTTACCTCGCCCTCTTCGGGATCGAAGTCGCATTCCCGTCCAACGCCTATCAGGGCGATTACGTCGTGGCCATGGGGCGTGAAATGCGTGACGCCCATCAGGACCGCTTCGCCAGATTCACCGCCGAGCAGGTGACGGCCGGTACCCCCGGCCTGCCGCCCGCAGAGCGCAAGGACGATGAAGCCAAGCAGCAACGCGAACTCCATCTCGATGCCCTGATCTCCAATGCCAAGCGCCTGCTCGGCGAGGACTACCCCTGGGTGCATGGGTTCGCGCTCAACGAGCAGCTTGGCGATGGACGCGAGGACTTGCAGGAATTCGGCGTACGCTTCGACAAGTGGTTCTCGGAGCAGAGTTTGTTCGATACCGGCCTGGTAGAACGTGCGGTGACACAGCTCGAGCAGCAGGGCCATATCTACGTGCAGAACGGCGCAAAGTGGTTCCGTTCCACCGCGTTCGGTGACGAGAAGGATCGCGTGGTTCAACGCGAGAACGGGCTCTACACCTACTTCGCGTCGGACATCGCCTATCACCTGAACAAGTATGAGCGTGGTTTCGATCGCATCATCGATATCTGGGGTGCGGATCACCATGGCTACATCCCGCGCGTGAAGGGGGCGATTGCCGCCCTCGGCCTGCCGACCGAAAAGCTCAACGTGGCGCTGGTGCAGTTTGCGGTGCTCTACCGCGACGGGCAGAAGACCTCGATGTCGACCCGTTCGGGCGAGTTCGTCACCCTGCGCGAACTGCGCAAGGAAGTCGGCAACGATGCCTGCCGCTTCTTCTACGTGCTGCGCAAGTCGGATCAGCATCTCGATTTCGACCTTGACCTGGCCAAGAGCCAGAGCAACGAGAACCCGGTGTATTACGTGCAGTACGCACATGCGCGGGTGTGTTCGGTGCTCAATCAGTGGGGCGGTGAGCGTGCCGAACTGGCTCAGGCTGATCTCGGCCTGCTGCAAAACGAACGGGAGCTCGCACTGTGCGCCCGTCTGTCGACCTTCCCCGAACTGGTGGAGTCTGCAGCGGAGGATTATGCGCCGCACCAGATTGCGTTCTATCTGAAGGATCTCGCGGCAGACTTCCACAGCTGGTACAACGCCGAACGCATGCTGGTTGATGACGAGGCCGTCAAGCTCGCCCGGCTGGCCCTTGCCGCGGCGGTACGCCAGGTGCTGGTGAGCGGCCTGGCCGTGCTCGGTGTGTCCGCACCTGAATCGATGTAATTCGGAGATTGTTTTGACTCAGCCTCGTAAAGCCCCCCGCAAATCGGGTCGCGCACCCGCTCGCAGCGGTGGTGGAACCCTGATCGGCATTTTCATCGGCCTGATGATGGGGGCGTTGATTGCCGCGGGTGCGGCCTGGTTCTTCACCCGCGCCAACCCGTTCCAGTCGGCGCCGGTCGCGCCGCGGGTGCCGGTCGTCAACCAGCCTCCCGCTGCACTGCCCGGAAAGCCCGGTGACCGTCCGGTCGTGAAGCAGGATTTCGAGTTCTACAAAATCCTGCCTCAGGGCGACAATGTGCCCGCGGCGCAGGCGCCTGCCGAAGCGCCGAGTGTGCCGAGCGTTCCAAGCGTGCCGGTGGTGGAACGCCCGGTGGAGAAGCTCTATCTGCAGCTCGGTGCGTTCGAGAATGCTGCCGAGGCAGACAATCTGAAGGCAAGGTTGGCGCTGGCAGGCGTCGAGGCGAGTTCGCAGCGCGGACAGCTGCCCGACGGGCGCACGGTGCACAGAGTGAGAATCGGGCCCTTCGACGGTCCGGACGAACTGAATCCGGTACGTAGCCGCCTCGTTGCGTCCGGCTTCAACACCACCGTGACCCGCGCGGGTCAATGATTTTTAGTGCTGGCGCGGAACGAAGCGCGCATTGCGCGCGTCTGACCGGCGTCAACCAATACCGGAGTCCAGAATGAATCGTCGTCATGCCCTGCAGCAACTTGGTGCGCTTGCACTTTTGGCCAGTCCTGCCGCGACGGTGCTTGCCCAAAGCGGTTCCGGTCAAGGCTACCAGGTGCTGGAGCCGGCCGTCCCGACCGCGACCAAGGGCAAGATCGAAGTGATTGAGTTTTTCCATTACGGTTGCCCGCATTGCCGCGACTTTGATCCCTTGCTGGGTCAATGGATCAAGCGCATGCCGACTGATGTCAGCTTTGTCCGCGTGCCTGCAATCTGGGGAAATCCGCAGTTGCAGGCGCTTGCGCGGCTCTACTACACCTTCGAGGTGACGGGACAGGTCGAGGCCCTGCATGAACTCGTTTTCGGTGCGGTTCAGGACGACAGGGAACCGCTGCACACGGAAGATGGCGTGCGTGCGTGGGTGGGCAAGCGCGGCATTGATACCGCGAAGTTCATGCAAGCCTACAAGTCGTTCGGCGTGGAGTCGCTCGTCAAGCGCGCAGATCAGATTGGGCGTGCATACAAGGTTCAGGGCGTGCCGACGATGGCGGTGGATGGTCGCTTCATCACGTCGGCCTCCCTCACCGGCAGCCACGAAGGCACGCTGACGCAGGTCGATAAACTGCTTGCGCGAGTGCGCAGCGAGCCGCGTCGCAGCTGATGGGCGGCTTGAGCCGGCGTGCCGGCTAGCGCGGTGACTGATCCACTGCCGTCACTGCGGGTCCTCATCACGGGGGCTTCGAGCGGTCTTGGCGAAGCGCTCGCGCGCCACTATGCAAGCCAGGGCGCAAGACTGGGGCTGATTGCACGCCGTGCCGAACCATTACAGGCGCTGGTGGCGTCGCTCCCCGGGTCGCACCAGGTGCTGGTCGCCGATGTCGGTGATCCGGCGGCGCTCCGTGGCGTGGCGCAGCAGTTCGTTGCAGTGTCTGGTGTGCCCGATATTGTCATTGCGAATGCCGGCGTGTCGGTGGGCACGCTCACCGAATACGCCGAAGATGTGGATGCGTTCGAACGCGTGCTGCGCACGAATCTGCTCGGCATGGTGGCAACCTTCCAGCCCTTCGTCGACGCAATGCGTCTTCGTGGCAGCGGACGACTGGTCGGGATCGCGTCGGTAGCGGGCATTCGGGGCTTGCCGGGTGCAGGCGCCTACAGTGCTTCGAAGGCGGGCGTGCTTGCCTATCTGGAAAGCCTGCGGGTCGAACTCCACGGCAGCGGCGTGAAGGTCGTCACCGTTGCGCCGGGTTATATCCGCACACCGATGACTGCGATCAACCCTTATCCGATGCCCTTCATTCTCGATGCCGACGTGGCTGCGCGACGGATTGCGCGCATCATCGCACGGGGCGACCGCTTTGCAGTGACGCCGTGGCAGATGGGCTGGGTGGCAAAGCTCATGCGCGTTCTGCCGCGCAGCGTGTTCGACCACCTGTTCGCCAGAGCGGGGCGCAAACCTCGCGGACTTCCCCTCTGAAGTATTCCGGATGCCCTTGTGCTGCGCGGCTGCGCTAACATGGGCGAAAAGATACTTCATGGAGCGAATTGATGAATGCAGCAGATGGTGCGTCCGAGCGTCGTGCACGGCAAAGATTCGTCGCGACGCGTCGCGGTGATATCTGTTTCTGGGCGCAGATCAACGGTGAGCGCCGCCCTCTCAACGATCTCTCGCTGGAGGGGTTCTCGCTTCCTGTCTCACACGACCTCGATTGCGGTACCCGATTTCAGTTTGTGCTGCAGCGCGAAGGGGTGCCTGATCGTATCGAAGGGTATGCCAAGGTGGTCAACCAGGTTGGTGAGGGTAGCGAGCGCAAGACGGGATGCCGTTTTGTCGAACTTGATGAAGAGGGGGTTGCGCGCTTGAAGGACTGGCTTGTTGCTCATGTCCTGGCGAGTGCTACCGTCCGCATCAACGAAAGGGATGCTGAGGCCATCGTGAATGGCCCGTCCCTGGTCTGAACTCGTCACCGTTTCGCACGGCACAAAAAAGGGCGCTCCGGGGAGCGCCCTTTGTCATCAGGCGTTCGGGTTGTAGGGGGGCCTTGGTGGCTCACGACGTGCCCGGGCACGTTGCATGAACCAGACCATTGCGAGGAGCAGGAGCGTGGGCACAAACACCCATTCCTTGTCCGGGCGGCCAGCTGCGGGCAGTTCGATCGAGGTGATGTTGAACCCCTGTTCGAGGCCGAGCTTTTCTGCACGGCTGCCGAACTTGACCGCTGCTACCTGAACGTCGTCACCCAGTGTCATCAGGGTCAGGCCCATGCGCGACAGGCGCTCACGCGCGGTGCCGGGGTCGCCAAGCGGCAACAGCACACCCTTGGATACATCGTCACCTTCAAGGGTGAGACCCTGCACCCATACGCGCAGGTTGCCCTTGGGGGGGGCGTCTTCCACCAGCTGTGTGAGCTGGCTTGCGGGGACTTCGTCATATGCGGGGTAGACCATGTCCAGCCAGTAGCCAGGGCGGAACAGACTGAAGGTCACCAGCAGCAGAATCAGCGTTTCGTGAATCCGGTTGCGGGTCACGAACCAGCCCTGGGTCGCTGCAGCAAACATCAGACTGGCGATGGTGGCGCTGACGATCGTCATGACCAGGTGGAACACGTCGGTGATGCCAATCAGCAGCAACTGCGTGTTCAATATGAACATGAAGGGCAGGATGGCCGTTCGTGCGCTGTAGCCGAAGGCGGTAAAACCGGTCTTGATCGGGTCGCTCTTTGCAATGCCTGCTGCCGCATACGAAGCCAGTCCGACCGGCGGTGTGACGTCTGCCATCAGGCCGAAATAGAACACGAACAGATGGACTGCGATCAGCGGCACCAGCAGGCCCTGCTGGGCGCCGAGTTCGACGATCACCGGCGCCATCAGTGTCGATACCACGATGTAGTTGGCCGTCGTCGGCAGGCCCATGCCGAGGATGAGGCAGATCACCGCAACCAGGGACAGCATGATCATCAGGTTGCCACCGGACAGGACTTCGACCAGTTCGGTCATGGCCAGGCCGATGCCGGTCAGGGTGACGGTACCGACGATGATGCCGGCGGTAGCGGTCGCGATGCCGATGCCGATCATGTTGCGGGCACCGGTGACGAGACCGTCGAACAGATCCCTGAAGCCGTGACGCAGTGCCGGACCGAACTCGCCCGTGCCGCGGAACAAGGCGAACAGCGGGCGCTGGGTGACGAGGATGAAGATCAGGAACAGCGTGGCCCAGAACGCGGAAAGCGCAGGTGAGAGCTGCTCCACCATCAGGTTCCAGATCAGTGCGGCGACCGGCAGCAGGTAGTGCAAGCCGGATTTAAGCGTCGGCCCGATCTCGGGCAGGTACTCCATTTTGTCGCCCGGCTTCTCCATGTGAAGCTCGGGATACTTCGCAGCAAAACGGATGATCGCGACGTAGGCGAAGAGCATCAGGATGCCGACGATGATGAAGGCGGATTCTCCGGCGACCTCCTTGAGCCAGCCAAAGCCCCAGTACACGATGGCCGCCAGAATGACCAGTCCGGATACCGTCATCAGCGTGGTGACGGTCGCCCGTTGCCAGGGCAGGGGTTCGCGACGCGGCAGTCCCTGCAGATTCATCTTCATCGCTTCGAGGTGAACGATGTAGAACAGCGCGATGTAGGAGATCAGCGCCGGCACGATGGCGTGCTTCATTACCTCGACGTAGGTGATGCCGACGTACTCCACCATGAGGAAGGCCGCAGCCCCCATGACCGGCGGCATCAGCTGGCCATTCACCGAGGAGGCGACTTCGACCGAGGCGGCTTTGTCGTCACGGTAGCCCACGCTTTTCATCAGCGGAATGGTGAAGGTGCCCGTGGTGACCACGTTCGCAATCGACGAGCCCGAGATCAGGCCGGTCGAAGCCGAGGCCACGACAGCAGCCTTCGCCGGGCCGCCGCGCATGTGACCGAGCAGCGCAATGGCCGACTTGATGAAGTAGTTGCCTGCGCCGGCGGTTTCCAGCAGGGCGCCGAACAGCACGAACAGGAAGATGAAGCTGGCGGATACGCCGAGCGCGACGCCGAACACGCCTTCAGTGGTCAGCCACAGGTGACCCATGCCCTTGGACAGCGATGCGCCCCGGTGAGCGATGACATCCGGCATGTACTGGCCGAAGAAGATGTAGATCAGGAAGACGATGGCCAGGATCACCATCGGCAAGCCGAGGGCGCGGCGTGCAGCTTCCAGCAGCAGGACGAGGCCGATGACGGCGACAACCAGATCAAACGTGGTCGGAATGCCCGGGCGGGACGCCAGTTCAGCGTAGAAAAGAAAGAGATAGCCCGCGCAGAATGCGGCACATGTGGCCAGAATCCAGTCTACAACCGGGACATAGGCTCTTGGCGAGCGCTTGAATGCGGGGTAGGCGGCAAAGGCCATGAACACCGCGAACGCCAGGTGGATGGCGCGAGATTCAGTGTCGTTGAGAACGAAAATGCCGAACGAAAACGGCAGGGGAGAGGCGATCCAGAGCTGGAACAGTGACCACGCCAGCGCAATGACAAGGAGAAACTGTGCTGCAAGACCCGTGGGTTTGCGACCACCGGTATCGGCTTCGGCAACGATCTGCTTGAGCTGTTCGTCGGTCAGTTCGTGGGTTGTATTGGTTTTCTTCGAGCGGATCATACGCCGCGCCTCCCCGGGTTCAGGTGATACGCAAACGCAGCAAGAGGCTTTTGGCCTTTCGCTGCGTTGGCTGGATTACAGGTGCCGCCCGAGCGGATGTGCAAGCCGGGAGGCGTCCTGCAGGCCGGCACGAGGGTGCCGGCAGCCGGATTACATCCAGCCCTTTTCCTTGTAGTACTTGATCGCGCCATTGTGCAGCGGAGCAGACAGGCCGTCCTTGATCATGCCCTTCGGCTCAAGGTTGGCAAAGGCCGGGTGCAGCTTCTTGAAGTCATCAAAGTTCTCGAACACGGCCTTGACCATGGTGTAGACCACCTCGTCTGATACTTTGGCAGACGTGACGAAGCTGGCGACGACGCCGAAAGTCTTGGTCGGGTCAGGATTGTTCGCGTACATGCCACCGGGAATGGTGACGGCTGCGTAGTACGGGAAGTCCTTGATCAGCTTGTCGACGCCCGGGCCGGTGACCGGAACGAGTTTCGCCCCGCAGGTCGTGGTCGGATCCTGGATGTTGGCCGCGGGGTGGCCGACGACATAGGCGAAACCGTCGATCTTGTTGTCGCAAAGTGCTGCGCCGTGCTCGTCGGGCTTGAGCTCGGACGTCAGCGAGAAGTCGGACGTCGTCATGCCGAGGGCCGGCAGCAGCACGTCAATGGTCGCGCGCTGACCGGAGCCCGGGTTGCCCACGTTGAAGCGCTTGCCCTTGAAGTCCTCGAACTTGGTGACGCCGGCTTCCTTGCGGGCCAGTACGGTCAGCGGTTCGGGGTGCAGGCCGAATACGGCGCGCAGTTCGGTCACAGGGCCGCCGTCCTTGAACTGGTTCAGACCTTTGACGGCGTTGAACTGGACGTCGGACTGGGCAACACCGAAGTCGAGCTCGCCAGCCTTGATGGTGTTGACGTTGTAGACCGAGCCGCCGGTACTTTCGACCGAGCAGCGAATGCCGTGCTTGGCGCGGTCCTTGTTCATCAGGCGGCAGATTGCGCCGCCAGCGGCGTAATACACACCGGTGACGCCACCGGTACCGATGGTCACGAATTTTGTTTCAGCCTGTGCCGGCGCAGCGCCGAGCGAGCCAACGATTGCAAGTGCAGCTGCGAGCGTAGTGAGTTTCTTCATGGGTTCTCCAGAAACCTTGCAGGTAGGAAGCGCACCAGATCGGGTGCGTGGTGGGAGCGGGCTGCGCTTGTTGCGTGCCCGCTGTGAAAATCTGAGGACAGATTATCGTGGAAAAGCCAGATTACATGGAATGAATGCGTGCGCCAATGGGGGATACCCCGAAGTGACGTGCGGGAACCATTTGCAACCACCGCCCGATCCGCAAGGTAGCGGGCTGAAACTGTCACGATGTACCGGATGCGCTCGCGTCCTGCGCGTAAGGAATCGTCGGGGCTTGCTATCATCCATTCATGATATCCAAGACTATTTCCACGGTTGCGGCAGGGCCGGTGCCGAATGATTTGACGGATGCGCTCGGAAGCCGTCATCTGCCGGCGGGCGCTTCTCCCCGAATTGTGTCCCTGGTGCCTTCGCTGACTGAGTTGCTGTGTGAACTTGGGCTCTCCGAAGCATTGGTAGGGCGCACGGGTTTTTGCATTCACCCGCGCGAGACACTGCGCAAGGTGGCCAAGATCGGTGGCACCAAGGACGTCAAGCTTGATGTGGTGCGGGCGCTTGAGCCGACCCATCTGATCGTCAATGTCGACGAGAACCGGCGCGAAACGGTGGAGGCACTGGCTGAGTTCGTACCCAATGTGATCGTGACCCATCCTTGCGTGCCGCAGGACAACTTTGCGCTCTACCGTCTTTTCGGCGGCATTTTCGCGCGCGAAACCGAGGCGTCTGCGCTTGCCTCGGGCTTGCAGGAAGCGCTCGACGAGGCGGCACGGGTTAAGGCCGAGTGCGGGCCTGAGGCGGTGCTCTACCTGATCTGGCGGCAGCCGTGGATGACGGTGTCGCGTGCGACCTATATCGCGGCAATGCTGGGGACGGTGGGTTGGCAGAGCTTCCCGTCCGAAGACGAGCCACGCTACCCCGAGGTGGACTGGACAGCGTCGTGGATGGAGGCGGTCGAACGGGTCTTCCTGTCGTCCGAGCCCTACCGCTTTAGCGCCCGGCATGTGGACGAAGTCAGCGCGCTGGCGCAGCGGCCAGTGTGCCTGATCGATGGTGAAATGGCATCGTGGTATGGCAGTCGCGCAATCGAGGGCGTGCGTTACCTTGCGGATCTGCGGCGACGTCTTGCGCGGGGGGCGCAGGGCTGAATGCGCTGACGCTCAGCACAGACCGTCGGCGATGAAGCGCTCCGGCGTCTGGATGACGAAGCAATCCCGCAATGCGCGATGCCGGGCGAGTTTGAGCAGCAATTTGTCGCGGGTCAGCAGGTGGTCAACGCCGGCGTCACGGGCAATTTCCAGAAATTTCTGATCGTCGCGGTCGCGGCAGGCCGGCAGCAACGGGGCGTCCTTTGCGGGCTCGGGTGCCGGTTTGACGCGGGCGCGATAAGTGTCGAACAGGTGGCCCTGATCGCCAGGGCTAATGCCGAACTGGGTGTAGGCCAGTACCCGCCGGAACTCCTCAAGTGCGTCGTCACGGCTATACAAGGTGAATGAGCCGGTGGCGATGGCCTCGGCCAGCGCCTTGAGTGCGGGGTCCCTGAAGTGCCACAAAGCCATCACCGTATTGGTGTCGAGAACCAGGTTTCGTGCGGTGGTCATTGGTGTTCCGGAATGAAAAAGGGGGAAGGGCGAACCCTTCCCCCGGTCAGCAGGCGCTTGTCCTGCAATCAGTCAGCTGCGGGCGCGTCCAGACGCATCTTGACGAAGGAGCCGGGCGCGTCTTCGATGGCCTTGAGCTTGCCCTTGAGCGGGCTACGCGCTTCAACCTGGTCGGCGTCGTGGGCGGAAACCCATGCCTGCCAGTCGGTCCACCACGAGCCGGCATTCTGTTGAGCGCCTTCGAACCAGGCGTCGGCCGTGGCCGGTGCCTTGGCAGCGGCATTAACCCAGTAGCCGTACTTGTTGGCAACCGGCGGGTTGACGATGCCGGCAATGTGGCCGGAGCCACCGAGGACGAAACGAACCGGGCCACCAAAGTTGAGCGAACCGGCATAGGTGCTCTTCCACGGAGCGATGTGATCCTCGATCGCGGAGATGAAGTAGCACGGCACCTTGATTTTGCCCAGATCGATCGGCACGCCGTCGATGACGACGCCACCAGGCTGTACCAGGAGGTTTTCCATGTACATGCCGCGCAGGTAGAAGCTGTGCATCTTGGCCGGCATGCGGGTGGAGTCGGAGTTCCAGTACAGGAGGTCGAACGGGAACGGATCCTTGCCCATCAGATAGTTGTTCACCACGAAGGACCAGATCAGGTCATTCGAACGCAGCATGTTGAAGGTGCCCGCCATTTCGGAGCCTTCGAGATAGCCACGCTCGAACATCTTCTTCTCGAGGCTGGAAACCTGCTGCTCATCGATGAAGACGCCAAGTTCGCCCGGATCGGCGAAGTCGGTCATTGTGGTAAAGAAGGTCGCCGAGGCGATGCGCTTCTGCTTCTTGGCGGACAGGTAGGCGAGCGTGGTGGCCAGCAGCGTGCCGCCCAGGCAGTAGCCCACTGCATTGATCTCTTTTTCGCCGGTTTGCTGCTCAATGGCGTCAAGTGCGGCGAGGATGCCTTCCTTGACGTAAGACTCGAAGGTCTTCTCGGACTGCTTCTCGTCAGGGTTGACCCAGGAGATCACGAACACGGTGTGTCCCTGGTCCACGCACCACTTGATGTAGGAGTTCTTCTCGCGCAGGTCAAGAATGTAGAACTTGTTGATCCAGGGCGGCACGATCAGCAGCGGACGCTTGAGCACCTTGTCGGTGCTCGGTGTGTATTGCAGCAGCTGCATCATGTCGGTCTGGAACACGACCTTGCCCGGCGTCGTGGCAACGTTCTTGCCCAGCTCGAAGGCCGTGGTGTCGGTCATCTTGACGCGCAGCTGGCCACCGCCGTCCTCGACGTCGCGCAGCAGGTTGTTGAGGCCCTTGATCAGGTTCTGACCGTGGCTCTTGACCGTTTCACGGAACACTTCCGGGTTGGTCAGGGCGAAGTTCGACGGCGACAGGGCGTCGATGTACTGACGGGTGTAGAAGTTGACCTTCTTCTGCGACTGCTCGTCGAGCCCATCCACGCCGCTCACGGTGTCATGGATGTGACGGGCGGCGATGAGGTAGGACTGCTTCACGAAGTCGAACATGAAGTGTTCCTGCCACTCTTCGTCCTTGAAGCGCTTGTCCGAGCGCTCGGGCGAGGCAACCGGGGCGGCATGCATGCCGGCGAAGCGCAGCATCGAATGCTGCCACAGGGTGAAGTAGTCCCACACCAGATTCATCTGGGACTGTGCGAGCTTGTACGGGTTCGACAGGAGCTTGGCCATCATGTCCATGAAGGCCTGGGCGATGCCGAGTTCGTCCGCGGGTGCGGCCACGCCCTTCTTCAGCTGGCGTTGTACGTGATCGCTGATCAGGTGGGAGGCGCGCTTTGCGACCTCGGCGTAGGTCTGGGCAACTTCCTGCGGATCGGGCAGCTCGGTTTGAGCGTTCTCGTTGGGTGTAGCCATCGTTGTTGTGCTCCTTGTTGGATCGGTCCTGAGACCGGTCAGCTTGTCTTGATGAAACGAATCGCTCCATCATCTCCCTCCACCCGGCAAAGCTCTCCCTGCTTTACGAGATGGTTCAAATGGGCAATGGCTTCTCCCATGGCAAACATGACCTGGTGTGTGTCCAGTTCGCGGGGGAAAAGCGTACCCAGCAACTCGCCAGCGCTCCGTGCAGTGCCGCATACAGCCAATAGTGCAGCGCAGCGTTCGCGATGGTGTTCGATCAATTCGTCGACTCTTGTGCGTATGCCACGGAAAGGCTTGCCGTGGGATGGTAGCACGAGCGTGTCATCAGGCAAGTGATTGATGCGGCGCAATGAATCCAGAAACCAGCCTAATGGATCGTCATCCGGCGTTGCAGCGAAAACACTGACGTTGGTCGATATGCGCGGTAGCAACATGTCGCCGGAGATCAGCACGCCGAGCGCAGCGCAATACAGGCTGGCGTGCTCGGGCGAATGGCCATAGCCGACGATGACCTCCCA
>JALNWS010000112.1 GCA_023230755.1 Azoarcus sp.
AACCTGCACCGAATCTCTGCCGCCCTTGCGCCCGGTCAAGGTTCTGGACCAGTTGCGGGAGCGCCTGCGGTATCAGCACTACAGACTACGGACATGGCAGGAATATGTCCATTGGGTATGAGCATTTATGCGCTTCCACGGGATGGCGCACCCGGCACAACTGGATGGCGCGGCCGTTGAGGGCTTTCTTTCGTGCTTCGCGGGCGAGCGCGGAGTGTCAGCGTCGACGCATCGTCAGGTCTTGGCAGCACTGCTTTACTTTTATGGCAAGGCGATTGACGTTGATCTGCCGTGGTTGAATGACATTGGGCGCTCGCGCCCAACCCGTCGTACTGATGCCCGACGAAGTCGCACGCATCTTCACGTTTCTGGAGGGCGAGCACTGGCTGTTTGCCCAGCTTCTTTATGGCACGGGACTGCGAATTAGCGAGGGACGAGGGACTGAACCTGCCCGTAAAGGATGCAGACTTTGCGCACGCTACGATCATCGTGCGCGAGGGCAAGGGCGCAAAGGACTGACGGGTGATGCTGCCGCAGTTGCTGGCTTCTTCCCTCCATAAACAACTGGACCGAGCGCAGGCCTGCTGGGTGCAGGATCAGGCGGGTGGGCGCGGCGGCGTGGCTATGCCGGATGCGCTGGAGCGCAAGTATCCGCGGGCCGGCAGTTCATGGCCGATAGTACCCTCCCGGCATTGAGGCCTACCCGATCAGCGGGGGGGTACGACTCATCGTAGGCATTAATGACCCCGACGTCATCGAGATGGTCATTGCCCGCCTGGATGTGAACTGCGCTGAGTCCGAAGCTGCCCGATGGCCGCCGAACCCGGTCGTCACCGCAGCGGGGACCGTTCGACGAGACGGATGAATCCTGAGCTCGTTTGGGCTGTGCCGTCAGCGGCGCACGCTGCGCCCTCACTGCCATGCGGACAGGTGCACGTCGCCGCCAGATTCATGCGGATTTACTCTGCCGCTACCACGGTCTATGCTTTTTTTAACGCACGGCATGGTTTGAAGCCTTTTCAGGGAGACCAGGGCAGTGATTCTGAGAGAGAATTTTCGATTCGATTGGCATGCATTCGTGAAGATCGGCTTGTTGCTGATGTGCAGTGCCGTGCTCGCATCCTGCGCGATGCAAAGACCGATGGATCTGGCGGCACAGACGCCGCCGACGTGCGAAGAACTGAAAATCGCCTGTCGCGCGACCTGTTCCGGCCCCACGCGTTGCAATATCGATTGCGACGCGATCTGTACGCAGGATGTCCACGCCACGCATTGCCAGTACGATAGTGGGGACCACAGCTGTCGTTACACGCCCTGCAACGACGGAACATGTGAAGACTCGGGTTCCACGCAACCCACTTACAGCGATTGCCTGGCGCATTGCGCAAACGCAAGTTCGTCGGGCCGGGCTCAGAGCGTGGTCCTGGACCTCGTGCTGTTGAATTGCGCTCGCACCGGTGCGCCGAACTGCGGTGGTGGTGACCTTGAAGACCAACAAGGATGTCACTACGTGCCCGCAACCGGAGCATGTCACGCGGTCAGCTGTCCCAGTGACCAAGAACACTGCTCGGATGTCGGCTCCAGTCAGCCGAATGAAAATGCGTGTTTCGCACATTGCTCGGCCAATCCATGAGCCCTGCGCCGCCACCTGTGGTGCCTGGTCCAGGTCAAGGTCGGCGATGGGGAAATCTCTGGTCGCTGACGGCGCATGGCCGGCTCAGGGTCTGAAGCCTTGAGGTTTGCTTCGGCCTTGCCGGGTGTGGCGTCCGTTTGCACACGGGGTATCCCGCTCCCTTGGCGCAACAATCCTTTGCACCAACCATTGCACTCCCGCCGCGATCAGCTAGATTGAAGTTCAGTGGTCGCACCTGCTGTGCGGGTTGCGATCCGGTTCGTTCACTGCTGAACGGAGGTGGACGTCATGGCTCGGTTAAACAGACGGTTTTCGGCGATGGCCGTTGCCATCGCGGCGGTTTCTGCGCTAGGGGTGGCGCCGGCATTCGGACAGGCGGGCAGTTACGCTGGGCCGGCTGTGCCGATGGGGAAGGGGGAGGCACATGCGGTGGTCCGCACTGGTGCCGACGGTGCGGTGACGTCGATCGGGGTGGTCATGACGGTGGCGGCGCTCGAGGGCTTGCCCGCGGCGGCGGGCGAACATTCTGATTTTCCCTATCACCTGCCAATGCCGGCAAGCGGGCCGAGGACTGTTGTCGATCATGTGGTGGTGGACTGGGAGGCGGCCGGTCACCCGCCGTCGAAGGTCTACGATGTGCCGCACTTCGATTTCCATTTCTACGTGGTGAATCGTGACACGGTGGAAAGGGTCGAGTTTTCAAGCCCGGATGCATCGGGAGCCCCGGAGCAGCAACCGCCTGCCGAACTGATGGCACCCGGTTATGTGCTGCCGCCCGGAACGGCGAAGTCGAAGATGGGCGTGCACGCGGTCAATCCGGGTGGCGGGGAGTTTCAGCACAAGCCGTTCAACGCGGCCTTCATCTATGGCTACTACAACAGGCAGCTGACCTTCATCGAGCCGATGGTCTCACTCGCGTACCTGAAGTCAAAACCATCGTTTTCGGCGGTGGTGCCACGGCCGGCGACGTATTCCTGGCCCGGTGCCTATCCGTCGTCGTATCGCGTGGCGTTTGATGACGCGCAACAGACGTTTGAGATTTCGCTGGAGGCGCTTCGTTAGGCGCTGACCCCTGTGCCCGCGGTGGCAGCGCAAAACGCTGCCGAGGCACTTTGTCAGGCGCGGTGGCGCAGGTCGGTTACGGTTGCGGAGGTTTCTGCGTTGCGTAGGGGCCAGGGATATTCGTGAAGATGGATGCTTTCCGGGATGCTCTGCGTCTGTGCGAGCGAGAAATTGCCGAATCGTGGGTCGGCGGTGACCTCTTTGCCTATCCATTGGGGCAACACGATCGGTGTGCTCTCGTGCGCCAGTTCAATCTCCGCGACAACGAGTCCGGCGTGGTTGCCCTCGAAAACGTCCACCTCGAAAGTCTGTGCCTGGAAGGTGATCAGGAATCGCGTCTTGCGTACGACGCGATCGCCGCAGTATGTCGAGAGAATCCGAACCGCGTCTGCGAGGGGGATGGGGTACTCGAACTCATCGCGGGTAATGCCGGCGCGTGGCCCCTTGACAGTCAGAAAGGCCCGGTTTGCGCGAATTCTGACGCGCGTGCTCATTGCACCAGACTCCTTGGCGACATAGCCCTGGACGATACTGTCGCCCAGAGCGTCCTGCAAAAATCTGATGTCGCGCACGAGGAACTTGCGTTCGATCTCGAGTGCCATGTTGGGGGCCACATCTGCTTTTGAGTGAATGGATTCTAGCAGATGATGGGGAGCGGATTTTGATCCTGATCAGAACCGCGCCCGTCCGGGTGGGCTGGGCCGGGCGTGTGACGCGGACATTGCCGGTGTCGTGTCAGTTGCGAAGTTCGACCAACTCTCTGAGCTGCGCGGGCAAGCGCGCTCGCAGGCCCGTGCTGATCACGGATTCGTGGCGCTGCCAGATGACACCGAGATAGACGACGCCAAGGCCGATGATGGTGAGGACCACCGGAAACATCATGCTGTCCCTGAATACTTCGTTCGCCAGGTGTGCGAGATAAGCTGCAGCGCCCAGCCCGCCGAAGACGGCAAAGACCCTGCGCGAGAGCGTGGCGCCGACGGCGATCATGGTCAGGTTGATGCACAGGTAAATGAACTTGTTGAGCTCGCTGTCCGAGTTCATCGAGGACAGCCCGCCCCAGAACGCGATCACGCCGAACAGATAGATCCAGAATGCGTAGTCCTTGTTGTGCCGGGTTCTGAGGTCCACCCAGAAGGCCAGCAACACCATCAGCAGACCAAACCAGAGCGATACCAGCTTTCGCAACGCCCATCCGTAGTCGAGGCTGGTTGCGAGGAAGGGGGTGAGGTCCATGCTCATGTACCAGAGTGTGACCGCAACCGGCATGACGAGGAAGGGCAGGCGATAGCGCCACAGCATGATCACCGCACTCGCAAGGGTGGCGAACTCCATGAGCATCCAGCGCCAGTCGATGTGCGTGTGGTACTCGCGGAATACCCGCCCGTCGGCCCAGAACCCGAGGGCGGATTGCAGCCCATAGATCGCCAGGGGGGTGAGGGCGACAGCGAAGGTTGCCGTGATGCCGGCGGGGATCGGCAGCCTGTGGCGGTTGAGGAAGGACTCCGTGAGCCAAAGACCGATCCCGGCATAGGCAAGTGCGATGAAGAACAGCCCCCATCCGCCGAAGCGCTCCCAGCCCATGTTCATGAACAGACTCATCGCACCGATCGCGATCATTCCGCCAAGGTAGTAAAGAATGTGGGTGGCGCGAAAGCTCGGTGTGCTGTGACTTTGTTCCGTCAGAAATGCCCAAAGCTGTTGTGCTTGTTGATCGGTAATCAGGCCCTTTGTGGTGGCCTCCTGGAGAAGATTTTGGTTAAGTTTCATGCGGACTCCATTAATGCCAATGTAATTCAAATATTATTTTGACATGGTTTTGCGCATTTTCGTATGCCGTAAGACCGCACACATTTATCAAATTCGTCGTCATCGGTTGGCCGTCCGAAAGTGCTGAAGTCGATGAATGAGTCGGTGTTCAGCGGCACGGGCGGCGTGTACAAGCAGGTTCCGGCGGATACATTGCAACAGATCATGCAAAAAGCCGTACCGAGATTGACACGTGGCGTTCAGTGTCACGATAATCCACGCCTTCTGCGGGAGAGAGAGCTGCAAACATGCAGTCTCCGCCGAAGGCGCAAGCTCCCATAATCGCTCAGGCATACGGAACCGCAGAGATCATTCGCCGACTGGAGAGCAGTCGACAGGCACCTTGGTGTCTTTCGGCTCACCGAAGGGGCTGGCCCTGAAACGGGCTGAAACTCTCAGGTAAAAAGGACAGGGGGAGAGGCGCAACGGACCACGCGCGGACGCGTGTTTCGTCTTCCAACGGAGTCCCTCTTGATGCACGAGAGTCTTGCATATCTTTTCCAGCCCCTGGCTGCGCAAAAGGTCGACCTTCTGCTCTTCATCTATCTGATTGCGATCACCGCAGAAGCCATGTCGGGCGCGCTGGCAGCGGGTCGCCGCAACATGGATATCTTTGGCGTTGCCGTGATTGCTTTTGTTACCGCGCTTGGCGGGGGGACCATCCGCGACGTGGTGCTCGGAAATTACCCGATCGGCTGGACGCAACATCCGGCTTACGTGTACCTGGTGATCTCGGCGGGCTTACTTACCACCCTGATCGCGCCGTACATCCATCGCATGAAGCGTGCCTTCCTGATTTTCGATGCGATGGGTCTGATTGCCTTCTCACTGATTGGCTGCAACGTCGCGCTCAACCTGCACTACCCGATCATTGTCGTTGTGATGGCCGGCATGTTGACCGGGATCTGCGGTGGCATTCTTCGCGACGTTCTGTGCAACCAGGTGCCGGTTGTTTTTCGGCACGAACTATACGCGAGCGTATCGCTCAGCGTGTGTGCCTTGTTTTTGCTGCTGCGCACAGCAGGACTTGATTCCGACCTCAATACAGCGATCTGTTTTGTTGGTGGTTTCATGTTCCGCATGCTTGCGATCCATTTCAGCTGGCGCCTGCCGACCTTCTCCTATCAGCAGCGCTGGGACTGACCTGCTCATGTGCAGGTGAGGGCGGGCGAACGCTGTCCGGGGCGAATGCCGCCTTGACCCTGCCTGTTTCGCAAACTAGGGTCAGGTGTGTGGAGCGTTGCGCTTTCGGTGTATCGCCGAACGCGTTGGCGAAGCCGGTAATTCGGCGCCCTGTGTTCCGGGTTGGGCTGACAGCAAGCGTATTGCTGCATCTATCCGCACTGAGTCCGGTATGGCCGGTCAAGCCTGCAGGCTGACTTTCCGGCTGTCAGTTGCCGTTCGATATCCCTGAACCTGCGCAGGAGGGCATCATGGACAGCTGGCAGATCGAAGGTCAATACATGGAGACGTGCAACTGCACCTACCTGTGTCCCTGCGCGGCATCGAATCTCACCGCGCAACCCACCGAAGGCGACTGCAAGGCCGCCATTGCGATGCACATCACGAAAGGGCATAAAGACGGGCTCAAACTCGACGACCTGTCCTTTGTGGTCATGCTGCATTCGCCACACGCGATGGCAGAGGGAAACATGGTGGTCGGGCTGATTGTCGACGAGCGTGCGTCGGATGAGCAGGTCGAAGCGATCAGCGCCATCGCAACCGGTGCGGCTGGCGGGCCGATGGCAAACCTCGCGCCACTGGTTGGCAGTATTGCGGGGGTTGAACGCCGCCCGATTTCCTTCGAGATCGACGGCATGAACTTCGCAGTAAAGGCCGGCGAGCTGGTTGATCAGGCCTGCGAAGGCGTGGCCAGCGGGGTGCGCCCGGACGAACCCCTTTTTCTGGAAAACACGGTCCACCCTGTCAGCAGCCGTCTGGCGCTGGCCAAGGCAACACGCTCCATCTTCAATGTTTTCGGGATCAACTGGTCGGATACCAGCGGTACGCGCAACGGCCACTTCGCGCCGTTCGCGTGGTCAGCTTGAACGCTGCCGGCCAAGTCGGCGGCATCGAGACGGTGCTGCGCAAGGATCGCTGGCTGGCGGTCCTGGGGCTTGGTGTCGTGGTCGTGCTGTCCTGGCTCTACCTCTGGTACAGCGCGGCGGGCATGGATCACGCAGGCATGACGATGGAGAGCATGCCGCGTGCAACACATGCCGATGCGCTGCTGCTCACCTTTGTGATGTGGACGGTGATGATGGCCGGGATGATGCTCCCCAGTGCCGCACCGACCATCATCATGTACGGCACCCTGGTACGGAAGAACGGTGCAGTGGGAAAGGTCTTGCCCGGCGTTTGGGTCTTTGCCGGTGGCTATCTGGTGATGTGGACACTGTTCAGCGTCGCCGCCACGTTGCTGCAGGCAGGGCTGGAGTATGCCTCGCTGCTGACGCCGGCGATGGCAACCGCAAGCGCCGGGCTCGGTGCCGTGACGCTGATCGCTGCAGGGGTCTATCAGCTGACACCATTGAAGGACGTCTGCCTTGGCAAGTGCCGCAATCCGCTCCAGTTCTTCATGACGCGTTGGCGTGCGGGGACGGGCGGCGCGTTCAGGATGGGCCTCGAGCACGGCGCCTGGTGTGTCGGCTGCTGCTGGGCTCTGATGCTGCTGCTTTTCGTGGCCGGTGTGATGAATCTCGTCTGGGTCGCCCTCATCGCCGCCTTCGTCTTCATCGAGAAAGTATTCCCCGGCGCCCGTTTTGTCACCCGCGCCTCAAGTGCAGCGCTGATCCTGGCAGGATTGTTCCTGCTCACGCGGATCTAGTTCGCTACCGTCTCCGCAAGGTGTTGAAGTGTTTTTACGGCGTCATACCTGCCGGTCATGCGCTTCTTGCGACCCTCTCGATAAACGCCTTGGCTGGATCAACCTGTTCGGCATATACCATGTCTGGCGATATGACCTTCTAGCATACTGCTATGCTAATAGAAAGTCAATGCCCCGAACGCATAAAAATGTTTTGAATTGGATGTGGCTTTCTGGTAGTTTCAAAATCGTTTGACATGGCAAAAGTAACCGAAATTAATATTGCTATCCAAAATAGCTGACTATGCATGCGATCTGAATGGTCACTTGGTGCACCAATCCGCGCGCCTGCGTTATCCCATGTTCAGGAGAAACAAGAAGATGAATAAGCAGTTGGTCGGCCTGTTTGCCGTGGCCGCGCTGGTGACAGGGTGCGCCACGCCGTATTCCGAAGCTCCGATATCGAGCAACTTCCCTACGACCAAGCAGCTCCAACTGAGAACTGCTGCACATTGGACGACGATCGCACAGGATGTAGCGAACCAACTGATTTCCCGTCTTCCCGAGAAGGCGAAGGTCTATGTAAAGGCTCCGGCAAAGAACACACCGTTTGAACGGGCGTTCTCCAGCCAGCTGATGACTTCGCTGACCAATGCCGGATATGCAGTGATGAAGTACCCCGATGGCGCACTGTTGGTAGAGGTGGATACTCAGGCGGTGAAGTTCTCGTCGGAGCGCCCCCGCCATCAGTACGCAGGTGCCGCTACCACGCTCGGTGCAGGTCTTTGGGCCATACATGATGTCGTAGTCAATACCTCTCCAGGTGCTGGCGCAATGCTCGGCTTCGCCGCTATTGATGCAATGACTTGGTTCCGCTCGGAGGTTTCCTCGGGCGCGGTCCCCCGGACGGAGATCATTGTGAACGCGAGCGTTTCCAACGCGGATCAGTACTTCGCTCGCACGACCAGCGTCTATTACATCGCCGAAGATGATCATGGCGCGCACAGTTCCTTGTACGGAAGCAGCAGCGATGCAGCCGCCCGGATGAAAACCTTTGAAGTGAAGGGGGCTGAATGATGGCGCAACGCACATTTCTCAAGGTTGCGTGTGCTGCCGTGTTGAGTCTTGCCATCGCGGGCTGTTCGACTGACGCTTCTGTTGCACGCAAAGCCGCAACCTACGAGGAAGCTGCAAACAATCCGTTCGTGCCAGCAAACTACAAGGCAGCGGAGGCATTGTTGGGGCAATTGCAGGGCAAGCTCTCTTCGGATCAGCCGATGATCATTGCGACGGTTGTCAATATCGACGCCCTTGAGCGGTCTTCGACGCTTGGTCGGCTTGTCTCTGAGCACGTGTCTGCGCGCTTCTCGCAGGCCGGACACAAGATGGTGGAGATGAAGTTCCGCAACAACGTCTACATGTTGCGGGACCAGGGCGAGATGATGCTGACGCGTGAAATCCGCGATATCGCAAAGTCACATGACGCCCAGGCCGTTATCGTCGGTACGTATGGCGAGAGCAGCGATTTCATCTTCGTCAATCTGAAAGTGATTCAGCCCAATACGAACGTTGTGCTCGCTGTGCACGACTACGCACTTCCGATTGATGTTGACACAAAGACGATGCTGCGCACCGCGCATTGATTCACCGGCGGCAAAAGCAAATCCGCAGCAAATCTGCAAGCACAGGTGGTGCTCAGGTTGCTGCGGATTTTTCGTTTCCGGGGCGCTTCATGGGGCGTCTTCTGCGCTACATCAGCGCTGGCTGGACTGGGTGCAGCGAACCCATTTCGGGGTAGGCTCCCCGGATCACCGTCACATGTTTGCCGGCAGAGGGCGGGTCTGCCGAGGCAATCCATCCGGACGCAAACAACCACACGAATATTCGCGCATCGCGCTATGCAGTGCGCCTGTATTCCCGCCCCTGGGAAATCAGCGCATGATTTTCACATCGGTGTTCCGGTGTTTTTCTGCCTGTTTCCTGCGGGAACCATTGCCGGCGCCGGAGTGGAGCCGGGTTCAATGTTTGTGCCCGTGACCATGCTTGTGGTCGGATTTTGACGGTGGTTGTTCGGGTTCTGCCTTGGGGTAGCGGATGATGGTGACGGTTTCGTCGGGTTCGAACCAGAACTCGTTGTTTGGCGGGTCGAAGCGGCCGATGGTCAGCACGATCAGCCCATCGACCTGCTTGACATGGGTGATGGTCTCCCACGCAAAGGTGGGGTGGGGATTGTTGCCCGGGCCATCGTAGATGTGGTCGTCGGGCTGGATCTCCGATGCCGGGATCGAAATTCTGTTCGTCATGTCTCCTCGCTTTCCGGTGCCACTATGGGTGGGCTCCGGCTGTCAGGGATCATCATGCGCCTTCCGTTGCGGCGGTGCCGGTGTATCGGCACTCCACTACGATGCGAGAAAGAGCTGAATGCCACGGAATGCAGGCCGGTGGCCTTGATCCCGGACAACAGCTTGCCGGCGCACTGGTGGGCAGGATGCAGGAGACCGGTCTGGCTACTGGAACGACGGCACGGGGGCTGCCAGCGTTGGCGAGCGGCTGGCTGCAGGGGGCATGAATCATGCCTCGAGTGTGCAACGCAACATCAACCTTGATTACCAGGGGTTCGATCGCTAAAATTTCCCCCTTGCTGATGCCCATGCTTGTGGGCGCAACGCGTTTTTCGTGATCAGCACCAGAACACAGCATATGTACGCAGGTCAGGCCACCGCAGTGGCCTGTGTGCTTTACAGGTTTCGCCCAAGGAGGCGCCTTGCCAGAACAGAAAAGGCCAGAATCGCACGCGTGGTTCTGCCCTGACGATGGTCGATGGATCTGTCGTGAAGCGGGCGCCTCCGGGAACCATCACGAGACCTTGCGCTGTTGGCACCCTGTTGCGTTTCGCGGGCTGGATGAAAGAGTGGGCGCCGCGTGTCTCTCCCCGGGCGGTCCGGTTTGAGCAATTCTTCTGTCCCGCCCGCCACGGGTGGCCGGTCCTGGCCCTCGGCGATGCGGGCGCTGGGTCACCGCAATTACCGCTACTACTTCTTTGGTCAGGCCGTGTCGGTGCTGGGCTCGTGGGTTCAGCAGGTGGCGCTGTCATGGCTGATCTATCGCCTGACCGGATCGGTTGCGTTGCTTGGGGTGACGACTTTCGCGGCGCTGTTGCCGATGCTGCTGGTAGGTCCGCTGGCGGGGGCGTGGATTGATCGTCGCGACAAGCGACGTCTGCTCATCGTGGTTCAGGGTTTGCTCGGTCTGCAAGCGGCCGTGCTCTCGGTGCTGACGGCGATGGATGCGATCGGACCGAACCTGATCGTGGTCATGTCGGCGACGCTCGGGCTGCTCAATGCGTTCGATGCGCCACTGCGTCAATCGCAGATCGGCGTGTTCGTGGGCAGCCGCGCAGATTTGCCGAATGCGCTGGCGCTCAACGCGATGTTGTTCAATTCCGGTCGTTTCCTCGGGCCACCGCTCGCCGGTCTCGTGCTTGGACTGACGTCGGAGGCGGTCTGCTTCGGAATCAATGCGGTGTCGTTCTCTGCGCTGGCCTTTGGCGTCAGCCGCATCAAAGTGCCGGAGGTGCCGCGTGCGGTGGGGTCGATGAGCCAGGTGTTCCGTGAAGGACTGAGCTACGTCTGGCGCGAGTATCCGGTGCGGATGCTGATTTTTGTGTTGGCAACGGTGAATGTCACCGCATCGAGCTATGCCGTGCTGCTCCCCGTTTTTGCCAAGGACGTGTTCGGCGGTGACGCCCGCATGCTGGGCTGGTTGTGGGGCGCGGCTGGGGCGGGGGCGTTTCTGGGAACGGTGTTCCTGGCCACGCGCAAGCACATGCTTGGCTTGATCAAGGTGGTGCTCGGCGGTGCCTGCATCAGTGCGCTCGGCTTGCTCGCGTTCTCCCATAACCGGACCTTGTTGCTTGCACTGCCTTCGATGGCTGCGGTGGGTTTTGGCATTTCAGTGTGCAACGTGGGTGTGAACATGTTGCTGCAGAACATGGCACCCGATCACTTGCGCGGCCGGGTGGTGTCGTTCTTCAGTTCTACGCGCTTCGGTCTGGATGCCATCGGCGGTCTGCTTGCCGGCCTGCTCGCGGCGTACACCGGCGTACAGATGGCAATGATGGTCGAAGGGGTCGTGCTGGCGCTGTTCTTCGTCTGGTCGCTGCGGATCGTCGGACGTTTGCGCACCGAGGTAAGCATGCGTGCGAGCGATGGTCATTGAGGTGCAAGGCAGGCGTGGCAGGATGTGCTGCGTCTTTCCATCAACCGGTTCAGTTTGCGGAGTTGTCGCATGAAGTATGGTGAGTTTGATTCGGATGCCCTGATGTTCATCACTCAGCGTCCCGAAATTCTGTTTGAGCGCGGTGAGGGATCTTGGTTGTTCGATTCGACGGGCAAGGCCTACCTGGATTTCATCCAGGGCTGGGCGGTGAACTGCCTCGGTCATTCGCCGGTTGAGATTCGTGACGCGCTGGTCGCGCAGTCGGCAAAACTGATCAACCCCAGTCCGGCGTTTTTCAACGGGCCGATGATTGAACTGGCTGGTTTGCTCACGGCGCACTCTTCGTTCGACCGGGTGTTTTTTGCCAACTCGGGCGCCGAGGCCAACGAGGGCGCGATCAAGCTCGCGCGCAAGTGGGGGCGTCTCAAGCGCAATGGCGCGTGGCAGATCATCACCTTCGATCATTCCTTCCACGGCCGCACGCTTGCCACCATGTCGGCTTCGGGCAAGCCGGGCTGGGACACGCTTTATGCGCCGCAGGTGCCGGGCTTCCCGAAAGCCGATCTTAACGATCTGGCTTCGGTTGAGGCCTTGATTTGCTCCGAAACCGTGGCGGTAATGCTGGAGCCGGTGCAGGGCGAGGGCGGTGTGATTCCGGCAGATCCGGCTTTCCTCAAAGGCTTGCGCGAGCTGACGCAAAAGCACGGCATCCTGTTGATCGTCGACGAAGTGCAGTCCGGGATGGGGCGCACGGGGCGCCTGTTCGCCCACCAGCATGCCGGCATCGAGCCCGACATCATGACCCTGGGCAAGGGCATCGGCGGCGGCGTACCGCTGGCGGCGCTGATGGCGACCGAATCGGTGAGCTGCTTCGAACCTGGCGATCAGGGCGGTACCTACAATGGCAACCCCTTGGTCAGCGCGGTGGGCGTGGCAGTGATGCGGCGCCTGACTGCGCCGGGTTTCATGGAGGCGGTGGCTGCGCGCGGCGAATATCTGTCGCAGCGCCTCGGCGACCTGTCGCACAAGCACGGGCTGCGTGGTGAACGCGGAGTGGGACTGTTGCGCGCACTGGTGCTGGATCGCGATCGTGGGCCGGATCTGGTGAAGGCGGCGCTCAATGCGGCGCCGACGGGGCTGTTGCTCAACGCGCCGCGCCCGGCGCTGCTGCGCTTCATGCCTTCGTTGACCGTTTCGGAGGCTGAAATCGATCAGATGATCGAGATGCTCGACGGGTTGCTGAAAGCCTGATCGCAGGCTGTTCGATGCAGTAGTAGAAACGCCGGGTCATGCCCGGCGTTTTCTTGTGCGCACGTTTGCCGTGTCAGCGCAGCAATGCGGCTGCGTGATGGCGCAGATGGTCTTCGATGAAGCTGGCAATGAAGTAGTAGCTGTGATCGTAGCCGGGCTGCAGTCGAAGGGTGAGCGGGTGGCCTGCGGCGGCGCAGGCTTCGCGCAGGGCTTCGGGCTTGAGTTGCTCGGCGAGGAATCCATCGGCTTCGCCCTGATCGACCAGAATGGGCAGGCGTTCGCTGGCGGTGGCAATCAGTTCGGTCGCGTCCCACGCTTTCCACAGAGCCTGATCGGCACCGAGGTAACCGGAGAAAGCCTTCTGACCCCAGGGGCAGTCTACCGGGTGGGTGATCGGTGCAAAGGCAGACACCGAACGGTAGCGTCCGGGGCTCTTGAGTGCACAGATCAGGGCGCCATGCCCGCCCATTGAATGCCCGGATACACCCCGCGCCGCGGTGACAGGCAGGTTTGCCTCCACCAGCGCCGGCAGTTCGCTCACCACGTAGTCGTACATGCGGTAGTGGCGGTCGTAAGGCGCGGCAGTGGCATTCAGGTAGAAACCCGCGCCGTGGCCGAAATCCCACGAGCCGGCGGGATCGCCGGGTACGTCGGCGCCGCGCGGGCTGGTGTCCGGCGCGACGATGGCGATGCCGAGCTCGGCCGCAATCCGATGTGCGCCTGCCTTCTGCATGAAGTTCTCGTCGTTGCAGGTCAGGCCCGACAGCCAGTACAGCACGGGCACCGGGCCATGCTCGGCCTGCGGTGGCAGGTACACCGCGAACACCATGTCGCAGCCCAGCGTGGCCGATGCATGGCGGAAGCGCTTGTGCCAACCGCCAAAGCTGCGGTTGGCACCGATCTGCTCGAGGGCTTGGCTCATCTTCAGAACCGGATCACGCTGCGGATGCTCTTGCCTTCGTGCATCAGGTCGAAAGCCTTGTTGATGTCCTCCAGCCCCATGGTGTGGGTGATGAAGGT
>JALNWS010000113.1 GCA_023230755.1 Azoarcus sp.
ACACTCCTCACACGCAGCGTTGCCTATGGTGACCGACTATTCTGGGTCTGAGAGTGCCCTCATTCCGTGATGGCCTGTCGCACAGGAAGAATCATTTCATTCTGGTCTGTCAGTCTGTCTACGAGGGCTTATGAACTGGAGCGAGAAGAAACTGCCTACTCGAGCAAAGACGGTACGCCGTCGACTATCCCGTCATATCGAAGCATTCATGCGGCCCCTGCGGGAACGCAGATCTGTTCATTCGTCAGATCACAACGCCTACCACCCTGACGCTGACAGCTTGAGGTCCCGACCAGATCACCCGCACTGCCGCCCACTCCAGGAGTGACCAATGCCCAAGTTTGAAATCAGTAACGAACTTATCACTGACAACCCGAGCATCGAGGTGACGATAACGCCAGAGTCAACGTTGGCTCCCGGGAAGCACAGATTCCAGTTAATCGTTACAGACAGTTCGGGGAATACTTCCGAACCGGATACCGTCGAAGTCATCATCATCGATGACAAAAGACCGACCGCGATAATCGATGCACCTGCGACAGTCTCTGCGGGGTCGTCCTTTCAGCTGTCTGGAAAACGGTCTTTTGATCTGGCACCGGGGAAAATCACTTCGTACCACTGGTTGAGACTCACCTAAGCCGTTCAATGAACTGGCGCCATCTGCGCAATAACCATCCAAGCAATCGAAACTGCAAGGGTGGCCGACGACAGGCACCTCTTTTCGCAGATTCACCATGCACCTGGCGCTTGTAATCCGGTTGCCGTTGTCGCCAACCTGAAAGGAATGGCAAAACATTGAAAGCGACTATTCGTCCGATTGGTCATATCGAAACCCCTTATGAACGAATCGAGGATTGCCCAAACAACTCTGACGAGAATGGGCCGCCATGTGCTCTCATAGTCAATAATGAATTCAAGGATGCAATCTTCCGACTGGCACCCGGAAAAAGAATTCTAATTCTTTACTGGTTTGAGAATGCAGACCGGGACGTAACGGTACAGAACTCCCGAAAAAATGGAGAGCCTTCTGGCGTTTTTGCGCTGAGAACACCAAACCGACCGAACCCGATCGGAGCAAGCATTACCAAAATAGAGAAAATTGAGAAAAACATAATTCATGTTAATGGGCTTGACTGCCTGAACGGCACCCCGCTCATTGACATAAAACCAGCAAGAGACAACGAACTGGAGCCCGACTAGCAAGCAGATCGCACTGCGCATGCTGCCTCAGCCTATGAGATCTCTTGTGCTGATGTCGGAGTCCATGGCGCGGGGCCCGCACTTCCGCGGCAGATGCAAGAAGGCCGGACGCTGGTCGCTCAACATCGAGGTACACAACAGCAAAAAGGTGGTGCATCATGCTTATGCGGGATAGATTTGCAGGGTAGCACCGCCAGATGTTCCGCGGAGTCAAGCAGGGCCACAGGACGAAATCTGACAATACACAAACCGGCACATTGAGAAACGAGATGCCCGACCATGCCGGATCGAAACGACTGCCCGGGCTCCACCCTGAAATCGGCATTTCCGTAACGTCGTCAAGCTTCGAATGGCCCGTTTGAAGTTTGCCTGAATCAACCGTGGGTGACTTGGAGCGCGTTATGTATCAGAGAAAAAGCATTCTTACGTTGTTTGCGTTTATTTTTATGGTTTTTTCACAGAGTCTATTTGCTGCTGACGCTGGACAGCGACTTTTTGTAAACCTGACCAGCAGCGAACTGAACCGGGCCGCAATGGCAATCGGTTTCAGCACGAAGGTTCTGACTGAGAAAAAAATACCCGTGACAATTTTCCTGAACGTTGAAGGCGTCAGAATCGCAGACAAGAGCATTCCCGAGAACAAGTACGTAAACGGGAAGTCCCTGAAAGAGATGTTGTCGTCGTTCATGGGCGCGGGTGGCCGAGTAATAGTCTGCCCTATGTGCATGGAAAACGTAGGCGGGTTGCTCAAGGAGGATCTTATTCCGGGTGTTGAGGTGGGCGGAACCGACGTGACTTGGCCCGCATTATTCGATAAAGGCACGACGGTACTCAGCTATTGACCCTGGCGAGCTACGGCAGTGGCAGCGGCGGAGGTTGTGAAACCGCCGCGCCGCTGAAGCCCATCGTTCAATTCGCAATCGAATGCCATCCGCATTCAGAGGAAAACGAAATGTCCGAATCAATAAGGAACGTTCTTACGGAAGCAATAAACGACGAATACAAGGCACGCGCTACATACAGGCATGTCATTGACAGGTTCGGTGAAATACGGCCGTTTATCAACATCATTGAAGCCGAAGGTCGTCATATTGAGGCGCTATTGCCTCTTTTCAAGAAATATGGAATTGACGTACCTGAGGATAATTGGTATTCACGAATCACCCCCCCGCTGACACTGATTGATGCATGTCGTACAGGCGTTGAAGCCGAGATGGAAAATGCAGAGATGTACAGCAGACTGCTTGATTCAACAACAGACTATCCTGATGTACAACACGTACTGACGCAATTGCAACGAGCCTCCGCAGAGAATCATCTTCCTGCTTTCCAACGTTGTCTGGACCGAGGCGGAGAGCCCGGCAAAGGGCGCGGACGACAGCATCGAGGAGGAAGGCACTCAAATCAGGCATGAAATGGAAAATAATTTCTGGACGGCGCTTGCTACCAGCCTGGTTGCTGCAGGCGTCACGTCATCAGGCATTTATACAATACGCCACTATGTCAAGTGGGGGCAGCGTAACAGCGCCTATTTCATGTGTTTTGCAGCGGGCGTGCTGATATCCGCCTCCTTCCTTCACATTATTCCCAAGTCTCTGTCGATGAATCCCAACGCGTCAGTCTATCTTCTCGTTGGTTTTTTCGGTCTGCACCTGTTTAACCGCTTTATCACGGCTTTCGTATGCCAGAAAGATCCGGATATGGAGCAATACGGCATCGGGCTTGTACCGATGATCGGAATCGGGTTTCATTCGTTGATAGATGGATTCGTTTATTCCATCGCCTTTACCGTGAGTATCTTTACCGGATTTCTCGCTACGACCGGCATGGTATTACATGAATTTCCTGAAGGCATCATTACCTACCTCCTGCTGTTGAAAGGCGGGTTTAAAGAACGGAGTGCCATGCTGTTCGCCTTTCTTGCAGCTGCCGTAACCACGCCGCTTGGAATGCTTGTTTCGTACCCGATAATTAGCAGAATTGACGAAACAGTGCTGGGTGCGATGCTGGCTCTATCTGCGGGGGCGCTTATTTATGTTGGTGCAACTCATCTGTTGCCCAAGGCAGAGCAAGAGCACAAGCGGTACAGTTTTGTTGCACTGGGCGGTGGCGTTCTGGTTGCCGTTATCATCGTCATATCGAAAGCTTGAGTACTGAAGGCAAACTGAAATCGGCCACCTCGGGCCGCTCTGATGTTTGACGCCGTGCGTTCAGATACGAAGCAAAACGTCATACCTCACGAAACAGGCAAACGTCGTGACGCACCGGATCAGACATCGAATGAGCGCACATGTGATGTTTGGCAGCGGGATGCGCACCATGCCTACACGCCAGGTTTTCGTGGCAGACGCTTGACCGGCAAAAATCCGTTGCAACGAGGCGCTCAAACTGCAATGCTTTACCCCCATCGAATGACTCGCGCCATTCAGGGTGAGCCTGCAAGCTCAACACAATAAAATTCGATACCCCCTATTCCACCTGTGGTCTTTCGACATTGAAAGCGGAGAGTATAGATGTTCAGTCACATATTCCTTGGCGCAACCGACATGCAGGCATCGAAACGTTTTTACGATGCCGTGTTAGGCGCACTTGGCCATAAACCGGGCGTCATAGACCCCTTGGGTCGTTGCTTTTACGTGAACAAGGGTGGGATCTTCGCGCTGACGGCCCCGATAAATGGCGAACCTGCGTGCCATGGCAATGGCAGCACCCTTGGCTTCACGGCGGATGACCCGGCGGCTGTCGATGCGTGGCACGCAGCTGGCGTCGCCAATGGTGGCGTCAGCTGCGAAGACCCGCCTGGCGTGCGCGAAAGCCCGGCCGGCAAACTTTATCTCGCTTATTTGCGCGACCCGTCTGGCAACAAGATCTGCGCGCTGCACCGGATGTCGTGATTTTTGCTCACATTGCCGCAAGTCGTTCGCGTTCTTTCGACACTACTCGAACGACATTTTGCCAGCAAGATGATGGCCCCCGGTCCCGCAAGCCTCGCCCCCCGACTTCCAATGGAACGAGAAACACATGATCACGGTTATTGTCGAGTTCAAGCTCCCTGCCCCCATCTCCGAGGCTGAAGCCAAAGAGGTCTTTCTGAGCACTGCACCGAAGTACACGGTTATGCAGGGCCTGATCAGGAAGTACTACTTTCTCTCCGAAGACGGATCGAAGGGCGGTGGTATCTACCTCTGGAATACCCGCGAAGATGCCGACCGTGTATACACCGACGAGTGGAAGGCATTCATCCGCGGAAAGTACGGCAGCGAACCCAGCCTGACCTATCTCGCATGCCCGGTTATCGTCGATAACCTTTCCAACGAAATCATCGCGAACACCTGAGGCTCCACACCCGACGCGCGCTGTTACGGCGAGCGCCGGGTGCTGTCCGCTCAGTCGAGCCCGGCCCGTTGCAGACGGGCCTGCAGGCCTGCGATTTCGTCGAGAAGATCGAGCACAATGCCAACACCCTGAGTGTTCACTTCCATGTCGTGGGTGAGCCATCGGGCCTTGCGGGCGCGCCGCAGTGACGCCCCCGTAAAGCGCCAGTCATCGGGCGTCTCGCCACAGGGCGAGAGCACACCTTCGTTCACCCAGGCGACGACCGACGCCTGCGGCGCATTGCATGCCTGACACAGCTCTGCCAGGGTCAGCTGCACTTCTTCCTCGACGATGAGTACCGAGGTGATCTGGATATCTGTTGTGCTCATGATCGATCATCCTTTCGTGACCGCACGGGGGTCGAAGTCGAAGGTATCGGCAAGGGCGCGGTAGGCTGCCTTCTGAGCGTCGTTGTCGGCCGCTGGAGCCACAATTGACACGACAAAGTAGAAATCCCCCGCAGGATTTCCCGGAAGCCCTTTTCCTTTCAGGCGCAACTGACGTCCTGCCGCAGTGCGGGCAGGAATCGTGAGCTGAACCGGCCCTTCCGGTGTCGACAGGCTCAGCGAGCAGCCCAGTGCGGCCTCCCACGGTGTAAGCGGCAGGTTTGCGAATACATCGCGGCCATCCACGCGGTAACGCGGATCGGGGTTGAAAGCGACCTCAAGAAACAGGTCGCCCGCCGGCCCTGCCCCCAAACCTGGTTCGCCCTGACCAGCCAGGCGCAGATGCTGCCCTGCGCGAATGCCTTTCGGAATGGTGATATCAAGCTTGCGTTCCTGCAGCACGACGCGGCCCTGTGCGTCGCTTGCCGGCATACGCAAGGTAATGCTGCGTTTCGCACCGCGGTACGCATCCTCCAGATCGATCAGCACCTTGGCGTGATGATCCTGCCCGCGCGCATGACCCCGGGCGCCTTGCGCCGCGCGGGCCTGACGGCCGAACAGCGCTTCGAAAAAGTCGCTTGCGTCGCCGTGAAACTCCGCACCATTACCACGGAACTCGAATCCGGCATCCCAATCCGGCGGCGGCTGGAACTCCTCGCCCGCCTTCCAGCGCTTGCCGACCTGATCATATGCGGCACGCTTCTCCGGGTCTTTCAGCACCGCATAGGCCTCGCCGACTTCCTTGAACCGCATTTCCGCATCCGGATCCTTGTTTACGTCCGGATGATATTTGCGCGCCAGTTTGCGGTAGGTGCGCTTGATCTCGTCCTGAGTCGCGGTACGCGGAATGCCGAAGACTTCGTAGTAGTCCTTGAATTTCATGTTCGTAACCACTCCCTAATCCTGCTCATATCCTTACCGGACCGGGTCCGGGTCGACAGCCAAGGCCTCGGGCCTTCCATTGCGACGCTGGCACAAAGCTGTGCGAACCCGATGAACCATAAACCCGCCCAAGGCGAATGTCGATTACTCAATTCCGGAATTCGTCAATGTGGAGAAGAATGCGGCCGGCTGAGCTATCCGGCTAACGATCATCTCCTTGAAAGCCGTTACCCGGGCCGGCACGAGCTTGCGATCGCCCCACACCGAACACGCCACATCCACCCCCCACTCCACTGTGCCCCCCCAAGCTGAACACCTTCCCCCGATCATTTGAACTTCGCCCATCAGTTCGGCGAGGTCTCGATGGGGTTGATCCCGCGGGACGGCGAGAGACAGCAATGCTCAGCGCGTCATCGGAAGCGCCGCCCCCATGACTGCGAACATGCCTCCGCAGACGCGGTTGAACTTGCGTCCCGTGCGTTCGAGGATCGGGCGAATACGGTGGGCGAGCCGTGCAAGCAGATACTCGACCGTGCATTCGACCACCGCAAAGGTCGCCGCCATGATGCCGAACTGCAGCAGCAGGTCGGCATGAGGATCGATGAACTGCGGCAGGAAGGCACCGTAGAACAACAGCACCTTGGGGTTGGAGATGGCCGCCAGCAAGCCCTGGCGGAACAGCGTCGTCCGTCGCGTATCGACCATGCGCTCGTCAGGCTGAAGGTTCAGTGGTGGTGCGCGCCACAGCTGGAAGCCAAGCCAGATCAGATAGGCGCCACCAATCCACTTCAGCGCGACCAGCGCATGCGCGGACGTCTGCAGCAAGGCGCCGATGCCCAGCATCGACAGCGCAATCAGGCTGACGAAGCCGAACGCGCCGCCATATACGGTGAACAAGGTCTTGCGATGGCCGTACAGGGCACCATGGGTAAGCGCCAGCAGACTGTTCGGGCCGGGCGTGAGCGACAAGCCACTAACGGCGAGCAGATAGATCAACCATGTGTGCAGTTGCATCAGGCACTCCCTGCCGCTTTGCGGGCGAGAAAAATTTGTACGCGAACACGAGAAATCCGTGAGCCCGCCACCACCCCCCTTGACGCTCACCACTCAGCGCGAATGTACCACCCGGCCCGACCACCGGAACGAATGAGAATTGTGACGACATTGATACGTTGACTCAATTTTCTCTACACAATTGCTCACTACAGTGTGCTCATCCGCAGGCAGGTGCCTGCAGACTCAAAGGAGCAGTCTGATGATCCAGCTAAAAACGCCCTTCTCGCGCGCAGGCTTCGTGGCCGCCGTCGCATGCTTTTCCGGCCTTTTGCTTGCGCAAGCGGCCATCGCGCAACAGGGGGGACCGCGCAAACCACCGCAAGAGGCACTGGATGCCTGCAAGTCACTGAGTAACGGCGCAGATTGCAGCTTCAATGCGCCTTCCGGTACGGTCAGCGGGACCTGCGCCGCACCCGAGGGCAAGCCGCTCGCATGCAGACCCGCGGATGCACCCGGCGAGGGCTCCCGTCCGCAGAAGCCGCAGTAAGCACAGACGAATCAAACCCGATCCGTTGCAATTGGTCGGGGATCACTGCGCATCCCGAGCCTCGCGTAGGCTCGGGATGCGCAGAAACGACGGCCTGTCCGGATCTGCACATCTGCACGGATTTCGCCCTTCAACGCAGTCGTCGTAAGATCGCCTCAAGGAGTCCACGATCGCGTGGCCGCATGCCACAAACGGGCAGGCGCACCCCGCTCCCCGACTCGCGCCCGAAGTCATGGTTTGTGAGGCGACACAAATTGGATGAAGTCACCAGAATCATTGTTTATACGGTTTTCGCGGGGGCCTGCATTCCCTTGGGCGGTTTGCTAGGGAAGCACGGACGCTTGCGCCCATCATGGCTGGAGAACGAGTTCCGGCACTCCGTGATTGCTTTCGGCGGCGGCATCCTGGCGGCCGCGGTCGCGCTGGTATTGATCCCGGAGGGCAGCAGATATCTCGACCACTCGATTACCAGCACCTTTTACCTCCTGTGCGGCGGGATCGTGTTCTTCGCACTGGAGCGCTTTCTGGGGCTTCGCCGTCGCGAAAAGCCGCAATTCGTTGCCATGTTGCTCGACTACGTTCCGGAATCCCTGGCGCTGGGAGGCGCTTTGGCAGCAGGATCGCAGGCAGCTCCGCTGCTCGCCCTGTTCATCGGCCTGCAGAACATCCCGGAGGGCTTCAATGCCTACCGCGAGCTGAAAGCCGCGAAGCAGCCGGATGAGTCGAGCATCATCCCTCTGATGCTGATGCTCGTTCCCATCGGACCGGTGATCGCCATCCTGGGCTGGTTGTATCTCGGGGACAGGCTTGCGCTCCTTGGCGCAAGCATGCTGTTCGCCTCCGGCGGAATCCTGTATCTGATCTTTCAGGACATCGCGCCGCAATCACACATGCGCCGGCACTGGGCACCACCGCTGGGTGCCGTACTGGGTTTCAGCGTCGGCATGCTGGGTAACAGCATTGCAGGCACGCACTAGGCGGGACTGATCCGATGCGAGAGCTCGCTGCCGCTCTGCCCTTACCGCGCGACGTGAAGTGTGCCCCATGAACCGGGGTGAGCTATAACGCCATCGCCTCGTCCTGGGACGCTGCTCGCGTGGGTTTCTACTGACGAAGATCCACCCTGCCTGGTTGCCGCCCTCGTATCCTTCCGCCCCGACCTGCAGAAGCATTTCGCAACAGAACAGCCGCGACAAGCTCAACGCCAAGGGATCAGACTGGGCAAGGCGCTCACGACAGTGCTCGAACCGAACCCGCACGAGGCCGAAACGGGCAGCGACGATGAAGCGCTCGAACAGGTCTATCGCGCGCCCAAAACCGGCAAGCTGGTGCTGACCGGGGGCTGAAACTCCAATCTTCGCAAAAGCAGCCGCCGACACTGGCAAGGTGCGTAGAATCTGTCCGGCGAATGGTTTCGGAATGACTCGGAGGAGAATGACCGATGCAACCCAGAATCAGCATGATTACGCTCGGCGTTAGCGATCTCGCGGCGTCCGTCGAATTCTACGAAAAGGGGCTTGGTTTTCCCCGCCTGGAGTCTCCCCCAGCGGTGGCCTTCTTTACCCTGAACGGAACGTGGCTCGGCCTGTATGGACGCGAAGCCCTGGCCGAAGACGCCCAGGTGGCAGCCGAGGGTCGCGGATTCGGTGGTTTTGCGCTCGCGCACAACGTGAGCTCCGAGAAGGAAGTCGACGCGGTAGTCGCTCAGGCGGTCAGGGCCGGGGCGGTCGTGACCAGAAAACCGCAAAGGGTGTTCTGGGGAGGGTACAGCGCTTATTTCAAGGACCCGGACGGCTATCTGTGGGAGATCGCTCACAATCCCTTCATGTGGGTTGGCCCTGCGGACAAGGCCGCATGACACAGGCCATTTTCCGCTTTCCGCCACTGAAGGCGCACGCATTTTCCGTCGCCGCTTGCCTGCTGCTTAGCCTCGGCACTTCGCTGCCGGCCACCGCAGCGGATACTGTGCAGTTTCCGGACGTGCTCGCAGCAAAGGTTCGACCGCTTGCTGCGGACCGCTTCGACTTCGACGTCACGATTTCGTCGCCCTACGACTCACCTCAGCGCTATGCCGACGGCTTTCGGGTCACGGGCGCGGATGGCACCGTCTATGGCGAGCGCAAGCTGTTTCATGACCATGCGTCCGAGCAGCCCTTCACCCGCGATCTCTACGGCGTCGTGATTCCCTCGACGCTTCGCACGGTCCGCATTCAGGCCAGAGACCAGCGCTACGGCTATGGTGGAAAGACGATAGAAGTGACCTTGCCGGAAAGGCACGGGAACTAGCCCTTGCGCGCTGCCCGCAACCGGCATCCTCTGCGGATCGAAACTTCCCTGCACGGACGCACAAACACATGCAGAAATGGCTATTCCTCGCTGTCGCCATTGTCAGTGAAGTCATCGCGACATCGGCACTGAAGTCCTCCGCCGGGTTCTCGCGGCTATGGCCCTCGCTTCTTGTTATCACCGGCTATGCATCGGCCTTCTATTTTCTGTCGCTGACGCTGAAATACATTCCGGTAGCGGTCGCCTACGCAATCTGGTCAGGGGCAGGCGTTGCCCTGATTGCGCTGATCTCCTGGCTGGTCTTCGGAGAATCTCTCGACCCGCCCGCAATCATCGGGCTTCTACTGATCATCGCAGGTGTGACCATTCTCAACGTTTTCTCAAAAACGCTCTCGCACTGAAAGGTTTTCGCGCTTTCCGCGACCAATACCCGTGCGCTGCGCCCATCAGGGCAGGTAAGCGCCTGGCGGCCATCCACCATTTTTCACCCACACCGGAGTTCGACATGAAATTTTCCAGACTGCTTCTCGCTTTCACCCTCGCATCCTCAGTGACTGCGGCGGGCGCCGCCGACGGCCTGATCGTACTCAAGAGCCCGCACAGCGCCAAAGAGACCATGAACCGGCTGGAGGAGCAGGTGAAGGCCAAGGGACTTAACGTATTTGCGCGCATCGATCACGCGGCGGGTGCGGCCAAGATCGGCAAGAGCTTGCGCCCCACCGAAGTGCTGATTTTCGGCAACCCGCAAGGCGGCACGCCCTTCATGGAGTGCGCGCAGACCGTCGGCATCGATCTGCCGCTCAAGGCCCTGGTGTGGGAAGACGCCAGCGCGCAGGTCTGGCTCGGTTACAACGATCCGGCCTACATTGCGAAGCGCAACGACGTCGCCGACTGTCCGGTTGTGCCGAACCTGCAAAAGGCGCTTGCCGGCCTTGCAGGCGCGGCGACCGCACACTGATCGAAACGGGGCGGGTAGCCGCCTGCCCCGGTCTGCCAATCCGCCTCGACAGCGCTACACTGCAGCCATGAAGATCATCTATCGAGCGGGCGACATCGTCGAGGCGCACATCGTCGCCGGCATGCTTCGCGCCAATGGTATCGAGGCCCATGTTGGCGGGCACTACTTGCAGGGCGGCGTCGGCGACCTGTCGCCGATGGGCTTTGCGACCGTCATGGTTGACGAGCAGCATATCGACGCGGCGCTGATGCTGGTACGTGAATACGACGCGGCCGAACCTGGAGACGACGCGTAGTTGACGCGAGGGGCATGACTGCCTTGTCCGACTGAGGTATTCCCGCTGGCTATTGCGCAGCCCTTCGCGTAGTGTGGTTCCACACTCCATATTCTCTGCTGCGCACAGAGGCAGAAAGGTGCCGTGAAAAAGTCACCCCCTGTACATCGACAAGCCGAAACCGCGGCGTCATTTTTCCCGGTGGTCGGTATCGGCTGCTCTGCCGGTGGTCTTGAGGCACTTCAGGAATTCCTCACCCACGTGCCGGAGGCAAGCGGCTGGGCGTTCATCGTCGTCCAGCATCTCGATCCCGCACACACCAGCGCCCTGCCTGAACTGTTGCAGCGCATCACGCCAATGACCGTGGTCGAAGCCACGGATGGCATGGTCATCAAACCCGATTGCGTCCACGTCATCCCACCCAACGCCGATCTCTCACTGCTCCACGGCAAGCTTCATCTTCTCGAACCCGTCGCCCCTCGCGGCCTGCGCCTCCCGATCGATTTCTTTTTGCGCACGCTCGCCGAAGATCAGGAGGCGCGCGCCATTGGCGTCATCCTCTCCGGCATGGGTTCGGACGGCGTACTCGGCCTTCGCGCAATCCTGGAAAAAGGCGGGCTGACGCTGGTTCAGGAACCGCGTACCGCCCAGTCCGATGGCATGCCAAACAGCGCGATAAGAGATGGCGTAGCGGACATCGTTGCGCCAGCTGACGCGTTACCCGGACGAATCGCGGACTTCCTGCGCCATCCCGCCCGCAGTCACAGGCACGACTTGACACCGCACCCCAAATTGCTCAATACGCTAGACAAAATCGTGGTCCTGCTGCGCGACCGCAGCGGAACAGACTTCTCCCTGTATAAAAACAATACCCTGCAACGACGCATCGAACGACGCATGGCGATGCATCGAATCAGCGCGCCGGACGAGTACGTGCATTATCTGCGGGCCAATCCGCACGAGCTTGATCTGCTGTTCAAGGAGCTTCTGATCGGCGTAACCAGTTTCTTCCGCGACCCGGAGACGTGGGCGTTTCTGCGCACCGAGGCAATACCACCACTGCTGGCCGAGCGTCCATCGGGCAGCGCACTGCGGGCGTGGGTCACTGCGTGCTCCACCGGCGAAGAGGCCTATTCACTGGCCATCGTGTTTCTTGAGGCCCTCAAGGAAATCAGGCCCCCCGCACGCTTCACTCTGCAGATCTACGCCACGGACCTTGACCCGGCGGCCATCGATCGCGCACGCAAAGGCGTTTTTCCCGCGAACATCAGCGCGGACGTTTCACCAACGCAGCTGGCACGCTATTTCACCCTTGAAGACGGGCGCTACCGTATCAACAGGGAAGTCCGTGAAATGGTGGTGTTCGCAACCCATGACATTATTTCGGACCCGCCGTTTACCAAACTCGATTTCCTGCTGTGCCGCAATCTGCTGATCTATTTTGGCGCCGAGCTCCAGAAAAAGTTGCTGCCGCTCTTTCATTACAGCCTCAATTCACACGGACTGCTGCTGCTCGGCAATTCCGAGTCAATTGGCCATCATGAGCACCTCTTCACACCGCTCAACAACAAGCTAAGACTGTTTCAACGGGTGGACGATCCCAACTCGCGAAGCGCGCTGCGGCTCCCCAACTATGCGACAAGCACGAACTCACTCACAAACAAACCGCTCATGGACACCGGTACAGATAATCTCGGCCAACTCACCGACCAACTGATTCAGCAGACATTCTCACCCGCGGCCGTACTTGTGGACGGCAATGGTGACATCCTCTATATCAGCGGGCGCACCGGAAAATATCTGGAACCCCCTTCGGGCAAGACCAATATCAACATTCATGCAATGGCGCGGGAGGGCTTGCGCGAAGCGCTGACCGGCATGATCCTGCGTGCGCTCAAGGATCCGCAACCGATTCTGCTGAAGGGGCTCAAGGTTGGTACCAATGGAGGAACGCAAATCGTCGACGTTACGGTGCAAGCCCTTCAGCATCCTGAACCCCTGCGCGGGCGCGTGATCGTCGTATTCAAGGACATCCCGACGCCGCCGGCACGACACAGGCAAACCAAGCTCGTACCCGCCGATTCGCACAACGCATTGTTTCAGGAGTTGCAGCAGACCCGCGAGGCGCTTCAGCTCACGCAGGAGGAGATGCAGACTACCATCGAGGAGCTCAGAGCGAGCAACGAAGAGCTGCAATCGACGAATGAGGAGCTGCAGTCAACCAATGAAGAGCTGACCACCTCCAAGGAAGAACTGCAGTCGGTCAACGAGGAACTGCAAACGGTCAATGCCGAGCTGCAATCCAAGGTGGAAGACCTGACCTGGGTGCGCAACGACATGACCAACCTGCTCAACAGCACCGAGATCGCCACCATCTTTCTCGACAACGACATGATGCTGCGCCGCTTCAGCACCCATGCCACCAAGCTCTTCAAGCTGATACCGGGTGACGTCGGGCGCCCCCTGTCCCATATCGTCACCGACCTGGACTATCCGGAGTTGAGGGATGACGCCTCGGAAGTGCTGCGCACCCTCATGTTCCAGGAAAGGGAGATCACAACCCACGACGGTCGCTGGTACCGGGTCCGGATCATGCCCTACCGAACGCAGGACAACGTGATCAACGGCGTGGTGATCACCTTTATCGACATCACCGAGATCAAGAGACTGGAAGCGGAACTCAGGAGGCACTCGGCACAATGAGCACACCAGACGATTCCGATCCGCTGCGCCAGGCGGCCGAGGCTCGTCTGCAGGCGGAAAATGACATGGTGCGGACGGACCATGCCAACCAGACCCGCATGGTTCATGAACTTCAGGTCCATCAGCTCGAGCTGGAACTGCAAAACCGCGAACTGCTTGAGGCCCGCAACAATCTTGAGG
>JALNWS010000114.1 GCA_023230755.1 Azoarcus sp.
ACTGTGGACATGCTCAAGCGTAACGGCTGTGGCCAGGTGCGGGCGCTGGTCCTGGTGGCTGCGCCGGAGGGTATCGCGCTGATGGAGGCGCGCCATCCCGACGTCGAGATCTACACCGCGAGCATCGACAGTCATCTCAACGAGAACGGCTACATCATTCCTGGCCTGGGCGACGCTGGCGACAAGATTTTCGGTACGAAGCACAACTGATCACGAACATTGTCCGCAGACGGCCCGGCGTCAGACCGGCGCTGCACGACGATTTCTCGGCAATCGACAGATACGGTAGTGACAGGCGCCGGTCCGCACGTCCGGCGCGCAAGGAGAATGGCAATGCGTGAAGTTCCCATAGAGTCTGCCGACCCATTGTGGCGGCAGGCCGTTTCTGGTGCCCAGATCCTTTTTGTGGCCTTCGGTGCCCTGGTGCTGGTGCCACTGCTGACCGGCCTCAACCCCAGCATGGCGCTGCTTGGCGCGGGTGTCGGGACGCTCCTGTTTCAGCTCGTCACCGGGCGGCAGGTGCCGATTTTCCTTGGCTCCAGCTTCGCCTTCATCGCGCCGATCATCTACAGCATGCAGACTTGGGGCTTGCCGGCTACGATGGGGGCGCTGGCGTGCGTGTCCTTGGTGTATTTCGTATTTTCCGCACTGGTGTGGCGCCACGGGGCGGAGATCGTGCATCGTTTCATGCCACCGGTGGTGATCGGGCCGATCATCATGATCATCGGTCTGTCGCTGGCGGCTGTGGCGGTGAACATGGCGATGGGGCGGACCGGCGACGGCAAGGTTGAACTCGTCCCCTACGGCACGGCAATGCTTGTGGCGACGGCCTCGTTCGGGGCAACCGTGATCGCTGCGGTATTCGGGCGGGGTTTCCTGCGTCTGGTGCCAATTCTGATCGGTGTTGGCACGGGTTATGTGCTGGCTGCGGTGCTGGGGCTGGTGGATTTCGGCAGGATCGCCGCGGCACCCTGGCTGGCCTTGCCCGATTTCGTCGCGCCGACCTTCGAGTGGGCTGCGATCCTGTTCATGGTCCCGGTTGCTCTGGCTCCTGCGATTGAGCACGTCGGTGATGTGGTCGCCATCGGCGGGGTGACGGGCAAGGACTACACCGACAAGCCGGGGCTTCACCGTACCCTTGCCGGTGACGGACTGGGGGTGCTGTTTGCGGGCCTGATTGGTGGTCCGCCGGTGACAACGTATTCAGAGGTGACCGGGGCGGTCACGCTGACCAGGAGCTTCAACCCCAAGGTGATGACCTGGGCTGCAGTGTTCGCAATCGTGATGGCTTTCTTCGGAAAGTTCAACGCCTTGCTGCAGTCGATTCCAGTCCCGGTGATGGGGGGCATCATGATGCTGCTGTTCGGTTCGGTTGCCAGTATCGGCCTCAAGACGCTGATCGCCGATCGCACCAACCTCGACGAACCGCGCAATCTCGTGATTGTTTCCGCGGTGCTGGTGTTCGGTATCGGTGGCCTGGCGCTGAATCTGGACGGGTTCAGCCTGCAGGGTGTGAGTCTGTGCGGCGTTGCCGCGATCCTGCTCAACCTGCTGCTGCCCAAAAACCGCACGCAGTCTTGATTTTGCCGCTTCGTCGGCCGGCGCGTCAGGTGCCGCTGCCTGCGAAGCGGCGCAGCATGCGTTCGAGAAGGCTGCGCACCAATGGAAGTGCAAGCAGGCTGACCCGCGCGCCGGAGCCGCCCTGCATGCGCCGGTATATCAGCCAGGCTACCCCCACCCGCTTTGCCAGTCGCAGGGTCTGGCGCGGCCTGGTTGCAATCAGCAGCAGGGCCGCGCCGGACAGAATTGGAGCCTGTTTGCGTGCCCAGTCCACCCCGTCGCGTAGTTCGTCGACGGTATCAAGGATGGATTCGACCCCTCCGAGATGTCGAACCATATCGTTGCGCTGGCGCTCCGCATTGAGCTGCAGGCGTTGCTTGCGCAGCGCAAACTCGATCAGTCGCGGGTTCATTCGTCGTCACGGCGCAAAGCCGCGCGGTCACGGGCCAGCTCTGCCAGACTTGATGCAAACAGACGTGAGCCACGCTTGAGTTCGCGTGCAGCATTAGTTGCGGTCAGCAGCGCTGCGCCGATGCACACCGCAGTGGCGATGCCTAGCGCGAGCAAGCGGTGTTCCTCCCAGAACAGGACGGTGAGAAAGGCCAGCAGAAACACGAGGCCAAAAGCCAGCAGCAGCGCGCAAATTACAATATTGAAAAGCAGCCCGCTGAGGCGGAGCTTTTCCTCCTGTACCTCAAGCGCGAGCAACTCAAGCCGGGTCTGCGCGGTCCGCAGCCCGTCTTCCAGAAAGCCGTGCAGGCTGTCGGCAAGCCGCGGTCTTCGTCTTTCGCCCACTGTGCCGGCTTACCTGCGACCAGCCAGCAGGCCGAGCAGGAAGGCGACACCTGCTGCGACGCCAACGGATTCCCATGGGTGGGCATGCACATAGTCGTCGGTTGCGTGTGCAGCCTTCCTGGTTTTGTCGAAGACCGCCGCTTCGGCGTCGGCAATTCTGTCCTTGGCGACAGACAACCGGTCGGTAAGGCGGCTACGCACATCGCCAATCTTGTCGCCAGCCTGTCCGGCGGTAAGCTTGAGCAACTCCTCGGCGTCGGATACCACCAGTTTCAGGTCAGAAACGAGTTTTTCCCTTGAGGGATGGGTCGTGTCGGTCATCATTGGACTCCTTGCGAACTATGACGAATGCGCGGTTGCGCGGTGTTTGGTCCACGCTATTCCGTTTTCAACGAGTTAGCAAATCCATTGGAAACGCGGCGTGTGCGTGGGCTCACGCACCGTGTCCCGCCGCACGTGTTTGAGGAAAATCCTGCTTGTCGACGCGGGTTTGGCGTGGTCCAAGCCTGTGTTTCGACACGTGGTTTGATTCGGCAGAAGGCGTCTTTCAGGCGGGCGCAACGGACTGCGTCAGAGTGCCCAGTCGTAGTCCACGGTGAGTGGCGCGTGATCGCTGAATCGTTCGTCCTTGTAAACTGTGGCTGCTTTGGCCTTCCCCGCGATGCAGGCGGTCGCGATCTGGTAGTCGAGGCGCCAGCCCACGTTCTTGGCCCAGGCCTGGCCGCGGTTCGACCACCACGTGTAGCAGGCCTCTCCTGCATCCGGGTACAGGCTGCGATAGACGTCCACCCATCCCTGCTCGTCGAACAAACGGCTCAGCCAGGCGCGCTCTTCAGGGAGAAAGCCTGAATTTTTCTGGTTGCTCTTCCAGTTCTTGAGGTCGATCTCTTTGTGAGCGATGTTCCAGTCACCGCAAATCACGACTTCGCGACCGCTCGCGTAAAGCGCAGCGAGGTGGGGCAGGAAGCGCTCCATGAAGCCGAATTTGATTTCCAGGCGTTCTTCCGAACTCGAGCCCGATGGAAGGTACAAAGAGATGACCGAAAGCTTACCGAAGTCGAGTTGGAGGTAGCGCCCCTCTGCATCAATGTCAGCCATGCCGAGGCCTTCGACGACGCGGTCGGGTGTATGACGGCTGTAGATGCCGACCCCGCTGTACCCCTTCTTTTCGGCACAATGGAACCATCCGTTAAGTCCGTCCGGATTGCGCATTCGGTCGCTCAGGTCGGGCGACTGGGCCTTCAGTTCCTGCATGCAGACAATGTCTGCGTCCTGTTTCGCGAGCCAGTCGAGAAAACCTTTGTTGCTTGCAGAGCGGATGCCGTTGAGGTTGGCGGAGATGATGCGTAACATGGGCAAACTTCCAGTCATGTTGCAATGCAGGATTCGAATCGTGGATTTTAGCCGGGATTTCATCGCGCTCGCCTGTGAAAAAGGCGTGTTGCGATTTGGGTCGTTCGTGACCAAGGCGGGACGTAGCTCGCCCTATTTCTTCAACGCCGGGCTGTTCGACGACGGGGTTTCGTTTCGCGCACTGTGCGGATACTACGCGCATGCGATTCGTAACGCTGGCGTTGCCTGCGACATGTTGTTCGGCCCCGCGTACAAGGGTATCCCGCTGGTTGCGGGTACGGCGATCCGGCTTGCAGAAGAGGGGGTCGGGCTACCGTTTGCATTCAACCGCAAGGAGGCCAAGGACCACGGTGAGGGCGGTACACTCATTGGTGCGCCGCTGGCCGGGCGCGTCCTGATCCTCGACGATGTAATTTCGGCGGGTACGTCGGTGCGCGAGTCTGTCGAGATCATCCGTGCAGCGGGCGCGACGCCTGCCGGGGTGGTCATTGCGCTTGACCGCATGGAGCGCGGAAAGGGTGTGCTGTCGGCAGTGCAGGAGGTTCAGGAAACCTTCGCCATTCCGGTGATTGCGGTGGCAACACTGGAAGATCTCATCGGCTATCTGGCCGACAGTCCCGATCTGGCTGCCAACCTTGATGCAGTCAAAGCCTACCGGGAAGCTTATGGCGTCGGTTCGGCTCATTGATCTCGCCCTCCTGACCGCGTTGGCCACCCCGATGGTGGCGACGGCGCAGGGGCGCACGATTTATTGCTGCGACGTCGACGGACGACCCGTGTGCGGCGATATTCTTCCGGCTGCGTGCTACGGTCGCGGCTATCGTGAGCTGAGCACGAGCGGCACGCTGCGCCGCTATGTGCCGCCGCCGCTGACCGCAGAGGAAATTGCACTGCGCGACGAGCGGGCGCGTCGGCGCAAGGAGGCCGAGGCTGTTGCGCTCAAGCAACGTCGGCTGGATCAGGCGTTGCTGGAGACCTATCCCAGCGTCACCGCGATCGCTGACCGTCGCGACCGCTCGCTGGCGGACGTGGATCGTACTATCGCGGATTTGCGCGTTCGAGAGAAGGAACTGATTGCGCGCAAGGCACGATTTGAGCGTGAGCTTGGAGCTTACGGTGGGCAGAACGTGCCGCCCGGTCTTGCCGAAGATCTGCATAACGTTGAAGGCGAGATTACTGCCCAGCGCTCGATCATTGACGCCAAACTGCGCGAGCGCGAATTGCTGCGCGCACGTTTCGAGGAAGACCGCAGCCGCTATCTTGAACTGACGGCACCGGCATCCCGCCCGCGCTGACGTCGTGCGGATCGATCCCACGGAAATTCAGATGAACGCCATCGAATCCAGGGTGGTGAAAGCCGCCTGTCCACATGATTGCCCGGATACCTGCGCGATGGAGGTCACCGTTGAGCAGGGCCGGGCGGTGCGCATCCGCGGGGCAGAGCAGATGCCGTTTACCAACGGATCCCTGTGCACCAAAGTGTCGCACTATCTGGAGCGGGTGTACTCCGAGCAGCGATTGCAGTATCCGATGAAACGTATCGGGCCCAAGGGGGCAGGGCGTTTCGAGCGCATCTCCTGGGATGAAGCACTCGATACCATCGCCGCGAAATTCCGCGAAATCGCAGCCGACGATCCGCGTTCGATCCTGCCCTACAGCTATGCTGGCACGATGGGTCTGGTGCAGGGTGAAAGCATGGATCGGCGCTTTTTTCACCGCCTTGGCGCCTCGCTGCTAGACAGAACCATCTGCGCATCGGCGGGGGCCGCAGGGTGGAAGGCGACAGTTGGCACGGCAGTGGGGGCGGATCCCGAAGCCCTCATCGACGCGAGGCTGATCCTGATTTGGGGTGGCAACCCGGTGGTGTCGAACGTCCATGGATGGCGCTACATGCAGGAGGCCAAGCGACGCGGTGCACGCTTGATCTGCATCGATCCGCGTCGCACCGATACGGCAAAAAAGTGTCATCAGCATATTGCGCCCTTGCCCGGCACCGATGGCGCGCTCGCGATGGCGATGATGCAGGTGCTGATCGCCGAAGACTTGCTCGATCACGATTACATAACGCAGCACACTATCGGCTTTGAAGCGCTTGCCGAACGCGTTCGCGAACATACACCCGAATGGGCCGCCCCGCTCACAGGGCTGGATGCCGGGGTGATCCGCGCTCTCGCGCTTGAGTACGGCCGGGCCCAGCCGTCCTTGATTCGTCTGAACTATGGCCTGAACCGGTGTGCGGGGGGCGGTATGGCAGTGCGCAATATCGCCTGCCTTCCTGCCCTCACGGGTGCCTGGCGACATGCTGCGGGGGGAGCGCTGCTCTCCGCTTCCGGTAATTTCCCCAAGGATGCGCACGCGCTGGCACGCCCTGATCTGTACCCGGATGCGGAGCGCTTCCCGCCGCGCAAGATCAATATGTCCAGTATCGGCGCGGCCTTGCTCAAGGCTGGCGAGCCGCCCGTGCGGGCGATCTACGTCTATAACTCGAACCCGGTGGCAGTGGCGCCCAACAGCAATGAGGTTCGGGCGGGCTTTTCGCGCGAGGATCTGTTCTGTGTGGTTCACGAACTGTTCCAGACTGATACGGCCGACTATGCAGATATCCTGCTGCCAGCCACCAGCCAGCTTGAGCATCGCGATGTGCACACCAGTTACGGGCACGCTTACGCGGTATCCAATGAGCCCGCGATTGCAGCGCTGGGTGAGGCGAAGCCGAACACCGAGGTGTTCCGGTTGCTGGCGGCGCGCATGGGTTTTACCGACGCACTGTTTTCCGAAACTGACGACATGCTCGCCTCCCAGGCCTTCAAGCGTGACGACCCGCGCGCACTCGGCGTGACGCCGGAGGCGCTCAAGGCACAGGGCTGGGTCAGGCTGAATCTGCCTCGTCCGAGCGTTCCGTATGCCCAGGGTGGATTCAACACGCCGTCGGGAAAATGCGAGTTCTATGCCAAGACCCTCGCCGAGCAGGGGCATGACCCATTGCCGGCCTGGACGCCACCGGCCGAGTCGGTGTTGAGCAACCCTGTGCTCGCTCAACGTTACCCGTTGGCACTGATTACACCGCCGGCCCGCAACTTCCTTAACACCAGCTTTGCCAATCTGCCACGCTTCGTGCAACAGGAAGGGTCGCCGAAACTCGAAATTCATCCGCAGGATGCCGTGAAGCGCGGCATCTGTGATGGAGACCGGGTTCGCATCAGTAATGATCGCGGTGCGTTTCATGCCCGCGCACTCGTGACCGAGGACATTCGTGCTGGTGTGGTCGTGAGTCCGTCGGTGTGGTGGCAAAAGCTCTCCGGCGACGGAGAGAACGCAAACGCGGTGACCTCGTCGGCGCTGACCGACATGGGCGGTGGGCCGATTTTTTATGATTGTCTGGTTGAGGTCTTGCCTGTATGACGGTTTCGTCAAGCATGAACGCTGACATTGATGCGGTTGCGGCGTTGCTCAAGCGCGCCGAACGCGTGTTGTTCATCACCGGGGCCGGTATTTCCGCCGACTCCGGACTGCCGACTTATCGTGGCATTGGAGGTTTGTATCACGAGCGCCTGACCGATGAAGGACTGACGATCGAAGAGGCGCTCTCGGGCGAAATGATGGCGCAGCGACCGGATATCTCCTGGCGTTACATCGCAGAAATCGAGTCGAACTGCAGAGGCGCGAAGCCGAGCGCGGCGCACTTGCGCATTGCCGATCTGGAAGCCGAAAAGCCTGGCGTCTGGGTGCTGACGCAGAATGTCGACGGCCTGCACCGCATGGCTGGCTCGGAAAAGGTCATCGATATCCACGGGTCGGTGCATCACCTGCGTTGCACCGAGTGTCCGCATCAGCGCAGCGTTCTCGATTTTGCGGGTCTCGATATTCCGCCTGCATGTCCGGTGTGTGGCGGCGTGCTGCGCCCGGATATCGTGCTGTTTGGAGAGATGTTGCCGCAGAAGGGGCTGGATCGGCTCACGCATGTGCTTGAGTCCGGCGTCGATCTGGTCATATCCGTCGGCACCACGAGCGTTTTTCCGTATATTTCCGGTCCGGTGTGGTGGGCACAGAAAAAAGGGATTCCGTCGGTCGAAATCAATCCGGGTGACACTGAGGTCAGCGATCTCGTCGACTTTCGCTTGCGTATGGGCGCTGCGGACGCGATGACTCAGTTGTGGGCGCGCATGCACGAACTGCCTTGATCACGCCCCGTCTGAGTGGAAAGAAAGGGCGCCATTGGCGCCCTTTCTTATTGCAACTTACAGCAGCACGCGCTCAATGCCGCCGCTGTTGGCTTTTGCGACGTACTCGGGCAGCCAGTTCTCTCCCAGCAGGTGTTTCGCGAGTTCGACTACGATGTAGTCGGACTCTATGCCGCCGGCGTCGTCGGCGTAACGAGTCAGCCCCTGAAGGCAGCTTGGGCAGGAGGTGAGGATCTTGGTCGGGGCGTTGGGTGCGGTCTCCTGCATCAACGCCACGCCCTTCTCGATCTCTTCCTGCTTGCGGAAACGCACCTGGGTGGAGATGTCCGGGCGCGCCACAGCCAGCGTGCCCGACTCGCCGCAGCAGCGATCCGACAGATCGACCCGTGTCCCCATCAACTCGTTGGCCACCTTGATGCCGGAGTGCACCTTCATCGGGGTGTGGCAGGGCTCGTGATACATGTAGTTCACGCCCTGGATGCCTTCGAGCTTGACGCCCTTCTCCATCAGGTACTCATGGATGTCGAGCAGTCGGCAGCCGGGGAAGATCTTGTCAAACTCGTACTTCTGCAACTGGTCCATGCAGGTGCCGCAGGACACGATGACCGTCTTGATGTCGAGATAGTTCAAGGTGTTGGCGACACGGTGGAAGAGCACCCGGTTGTCGGTGGTGATCTTCTGCCCCTTGTCCTCTTCGCCCGCGGCCGTTTGCGGATAGCCACAGCACAGGTAACCAGGCGGCAATACGGTTTGCGTGCCGACGTAGTAAAGCATGGCCTGGGTTGCGAGGCCAACCTGGCTGAACAGACGCTCCGAGCCACAGCCCGGGAAGTAGAACACGGCGTCGGTATCGTTGCTGCCCTTTTGCGGGTCGCGGATGACCGGGATGACCTTGTCGTCTTCGATGTCGAGCAGGGCACGCGATGTCTTTTTCGGCAGGTTGCCCGGCATCGGCTTGTTAATGAAGTGGATGATCTGGGCCTTGATCGGTGCCTTGTGCAGGGTGGATGGCGGTGCCTTTACCTGAGACTGGATGAGACCGAAGCGCTTGCCCATGGTGTAGGCGAAACGCTGCGCCTTGTAACCCCATTCGATCATGCCGGTCCGGATCATCTTGATCGTGGCCGGATCCTTGACGGTGAGGAAGGCCATCGCCGCAGCCTTGCCGGGATTGAAGGACTTCTTGCCCTGCTTGCGCAGCAGGTTGCGCATCTTGATCGATACGTCGCCAAAGTCGATGTCGACCGGACACGGCTTCTCGCACTTGTGGCACACGGTGCAATGGTCGGCCACATCCTCGAACTCGGCCCAATGTGCCAGCGACACGCCGCGCCGGGTCTGCTCTTCGTAGAGCATGGCTTCGATCAGCAGCGAGGTGCTGAGCACCTTGTTACGCGGGCTGTAGAGCAGGTTGGCGCGCGGCACATGGGTTGAGCACACCGGTTTGCACTTGCCGCAACGCAGGCAGTCCTTGATGTCGTGCGCAATCTCGCCGATCTCGGTCTGCTCCATGATCAGCGACTCATGCCCCATGAGATTGAAGCTGGGCGTGTAGGCGTTGTCGAGGTTACCGCCGCGCATCAGCTTGCCGCGGTTGAAGCGCCCTTCCGGGTCAACCCTGGACTTGTAGTCCCAGAAGGTGGCCATCTCGGCGTCGGTCAGGTAGTCGAGCTTGGTGATGCCGATGCCGTGTTCACCTGAAATCACGCCATCGAGGGCGCGAGCGAGCGCCATGATGCGATCGACCGCGCGATTGGCGGTCTGCAGCATGTCGTAGTTGTCGGAGTTGACCGGAAGGTTGGTGTGCACGTTGCCGTCACCGGCGTGCATGTGCAGCGCCACGAACACACGCCCACGCAGAACCTGCGCATGGAGAGCTTCGATCCGCTCGAGCACCGGGGCGAAGATCGTGCCATCGAAGATCTTGTTCAGGCGCGGCTTGATCTCGGCCTTCCACGACACCCGGATGGAGTAATCCTGCAGGCGATGGAACAGCGTGGGGTTGGCCGCACGATTGCTCAGTTCGCCGGCTTGCACACCATAGGTGGCAAAGTGGCTCTCAGCCTCGGCCAGCGGCATGTCGAGGTTGTCCAGCAGCCATTCCCAGCGCCGGCGCACGGTGTCAATGTAGTTGAGCGCCGCTTCGCGACGATCGCCAATCAACTCATCGGCAGCAAGGTTCGCGTCGCCCTGGTCCAGAGGCAGATCGCCACGCAGGAACTTGGCGAGCGCGTCGCACAGATCGAGCTTGTTGCGGGTGGACAGCTCGATGTTGATGCGCTCGATGCCGTCACAGTAGTCACCCATGCGCGGTAGCGGGATGACCACGTCTTCGTTGATCTTGAAGGCATTGGTATGGCGCGAAATGGCGGCCGTGCGCGAGCGCTCCAGCCAGAAGCGTTTGCGCTGGTCCGGTGATACCGCGATGAAGCCTTCGGCCCCGCGGGTGTTGGTCATGCGCACCACGTCGGATGCTGCTGCCATTACCGCGCTCTCGTCGAAGCCGACGATGTCCCCGATCAGCACCATTTTGGGGCGGCCATGACGCTTGGCCTTGGTGGTGTAGCCCACGGCCTTCACATAGCGCTCGTCAAGGTGCTCGAGGCCCGCCAGCAGCACACCGGCAGTGTTGCCCGCGCCTCCCGGCTTGAAATAGTCGGTAATCTCGACAATGGCCGGAACCGCCTCGCGAACCTGGCCGAAGAATTCAAGACAGACGGTGCGGGTGACCGGCGGCATCTTGTGCAACACCCAGCGCGAGGCCACGATCAGACCGTCCGTGCCTTCCTTCTGGACACCCGGGATGCCGCCGAGAAATTTGTCGGTGACGTCCTTGCCCAGACCGTCCTTGCGGCAATGTGCGCCAGGCATGGAGAGCACTTCTTCACCGAGTGGCGCATAGGTGAAACCGTCGAAGCGACGCAGCCTGAACCGTGCAATGTGTTGTTCGTGGATTTTGCCGAAGTTGTGATCGAGACGCTCGACCTCAAGCCAGTTGCCGTCCGGCGTGACCATCTTCCACCACGCCAGGTTGTCGAGCGCAGTTCCCCACAACACGGCTTTCTTTCCGCCGGCGTTCATGGCGATGTTGCCGCCCACACAGGATGCACTGGCGGAGGTGGGGTCGACAGCGAAGACGCGGCCGGCCAGGCTTGCAGCCTCCGACACGCGATCGGTGACAACGCCAGCGCCGGTGCGGATGGTCGCGTACGGCGAGTCCATCGGATTGCCGTCGGCGTCGGGCAGGACCATGTCTTCAACGTGGCCGATGGTGATCAGCTTCTCGGTATTGATTACCACCGAATTGGCGTCGAGCGGTATCGCGCCGCCGGTATAGCCGGTACCACCGCCGCGCGGGATGATGGTCATGCCGAGTTCGATACAGGCACGCACCAGCGGCGCCATCTCCTCTTCGGTATCGGGATAGAGGACGACGAAGGGATACTCGACGCGCCAGTCTGTGGCATCGGTGACATGCGAAACGCGGGCGTGTCCGTCGAAACAGATATTGTCGCGCGCGGTGTGTCGTCTCAGCGTTTTCAGCGCAGCTTTACGCTTGCGTGCAGTGACCTCGAACCAGCGTTCGAAATCGGCAACGGCCTGACGCGCACGGGCGATCAGCAGGGCGACGCGATCGTTGCCCTGACGGCGCTTCTCCACTTCATTGACCCGATGGTCAAGGGCGTTGATCAGGGCCTCGCGGCGTTCACGGCTGGTGAGCAGATCATCTTCGAGGTAGGGATTGCGGCGGACCACCCAGATGTCGCCGAGGACTTCGTACAGCATTCGTGCCGAACGACCGGTAACCCGCTCTGCACGCAATTCGTCGAGAACGGACCACGCGTCTTCACCGAGAAGGCGGGTCACGATCTCGCGGTCGGAGAACGAAGTGTAGTTGTACGGAATTTCTCGCAGGCGTTGGGTCATTAGTGCACCGAGGTGGCTGCTGCAGGGGAATATGCGATTTTAACGAACCGCAGTGCAACATGCATCAAAAAACAAGACCTTATGCGTAGTGTGGAATCGCACACTGCGCTACAGGTGTGTGGACGCCGCTGGTATAGAAGGGTTCCGGCAAGGCGGGTGAGGAAGGCCCTTCAAGCGGTCGCGGCGGTGATTGCGATTTCGACTCGCCAGCCGGGTTGCGCCAGCGCGACAACCTGAAGGCAGGCGCGGGAGGGGGCTGTGCCCGATGGTACCCAGGCATCCCACGCAGCGTTCATGCCCGCATAGTCGGCCATGTCGGTGAGATAGATGGTTGCGCTGAGGATGCGCGACGGGCTGCTGCCGATGGACTCAAGCTGGCGGCCCAGGCTGTCGAGAATCTCCTGGGTCTGGCTTCCGATGTCACCGTCGACCGAGGTCGGGACTTCGACGATGTAAGCGACATCGTTATGAACCACGGAGTCGGAATAACGGGCAGTCGTGCCCTTGCGCTGTATCGATTGCATGAGAAGGCCGGTTGAGATCGCAAGGCGAATGATTATACCGCCCGTGCTCAGTACATGGCGGATGCGATTACGAGGTATCGCAATCCCTTGCCAAGGGCCATCCAGCACAGGCACGCAAGCCCGTTCAGACGCAGCACGCCGGCTGCCGCGCACAGGGCATCGCCAATGACGGGCACCCAGGCCAGCACAAGGCTTGCGCTGCCATAGCGTTGCACCAGGCGGAGACGTTGTGGCACTTCCTTGCGGGGAAGGAGGCGTGCGAGCGCGTAGGTGCTCATTCCGCCTAGCGTGTTGCCGACGGTTGCGAGGAAGAGGGCCGAAAGGAGCTGTTCCGGGTACTGGTGCAGGACGCCCGCGAGCACCAGTTCTGATCCACCCGGCAATACGGTTGCGGAAAGGAATGACGAAATAAAAAGGCCGCCAAGCGCAACGCAGGCCACGTCAAACACCGGTGCAAGGCTTCCGGCGGGGTCGGCAAGGCATACCCCATACGCCATTCTCCGAACTCGAATGGTTGACGATGGCATATGACAAGTGGGAGTATGGCGGCGCTTTTTTCATGTTGATGACCAAGGAGTTGCGTGATGAAGGGATTGATTCTGACGACTGTTGCCGCCACCTTGCTTGCCACATTATCGCCTGCGGACGCTTGGGCCAATCCGCAACACGAGCGGATGAAGCGCTGTAACCAGGAGGCAAAGACGAAAGCCTTGAAGGGAGCGGACCGCAAGCAGTTCATGAGCGGCTGCCTCAAAGGCAAGCATTCGACGCCAGCGACGGCAGCGCCGTCATCGGCATCGAAGACTCCTGACGCGGGACAGAGCGCGGCGCAGGATGGTGCTGCCGTGACGAAGCGCGCCGGTGCGCTTCAGGCCGCGCAGAAAGAAAGGATGAAAGGGTGTAGCCGGGATGCAAGCGAGAAAGCACTCAAGGGCAACGAGCGCAAGACCTTCATGAGCGAGTGTCTGAAGGGGTGACTGCTGTCTGCTCCGGATAATGCCGGGGTGAAAATGGGCGTTCGGCGCTGCTCGGACGCCCGTGGGCTGATTCAGTATCGAAGTCGTCGTGATGCAGGCGCACGTGCGTGTCAGATGGCGCGCATTGCGGATGAACTCAAACGATGTCGAAAAACACCAGATCGCGCTCGATTTCACCCGAGGAAAAACCGCAACCGATGCGCCCCGAGCCGCTGAGGGAGAACTCGCCCCCTTTGATGCATCGTTCTTCGTCGCCGTCGATGGAGATGTGACAGCCGTTGGAGCTTTGATCGATCAGGATGAAGCCATCTCTTCTGCGTTCGATACGGGCGTGCTGACGCGATGCCCTGGCATCGATGATCACGACGTCGTTACCCAGTTCGCGCCCGAGCAGCACGATGGGCCGGTGCTCCTCGACGAACATCACCTCTTCCTGATGGCGCAGTCGCAGGCGCTGCGAGAGTTTCGC
>JALNWS010000115.1 GCA_023230755.1 Azoarcus sp.
ACCTGCCGACCTCGATCAACCTGTGGCGTACCTTCATGCACTGGATCGGCGGCATGGGGGTGATTGTGCTGGTGGTCGCCATTCTGCCCCTGCTTGGCATCGGCGGGCGGCAGTTGTTCAAGGCCGAAGTGCCTACGCCGATGAAGGAGAGCAGCCTCACGCCCCGCATTGCGGAGACGGCCAAGGGCTTGTGGCTGACCTACATCCTGCTCACCGTTGGCTGCGGCGTCAGTCTGTGGTTCGCCGGTCTGGACGGCTGGGATGCGGTCATTCATGCGTTCTCGGTCACGGGGCTTGGAGGTTTTTCGAGCAAGGATGCCTCGCTCGGACATTTCCACAATCTCAAGGTGGAGATGGTGGCCATGACGTTTGCGCTGGCCTCCGCGCTCAATTTCTCCACTCATTATCTGGCCTTGTCGCGGCGCTCGTTCGCGCCCTATTTCCGCGATCCCGAGATCCCCTTCTTCTTCGCGGTCCTCATCGGCAGCATCCTGCTGCTGACCCTGTACCTGATGCAGTTCAACGTTCATGCCGATCTGGCCACCACCGTGCGCTATGTCGCGTTTCACGTGGTGTCGATTTCAACGTCGCTTGGTCTGGCGACCTACGATTACACCCTGTGGCCCATGTTCGCCCAGCTCTGGGTGCTGTTTCTCGGCAGCTTCATTGCGTGTTCGGGATCGGCCGGCGGCGGGATCAAGATGATGCGGGCGATCATCCTGTACAAGCAGGTGTTCCGGGAGATCATCCGCTCGCTCCATCCCAATGCGGTTCGCCCGGTCCTGCTCGGCAAGCAGCCCGTCTCCGAAGGCATTCTGCATGCGGTGCTCGGGTTCAGCTTCATGTACATGGTCAGCATCGTTTCTCTGACGCTGCTGCTCTCTGCCAGTGGTCTCGAGCTGATCACCGCGTTTTCGGGTGTTGTGGCCTGTCTCAACAACACCGGGCCGGGGCTTGATGCAGTAGGGCCGGCGTCCAACTATCAGTCGCTCAGCGACTATCAGACGGCCGTGCTTTCGTTCGCCATGATCCTGGGACGACTCGAGATCTTCACTTTGCTGGTGGTGATGACGCCGGCATTCTGGCGTCGATAGGAACGGGCGAGCGCCCCCGTCGACAGGGATCTTGGCCGGCAACGGTCTGTCGCCCGGCAGGGACGCTGCCGTCTTCGCTGCGAGCCAAACTGACGCTGCTCAACCCATGGAGGCGCTCGACAGGCGATAATCACGGCTTGTTGCCAATCGGCTGGAAAAGAGGACTCGACGTGAGCCGCCCTAAGAACGACACTTTCCTGCGCGCGCTGCTGCGCCAGCCCACCGAATACACGCCCGTGTGGCTGATGCGCCAGGCCGGACGCTACCTCCCGGAGTACTGCGAGACCCGCAAGCGCGCGGGGAGCTTCCTGCAACTGTGCAAGAGCCCGGACATGGCCTGCGAAGTCACGCTGCAACCCCTGGCGCGCTATGACCTCGATGCCGCGATCCTGTTCTCCGACATCCTGACCGTGCCCGATGCAATGGGACTGGGGCTCTACTTCGCCGAGGGCGAGGGCCCGCGCTTCGAACGTCCGCTGCGAGACGAGTGGGAGATCCGCAACCTGTTTGCACCCGATCCCCACGCCGAGCTGCAGTACGTCATGGATGCCGTGTCCGAGATCCGCCGCGCGCTTGGCGACAGCGTCCCCCTTATCGGCTTCTCCGGCAGCCCATGGACGCTGGCGTGCTACATGGTCGAAGGCGGTTCGTCAGACGACTATCGCAAGGTCAAGAGCATGGCCTACAGCCGGCCCGACCTGATGCACCACATCCTGAGCGTGACGGCCGACGCGGTGGTCAAATACCTCAACGCCCAGATCGAAGCGGGCGCCCAGGCGGTCATGGTGTTCGATTCCTGGGGTGGGGTGCTATCCGAGGCCGCATACAAGGAGTTTTCCCTGCCCTACCTCGAGCGCGTCGTGTCTGGCCTGATTCGCGAGCGCGATGGCGAGCGCGTGCCGAGCATCGTATTTACCAAGGGTGGCGGCCTGTGGCTGGAGTCGATTGCTGCTATCGGCTGCGACGGGGTCGGACTGGACTGGACGATGGACATCGGTCGCGCACGCCAACTGGTGGGAGACAAGGTGGCCTTGCAGGGCAACCTTGATCCCAACGTTTTGTTCGCGCCGCACGAGGTCGTCGCCGCCGAAACCCGCAAGGTGATCGACGCCTTCGGTGCGCATCCGGGCCACGTCTTCAACCTCGGGCATGGCATTTCCCAGTTCACGCCGCCGGAGAGTGTGGCAGTCATGGTTGATACGGCGCATGAGCACAGCCGTACAGTGCGTGCGCGGGGCTGATTGACTGCGTTTTGACCCTGCCGGAAGGCGAAACTTCGAGGACGACTTCCGGAGCATGTCAACAAAAAAAAGTGGGTTTTTCGCTTGACTTATGCACACGGAGACCATCCCGGCAAGGATAGTCGCCCATATGGAGCGAATATTCCTTAATTTTTGTAACGCACTGTTTTATAAGAATAAAATCTTTGCATCATGTTAAGGCAAAGTGACAGAAGCGCTTGTTTTACGCTGGTTTCAGCCCGATTTAAGCTGGTTTCCCACAAAGTTATCCACAGCTTTTGTGGACAAGACGAAGGGAGGGTTTAGACGCAAGTGTTTAGCGCTGTTTTCCGCGCATCGACTTCAACTTGTAATGCTAAACATTTGAAAAAAAAGAACTATTCATAATAGATCACTGTCCCTCATGCCGATCATACGCGTTGCTCTGCCGCTTCCGATTCCACAACTCTTTGATTACGTTGCAGAAGATGCAGTTCATTCGGATGTCGGCAGATGCGTGCGCGTACCGTTCGGGCGCGGAGAAAAGAGCGGGTTGATCGTTTCACTGCCCGCCGAGGCGGATATCGACCGCGCTCGCCTCAAGATGGTCAGTCATATTCAGCGCGAGGTGCCCTCGTTGCCGGCCGACTGGCTCGAACTGGTCGGTTTCGTCGCGCGCTACTATCACGCGCCGCTGGGCGAGGTGGTCGCGCTGGCCTTGCCACCTGGCCTGCGTCGCGCGGATGGCGTGAGTGGAGACGAAGTCGATCCTTTGCTCGAAGTGTCTCCGGCTGGCCGCGATGTGCTCGTCGAAGTACGGCGCGAGAGCCGTGCGCTGGCGCTGCTGCGTGCGACGGCCGCCCTTGGCGGACCAGCAAGGCGCAGCGCCGTGCGGGCGCTTGATGCAGGCAGCGCCGTGGGTGATCTGATCCGGCGTGGCTGGCTGGTGCCATGCGACGATGGTGGCGGGCGGCATCTGGCTGCGGGGCGGCCGGAATTGACCGTGGAACAGGCCGGGGTCATCGACACGGTCGTCTCTGCCGGCGCCGGTTACCACGCCTGGTTGCTGCACGGGGTGACAGGGAGCGGCAAGACGGAAGTCTACCTGCGGCTCGCCGAACGGGCGCTGGCCGCGGGCGAGCAGGTGCTGATGCTGGTGCCCGAGATTGCCCTTACGCCTCAACTCGAAAACCGGGTGGCACAGCGCTTCCCCGCCGCCAACGTGGTCAGTCTGCATTCGGGACTCGCAGAGGGCGCGCGCTCGCGTGGCTTCGTCCAGGCGTTGAGCGGCCATGCCGACATCGTCCTCGGGACGCGGCTGTCGGTGTTTGCCCCCCTCCCCCGTCTTGGCATCATCCTGGTCGACGAGGAGCACGACGCCTCCTACAAGCAGCAGGAAGGCGTGCGATATTCAGCGCGCGATGTTGCTGTGTGGCGGGCGCATCAGCGTGGTGTTCCGGTGCTGCTCGGCTCCGCCACGCCGTCGCTGGAGAGCTGGCAGCACGCCGGCAAGGGCCGTTACGGTTTGCTGCGCCTGACTCATCGTGCGGTGGCGACGACCTTGCCCAAGGTTCGTGCGGTGGACATCCGCCGCATGAAGCTTGACGAAGGCCTCAGCCCGGCCCTGCATGCGGCCATCTCCGAGCGGCTGAAGCGTGGCGAACAGAGCCTGGTGTTCATCAACCGCCGCGGCTACGCGCCGGTGCTGTCCTGTCCGGCCTGCGGCTGGGTGAGCCGGTGTCCGCACTGCTCGGCCAACCTTGTCGTGCATCTGGCCGATCGGCGTCTGCGTTGCCACCATTGTGGCTGTGACGGTGCCATTCCGCATGCGTGCCCGAGTTGCGGCAACCAGGATATCCAGCCTTTCGGGCGCGGCACGCAGCGTATCGAGGCGAGACTGAACGAGCTCTTTCCCGAGGCCCGCGTGCTGCGGGTGGATCGCGATGTTGCGCGCACCCGCTCGCAATGGGAGGCCCTCCTCGACAAGATCGAGGGCGGCGAGGCGGACATTCTGGTCGGCACCCAGATGATGGCGAAGGGACATGATTTTCCCAAGCTCACCCTGGTGGGCGTCGTCGGGGCCGATTCCTCGCTCCATGCGGCCGATTTCCGCGCGCCCGAGCGACTCTTCCAGCAGCTGATGCAGGTTGGCGGGCGGGCCGGTCGAGGTGCCCTGCCGGGCGAGGTGCTGATTCAGACCGAATATCCGGGACACTTGCTCTACCAGCACCTTGCGCGCCATGATTTCGACGCCTTCGCAAAGATGGCGCTGGATGAACGTCGGGTGGCCTGCTTTCCGCCGTTCACGCACCAGACCATGCTGCGGGCCGATGCGCCAGTGCTGGCGGATGCGGTGGAGTTTCTGCAGCACGCCCGTCGTCTGGCCCAGTCCTGTGCACCCGACGCCTTGCGCCTGTTCGATCCGGTACCGATGCGCATGTCCAGGCTTGCGCGCCGCGAGCGTGCACAGCTGCTGGTAGAGGCAGACAGTCGCGCGCAGCTGCAGGGGTTTCTGGCCCGGTGGATGACGATGCTCTACGCCCAGCGCACACCGCGGGAACTGCGCTGGCAACTTGATGTGGATCCGCTCGATGTCTGAGCGCTAGCGGCTTTCCGCGCCCGCCGGCCACAACCATGCGGCACCGCGCACGCCGGACGAGTCGCCATGACGGGCCGGTCGCAGGCGGGTGAGGATCTGATCGGAGAAGACATGCTCGGCCCATCGTGCCGGCACATTGGCGTACAGCCGTTCGAGTCTCGACAGGCCGCCCCCGAGGACGATTACATCGGGATCGATGAGGTTGATCACCGTGCTTAACGCGCGTGCCAATCGCGCCTCATAGCGTTGCAGTGTGGCTTCGCAGGCCGGGTCTCCAGCTGATGCCGCATCCGCAATTTCATGTGCGCTCAGGCTGCCGCCATGACGGCGTGCGTGATCGGTGGCAAGCCCGGGGCCGGACAGGTAGGTTTCGATACAGCCGTGGCGGCCGCAATAGCATTGGGGCAGCGGCAGGTCTGCGCTCGTGGGCAGCGGCAGCGGGGAATGCCCCCACTCGCCGGCGATACCGTTGGCACCGGCAAGAAGGCGGCCGCCAACCACCACCCCGCCGCCGACGCCGGTGCCCAGAATGACGCCAAACACGGTTTCCGCTCCGGCCCCTGCGCCGTCAGTGGCCTCGGAAACGGCAAAGCAGTTGGCATCGTTGGCGAGCCTGACCTCGCGTTCGAGCATGGCTTCGAGATCGCGGCGCAGGGGTTTGCCATTGAGACAGGTGGAATTGGCGTTGCGGATGCAGCCGCTCATTCGTGACAGCGATCCCGGCGTGCCGACTCCGACGCTGGTGCGCTCGCCCAGTCTCGCCTCGGCAAAGCCGACCAGTTCGACCAGGGCTTCGAGCGTGGCGCGGTAATCCCCCTGCGGCGTAGGCACCCGCCGGCGCAACAACTCGCGACCGTCGGCGGCGAGGGCGACGATTTCGATCTTTGTGCCACCAAGGTCGATCCCGAGCCGGATCATGGGCTCAGGCGCGGCTCATGCGTTCGATGCCGTCGCGATACCGTTCCAGCGCCTCGTCGCGGCAGGTAGCGCTGATGCCGAGGTCGTGCACCAGGCCGTCGTCGAGCCCGTAGCACCAGCCATGAATGCTGACCTCCTGACCGCGCTCCCAGGCTTCGCGCAGCACTGAAGTCTGGCTGATGCTGACGACCTGCTGCATCGCGTTGAGCTCGCACAGGCGATCTACGCGTTCTGCATGGCCCTCTATCGAGCTGAGCATGCTCTCGTGACGGTCCCGAACATCCTGAACGTGACGCAGCCAGTTGTCGGTGAGCCCGATGCGGTTGTCGTTGAGTGCAGCCTTGACTCCGCCGCAGCCGTAATGGCCCACCACCAGAATGTGCTTCACCCGCAGGACCGCGACCGCGTAGTGGATGACGGACAGCGCATTGAGGTCGGTGTGTACCACGACGTTGGCGATGTTGCGATGGACGAAGACTTCACCCGGGGCGAGACCGATGATCTGGTTGGCCGGTACGCGGCTGTCTGAACATCCGATCCAGAGGTACTCGGGCGACTGCTGGTTTACAAGTCGGGCGAAGAATTCGGGATCCTCGCCGTGCATGCGGTCCGACCAGTCCTTGTTGTTCTTGAAGAGGGGGTCGAGTTGATGGCTCATTCGGGAGTCCTGAGGGAAAGTGAGCAAGGAAACATGCCCATAATTATGAATTACTTGCTGCTTCGCGGCTACCAGGCGGGCTGGTCGCCCTTGCTACGGAACATCACCATATGCCGAGTTCGATCAGTTGTTTGCTTGCCGCTTCCGACCACCCACGGTTGGCCGCCGGGCTTGCGGGGCTGGGATGAAGGATGCGGCCGAAGCGCAGACCCTCGACGTCACTCAGTGCGCCCAGCGCACGTTGTTCCGCCCACACGCCGATGCCGACCACCCATTCCGGCTGCAGTGTGCCGACGAGTTTGCGCAGGTGCGCATCGCAGGCTTCAAGCAGTGGGCGTTGTTCATGCGCCGGGAGTTTGTCCGGGGTGAGATTGCGACCGTCTTGGAAGAAGGCGAGCGGGCAGTAGTTGGCGACGAAATGTTCTGCGAAGAAGGCTTCCGGGGTGCCGAAACGATCGCGAAACAACCCCCACAGACGCTGGCCGCTGACTTCTGAACGTTTGCAGGCAAAGCCTTCGACCGGGCGTTTCGGGTTGGTCTGCGCAGGCTGGCCAACCGGGCCTTCCAGCCCGAGCCAGTCGCGCGCGGTGCTGATCTCGCCAAACGGCACGCCGATCTGGGCCATGCCGAAGGGGCCGGGGTTCATGCCAACGAAGACCACCCTTTTGCGACCCTCACCATAGCGTCTGAGGTAGTTGTCGTGAATCTCGCCCGCATAGTCGAGCGGGTTGTAGACATGCGTGACAGGCGCGGCGAAGCGCATCCCGCCGACGAGGGCGGAGAGTTCGTGTGCGGCGGCAATCAGGGCGGATGCAGTCATTGCGTTCAGAGAAAGAATTTGAGGACATAGAGCGCGGCCATGCCGGCTCCGATTGTGGCAAGGACGTTGCCGCTGCGCCATGCAACCAGGGCGGCGACCAGCGCCGCCCACGGTTTGGGGGCATCAAGCGCGATGCTGACCGCGCCCGCATCGATGAACAGCGCGCTTGCGGTCAGGGCGGCAAAGCTGGCGGGTGCAATGTGCCGGCACAGGGCATGGAGCCAGCCCGGCAGGCGGTTGCTCGCGAACAGCCCGATCATGGCGTAACGAAAGAAAAAGGTGACCGCGCCGACGCCGAACACCAGCCCGATCAATGCGGGCGTGCTCACCGTACCCGCTCCAGACGGCTGGCCGTCCACATGCCGGCGGCGAGTCCAAGAACAATGGCGAACACCAGTCCGAGCTTGAAGGGCAGACCGGCGAGCAGCAGTGCACCGGCACCGGCCGCCAGCGCGGCGGCCTGGCCGGGGCGTTCACGCAGCAAAAGGGTGAGCAATGCGATGAAGGTCAGCGGGACTGCGAAGTCGAGCTCCCATTCGGGTGGAATCGCGGCGCCGAAGACAAGACCAAAGGCGGTGGACAGCTGCCATGCGGACCACAGCGTGAAGCCCGCCCCGAGAAAGTACCAGTGACGCAGATCAGGCCCTTCGGCGGGCGGGCGTGCCTGATAGCGCAACACCGCGATCGCGTAAGCCTCATCGGTCAGCAGGTAGGCCAGCACCATGCGCCAGTGGCGTGGGAGATGACCGAGGTAGGTGGCCATCGAGGCGCTGTAGAGCAGGTGGCGCAGATTGAGCAGGCCGGAGGTGAGCGCGGTCGGCACCATGCCGGCGCCGGCGGCCAGCATCTGTACGATGACCAGTTGCGCGGCACCTGCAAACACCACTGCTGATGCCAGCTGCGCGAGCCACGCTGGAACGCCGGCGGCCAGCGCGGAAATGCCATAGAGGATGCCGAAGGGTACGGCGCCGAGAAGCAGCGGCGCTTCGTCGCGGCAGCCGGTGAGGAATTCGCGCAATGCCGGGCGGCTCATCGCCCGCTGGCTCCGGGTGCGTCGAGTGCAGCATTGTCTGGTAGCTGATCTCCGTTCCACGGCGCCACCTTGAGCAACAACAGCATGCCCGGAATGGCGAGGAAGAAACACAGCCAGAAGAAGCTGTACCAACCCATCGACTCCACCAGCCAGCCTGCCGTGGCATTGATGAAGGTGCGCGGCATCGCCATCAGGCTGGTGAACAGGGCGAACTGGGTCGCGGTGTAGGCCGGGTTGGTAGTGCGTGCCATGAAGGCGACGAAGGCGGTGGTACCCAGCCCCGCCCCGACCGCTTCGCCGGCAATCACGGTTGCGAGCACCGCCAGACGTGCAGCATTGGATTCGCCGGGGCCGAACCACGCCATCCACACGAAACCGAGAATGGTGACGAACTGCACCACGCCGAACAGCCACAGGGCGCGGTTGATGCCGATTCTGACCATCCAGATGCCACCGAGGATGCCGCCGATCACCATTGGCCACAGGCCGGCATTCTTGGCGATGATGCCGATCTCGGTCTTGGTGTAGCCCATGTCCAGGTAGAAAGGCGTGGCCAGTGCTGTGCACAGGGAATCGCCCAGTTTGTAGAAGAACAGAAAGGCCAGCACCAGCAGCGCTGATTGCACCCCGTGGCGACCGAAGAACTCGCGGAAGGGCTCGATCACCGCGTCGCGCAGCGTGCGCGGGCTGCCGGCTGCGGCGAAGGGTTCCTTCACCGACAGGGTCATGAACAGGCCGGGCAGCATGAAGGCGGCGGTGATGATGAACACCATGCTCCAGGGCACATGATCGGCGAGGATCAGTGACAGCGAGCCCGGCACCAGCCCTGCAATACGGTAGGCGTTGACGTGAATCGCGTTGCCCAGGCCCAGCTCTGCGTCAGGCAGGATCTCGCGGCGGAAGGCGTCGAGGGCAACGTCCTGGGTGGCCGAGAGAAAGGCGAGGAGCGCCGTCAGCGTGATCACCAGTGGCAGCTGATCCACCGGCGACAGCTGACCCAGCCACGCGATGGAAGCGACCAGGCCCAGTTGCGACACGAACATCCAGCTGCGTCGTCGTCCCAGCCACGGTAGCAGGCCGAAGCGGTCGAGCAAGGGCGCCCACAGAAATTTCCAGGTGTAGGGAAACTGGATCAGGGCAAAGGCACCGATGGTCTTGAGCGACAGACCTTCGGTCTTGAGCCAGGCAGGCACCAGGTTCAACAGCAGGTAGAGGGGCAGCCCCGAGGCAAAGCCGGTGAAGATGCAGATCAGCATCCGGCGGTTGAGCAGGGTGTTCAGCCAGGCGGGGCGGGAAAGTTGCACGGGCGGCTTTGGCTTGGTGGAAGCGGCGATTATCCCAGATCGGCGACCTCAGGGGCGCGTGCGTGTGGAATCAGCGTGTTACCGCGCTGCCTCGGATCAGCACCTCGATCTCGTCTGCAGGCAAAGGTTTGCTGAAGTGATAGCCCTGCAGCTCGTCGCACCCGAGATCGCGCAAGCGCGCGACCTGAACCGCGGTTTCCACGCCTTCGGCGATCACCGACAGCCCCAGGTTATGCGCCATCGAGACCGCCGCGGCGACGATCGCGGCGTCGTTGGCATCGGTCTCGATATCGGAGACAAAGGAGCGGTCGATCTTGAGGTGATCGAGCGGGAACAGCTTGAGGTAGGACAGCGAGGAGTAACCGGTGCCAAAGTCGTCGATCGCGATCTGGACACCGAGCTGCTTGAGGCCGGTCAGCAAGGCCGCAGCCTCTTCGGGTTTTTCCATGATCGAACTCTCGGTGATTTCGAGCTCGAGCAGGTCGGGGCGCAGGCTGCTCCGTTCCAGCGCATTGGCGACGCGCCCGGTGAGTTCGCCGGCGCGCAGCTGTCGTGCGGAAAGGTTGACCGACATGCGTAACGGCGGCAGGCCTGCCGCCTGCCACCTCTGTGCCTGTGTGCATGCGGTATCCAGCACCCAGTTGCCGATATCGACGATGAGGCCAGTCTCTTCTGCAAGCGGAATGAAGCGGACGGGCGGGATCAGTCCGTCGACCGGGTGGCGCCAGCGCAGCAGGGCTTCGACGCCCTTCAGCGTGCCTTTGGCCGCGCAGTACTGCGGCTGGTACCAGAGTTCGAACTGTTGTTGCTGGAGGGCCTGGCGCAGCTTGTGTTCGAGTTCGAGTCGCTCCATCGCGCTGCGGTTGAGTTCTTCCGCGTAGAACTGGAAATTTGCACGGCCGAGCGATTTGGCGTGATACATCGCGGTATCCGCGTTGCGCATCAAGGTCGAAGCGGTTTCACCGTCGCGGGGGAAGAGGCTGATCCCGATCGACGGCGTTGTGTGCAGCATGCTCTCGCCCACGGTGCAGGGTAAGGACAGGCGCTCGAGAATCTTGGCGGCTGCGTGGGCGGCGTCATTCTGGTCGTGAACGCCCTGCAGCACCACGACGAATTCGTCTCCGCCAAGGCGGGCCACGATGTCGCTTTCCCGCACGGTTTCGCGCAGACGTTCGGCAATCTGTACCAGCAGTGCATCGCCGACATGGTGACCGAGCGAGTCGTTGATGGTCTTGAAGCGGTCCAGATCGAGAAAGAGCACGCCGAGCGGTTGCGCATTGCGGGCTGCGGTTGTGATCGCCTGCTGCAGGCGCACGCCGAGCGAAAAGCGGTTATCCAGCCCGGTGAGGGTGTCGTGGTGGGCGAGGTGCTTGATTGCCGCTTCGGCGTGTTTGCGTTCGGTGATGTCAGAGAAGATGACGATGTAATGGGTGGGCGGTGCGTCTGCCGACTCCCGCACCACACTGATGCTCAGCCAGCGCGGATAGGTCTCGCCATTGGCCCGCAGGCCGGTTGTTTCGCCAGCCCAGAAGCCGCAGGTTTCGGTCGCTTGCCACGGGGTTTCATGCCCCGGCTCGGCTTCGGTCTGATCGGGTACGAAGATCGTGCCGACGATGCGGCTGTCGGCAATGCCCGAGATCACTGCGTGCGCAGGATTGACTGACAGCACGCGGTGTTCGCCGTCGGTGATCACGATCGCTTCCGGACTGTGCTCGAAGACCTTGTCTGCAAGCTGCAGGCGCTCCTCGGTTCGCCGGCGTTCGGTGATATCGGTGTAGATCGTGACGAAGCCGCCGTTGCCAACAGGGCTGCCCTGAATGTCGAGCACCATCCCGCCCGGACGGAGGCGCTCGAAATGATGGGGCTCGGCACGGCGCGCACGCTCAAGCAGTTCTTGGGTAATCTGTTCGGGGTCGCCCGGTCCGTACTCGCCGCGCTCGGCATTGAAGCGCAGCAGGGATTCGAGGCTGGGGAGCCCGGCCGCAAAGAGGCTGTCGGGAAAGTCGAGCAGGCGCCGGAGCTGATCGTTGCAGGCGATGACTTGCAGGTCCTCGTCGATCAGCGAGACGGCACTCGGGATGTTGTCGATGATGGTGCGCAGGGTGTCGTTCTTGCGCGCCAGCTCTTCCTCGATCCGCTTGCGTTCCGTGATGTCGGTGTACGTGGTGATGAAGCCGGCCACCTTGCCGTCGAGCCACAAGGGTTCACCGGTCACGAGGACGGAGCGTCCGCTCGGCTTGGTGCGCTCGAAGCTGTGTGGCTTGAATTCTTCGGCCAGCGCGCGGCGCTCGCGTACTTTCTCGGCGGGATCCCCCGGACCGTAGTCGCCGCGCTGCGCGGTCACCATGATCAACTCGTCGAAACTGACATCCTTGACCACGACTTCGGGCGGGAGCTCGAGTACCTTGATGAACAACGCATTCCAGTATTGCAGGCGCAGATGCTCGTCAAATACGCTGATCCCCTGCGGGAGATGATTGACGATGGAGGTGAGGTAGGCCATCTGGCGCTGAAGTTCGAGCGCCATGTTCTGTTGCTCGGTGATGTCCTGCACCGTTCCGATCGCGCGCAGTGGCTTGCGGTTCGCGTCGAGCTCGATCCGCATCTCGTTGTGGAAGTAGCGCACGGTGCCGTCGGGATGGATCACCCGATAGGAGAAGGCGCCAGATGTACCCGAAGCGTAGGCGGTCTTCAGGGTTGAGGCGATTTGTGCGCGGTCGGCAGGATGAACGCGGCGTATAAACCCCGCGTAGCTTGCGGGTTCGTCGCCCGGGATGCCTAACAGCGTACGGGTCTGCGATGACCACCACAGGTGATCGTGTTTCAGATGGCGCTCCCAGCGTCCCAGCTGAGCCATGGACATGGCTCTTTCGAGTTCGTCACGCAGGGTTTCCGCGAGCTCGCGGCGACTGGATTCGGCCATGAGCGCCTTGTCGCACGTGCTGCGAGCACGTTTCCAGAAGCGACGAATGACAAGTGCGGCTGCCAGCAGCAGGCTGGCCATCATGACCGCGGTGGTCAGTGCCTGCGCCCGCAGGCCGCTCAGCATTGTCGAGCGATCGATCTGGCTCAGAACGACCCAGTCGGAACCGGTAATCCGGCTTGCTGCAGCCTGTACGGTCGCGCCACCGGCTTCGAGCGTGCCGCTGTGAACCGCGCCTGAGGCGAGGCTCGCACGCATCAGGGGCTGGTCTGCGGAAATCGGTGCCAGGCGCCCGTGGGTTCGCAGGTTCGGTTCAAGAGGGACGAACTGGGTCCCGGCGTCCATCATCAGCACGTTCTGTTTTCCCGGGCGCGTGCCTAACCGTCGTTCGAGCACCGGAAACACTTGGTGTTCGGGCCGGATGCGCAGCACGATCGAGTGCATTGTCCACTGTTCGCCGGGCATCGCAGTGGGCACAACAAGGTCGATGTAGGCTTCGCCGGTGCTGTCGTACTGCATCCGGCTGAGCGCCGGTACGTTGTTGCCCTGGGCCTGGGCAATCAGCCTGCGCGATTCCGCCGACACCGCAAATGGCTGGCCGGTCGCAAACAGCGGGCGTGCCCCGGCATCCAGTACGAGGGCGCCGGCGTAGCCGAAAACCTCGACGTAGCCGCGCAGCCAGTAGCGGATTTCTGCATTGGAAAGGTTTCCAGTCGTGCGAATCTCATCGTCCAGCCGCGCCAGCGCGAGGCGGTTCCTGCGCAGAACTTCGCCATCGCCAAGGCGTTCGGCGCGCCAGCGCTCGAGGTCGTCGCTCAGCATGTGCGCCGTCGTTAGCAACTCTGCGTTGGCTTCGCCTTCCAGTCTGTCCGCCTGAAACGAGTAGAACACCGAAAATGCGATCGCAAGCGCAGCCGCGAGCGTGCTCAGAACAGCGAGCAGAGGGCGTGGAAAGTCGCGGCCTGAGGGCGGGGATGGATTCAGGGGAGAGTGAATGGTGCAGGTCTCCGTTGTGGTTGCGCACAATAGTGCAGTCGTCCGCAAACGGAACGAGGCAGGATTCTGACAGCCTCATGCTAAGCGAACAACCTTGCAGTGCAACGTGGAAAGTCCTGAATAAATCCATGTTTACACAATTCGATACGTTCCTTGCACTTCGCTGCGAGTGCGACAAC
>JALNWS010000116.1 GCA_023230755.1 Azoarcus sp.
AGGCTCCGGATGCGGGCGGGTTCGAATGCGGGCTGTGCAAGCCGGCGAGGAATCCGCTCACGGTGGTCTCAAACCAGTATAGATGCGCAGTTCCGATGTGCAGACTTGTACCCGATGCAGTTGTGCTGGCCTATAGTGAGATCGTCATTCACGCAGGGAGACGACGATGGCTGTGCTCAAACGGGGAATGAAAGGCGCCGCGGTGAAGCGCCTGCAGCGTGAGCTCAAATCCAGAGGGTTCGATCCGGGTCTGGTCGATGGCGAGTTCGGCGGTGGGACAGAAGCGGCGTTGATGGCATTCCAGTTGAGCGATGGTTTGCTGGCGGACGGCATTGCCGGTCCGCGATCACTGGCTGCACTGGGTTTGGCGAAGCGGACCGACGTGTGGCCGGACGTGCTGCCCGGGGTGACGGTGCAGTCGGTGTCCGGCATGTTTCCATCAACGCCGATTCGCAATATTCGCGAGAATCTGCCCCCCGTGAGTACGGCGCTGGCCGAGCGCGGTCTGACCGACAAGCCGATGGTGCTGATGGCGCTGGCCACCATTCGTGCCGAAACTGAAAGTTTCAGGCCGGTGGCGGAGGGCCTGTCCCGCTTCAACACTTCGCCGCGAGGCCACCCCTTTGATCTGTACGACGCGCGCCGGGATCTTGGCAATCAGGGCGCGCCCGATGGCGAACGCTTTCGCGGTCGTGGATACATCCAGCTGACAGGGCGCTTCAACTATGCGCGTTACGGTGATCAGCTCGGGATGGGGGACGAGCTTGTGCGTGAGCCTGACCTCGCTTCCGACCCCATGATCGCAGGGCGTCTGCTCGCCTCCTTCCTGAAGGACAAGGAAGCCAGGATCAAGCGTGCGCTGATCGAAGGGGATCTTCGCCACGCGCGTCGGCTGGTCAATGGAGGGAGCCACGGTCTCGACCGCTTCATGGATGCATATCATCGCGGCGAGCGGACAATTTCCGACGTCGGCTGACGCCGGTCGCGTTCGGCTTCAGCTTTGCGCCTGGCCGTCGATGATATCCCTGGCGAGCGCCTCGGCAACCCGGATGCCGTCGACGCCGGCGGACAGGATGCCGCCTGCGTAGCCTGCACCTTCGCCCGCCGGGTAGAGACCCTTCACGTTCAGGCTCTGATAGTTCTCGCCGCGGGTGACGCGCACTGGCGATGAGGTGCGGGTCTCGACGCCGGTCAGCACCGCATCATGCATTGCGAAGCCCTTGATCTGGCGCTCAAAGGCCGGCAGTGCTTCGCGCATCGCCTCGATTGCGTAGTCGGGCAGGGCGGTCGACAGGTCGCCCAGCTTCACGCCGGGCTTGTAGGAGGGCTCGACCGATCCGAGCGCGGTCGACGGCCGGCCGGCGATGAAATCTCCCACCAGCTGACCCGGCGCCTCATAGGTGCCGCCGCCAAGCTCGAAAGCACGCGACTCCAGTTCGCGTTGCAGGGCGATGCCGGCCAGCGGACCGCCGGGGTAGTCCTCAGGGGTGATGCCGACCACGATACCGGCGTTGGCATTGCGCTCGTTGCGTGAATACTGGCTCATGCCGTTGGTGACCACACGGTTCGGCTCCGAGGTGGCCGCGACCACCGTGCCGCCGGGACACATGCAGAAGCTGTAGACCGAGCGCCCGTTCTTCGCGTGGTGCACGATCTTGTAGTCGGCCGCGCCAAGCAGTGGATGGCCGGCATACTTGCCGAGGCGGGCACGGTCGATCAGGGACTGCGGGTGTTCGATGCGGAAACCTACGGAGAACGGCTTCGCTTCCATGAATACACCGCGTTCGTACAGCATTTCCACCGTGTCGCGTGCGCTGTGGCCGAGGGCCAGGACAACGTGATCGCAGTGGATTTCTTCACCGCCCGCAAGTACGACGGCACGAACCTGGCCGTCTTCGATACGCAGGTCTGTGACACGTTGCTGGAAGCGGATCTCGCCGCCGAGGGCCTCGATTTCGGCACGCATGGTTTCCACCATGCCGACCAGCCGGAAGGTGCCGATGTGAGGCTTGCTCACATACATGATCTCCTCGGGCGCGCCGGCCTTGACGAACTCGGTCAGCACCTTGCGACCATAGTGCTTCGGGTCCTTGATCTGGCTGTAGAGCTTGCCATCAGAGAAGGTGCCGGCGCCGCCTTCACCGAACTGTACGTTCGACTCGGGATTGAGCACATTCTTGCGCCACAGGCCCCAGGTGTCCTTGGTGCGCTCACGTACTGCCTTGCCGCGTTCCAGCACCAGCGGCTGGAATCCCATCTGTGCCAGAATCAGTGCGGCAAAGATGCCGCAGGGGCCAAAGCCGACGACAACGGGACGGTGTGTCACCCTCACCGGAGCCTGACCGACAAAGTGGTAGCTCGTGTCGGGCGCAGGGTTGATGTGGCGGTCGGCGGAGAAACGCTTCAGCACACCGGCCTCGTCCTTCAGCGCGAGATCGATGGTGTAGATGAAACTCAGCGAGCTTGCCTTGCGCGCATCGTAGCTGCGCTTGAACACGGTGAAGGCGAGGAGGTCGGTCGGCGCAATGCCCAGGCGCTCGATGATGGCGTTTTTGAGCGCCTCCGCGGGATGGTCGAGGGGCAGTCTGAGCTCGGTGATACGCAGCATGGGTGTTCCGGTCTTGTGATGATGGGCGAATGGCTCGCCAGAGGGGCGGATTGTAATCGCTATCGTCGGTGCAAAGCAGGTCCGGCGGCGCATGATCGCTGTCCGTGGTGTAGCATTCCACGCCTTCGCATATTGTTTCCGCCCATGCTCAGCTATCGCCACGCCTTTCATGCCGGCAACCACGCCGACGTGCTCAAGCACCTCGTGCTGCTCGAACTGCTCGATTACTACAACCGCAAGGATAAGCCCTGGGTGTACATCGACACCCACGCGGGGGCAGGCTGTTATGCGCTGGACGGCGATCAGGCGGAGAAGACGTCGGAGTTCGTCGACGGGGTGGGCCGGCTTTGGGATCGTGACGATCTGCCTGCACCGCTGGCCGCTTATGTGAAGGCGGTGCGCCAGTTCAACCCGCATGGAAGGCTGGTGTTCTACCCCGGCTCACCGGCCCTGGCGATGACCGTGGCGCGACCGCAGGACCGGTTGCGACTGTTCGAACTGCATCCGGCCGACGCGGTGTCGCTGCAGCAGACCTTTTCCACCGAGACCGAACGCGTGCAGGTCAGAAAGGCCGATGGCTTCTCCGGCCTGCGCTCGCTGTTGCCGCCGCCGTCGCGTCGCGCCGTGGTGTTGATCGATCCGCCCTATGAGGTAAAGGACGACTATCGTCAGGCCGTCGATACCTTGCGCGATGCCATGCGGCGCTTTCCCACCGGCACCTACGCACTGTGGTACCCGATGCTGGCCCGGCCAGAGGCACGACAGCTGCCCGAACGACTGGCTGCACTCGGTGCCGAGAGCTGGCTCGACGTCCGTCTGGCAGTCAGGGGGGCGCCGAAGGACGGCTTCGGCATGTTCGGCAGTGGCCTGTTCGTGGTCAATCCGCCGTGGGTGCTGCCAGAGCGGCTGGAGGCGGTTTTGCCCCGACTGGTCGAGTTGTTGGGCGAAGATGGCGCAGCCGGCTTCGATCTGGAGCATCACATCGAATGAGCAAGGACGCATTGCACGAATTGCGCGACAGCCTGCGCAGCTTTGCCGAAGAGCGTGACTGGGAGCAGTTTCACACCCCCAAGAATCTTGCGATGGCGCTGGCGGGTGAGGCGGGCGAGGTGATCGAGCATTTTCAGTGGTTGAGTGCCGAGCAGTCGGCGACGCTCGATGATACGAAGCGCGAAGAGGTTGCCCTTGAGCTCGCGGACGTGATGCTCTACCTCGTCCGCCTGGCCGATGTGCTCAAGGTGGATCTGGCCGAGGCCGCACGGCGCAAGCTTGCGATCAATGCCGAGCGCTACCCGGTTGACAAAGCACGCGGGCGCGCCGACAAGTACCACCAACTCTGATCCGGTGCCGCAGCCCTGGGCAAGGTTTGTTGTGCCGATGCAGCGCCGCGCGCACCTTCAGGAGCGGTATTTTCCGGTTGTCGTTGGGGTTGTGTCATTTTTCTGAAACAATGTCGGACTCCCGATTTCCGGATGCATTTGCGTGGATCTGAAAAATATCAATGACATAGAGCGTGCTACCCAGCACGGTCGTGGTGAGCTGTTTCGAATTGGCATCGCCTTCATCTTTATCGTCGCTGTCATGCTCTATACCGCGATACGCGGTCAGGGTGAAGGCAGCATGGTGCTGGTCATCGCTGCGATGATCGGCGGCTACATGGCGATGAACATCGGTGCCAATGATGTTGCCAACAACGTCGGCCCGGCGGTTGGTTCAAAGGCATTGACGCTTGGCGGCGCGCTGGTGATCGCCGCAATCTTCGAGGCTGCCGGTGCGTTGATTGCTGGCGGCGAGGTGGTCGGCACCATCCGCAGCGGCATCATCAATCCGGACATGCTGCGGGATTCTGCCGAGGTCTTCATCTGGGTCATGCTGTCCGCCTTGCTGGCCGGTGCGCTATGGCTGAATTTTGCCACTGCAGTCGGCGCGCCCGTATCGACCACGCACTCCATCGTCGGCGCGGTGCTTGGTGCCGGCGTTGCTGCCAAGGGCTTCGACATCGTCAATTGGAGTTCGATGTCTGCCATTGCATCGAGCTGGGTGATTTCGCCCGTACTGGGCGGCTTTGTTGCTGCCGGTTTTCTCTACCTGATCAAGCGCAGCATCACCTATCAGGTCGACATGGCGGCAGCTGCACGCAGGATGGTGCCGCTGCTGATCGGGTTCATGGCATGGAGTTTCGGGGCCTATCTGCTGCTCAAGGGTCTTGGGAAAGTATGGAAGCTGAGCTTCGTCGAGGCGTTGATCTACAGCTTTGGCTTTGCAGTGGTCGTGTTCGGCGTGGTACGTCATCGTGCCAGCCGTGAAATTCAAGTGATTGCCAACACCAAGAGCGGTGTCAACAAGCTGTTCACGATGCCATTGATCTTTGCCGCCGCATTGCTGAGCTTTGCGCATGGCTCCAATGATGTCGCCAACGCGGTCGGGCCGCTGGCGGCCATTGTTGATGTCATCACCTCGGGTGGTGCGATCAACGACAATGCGACCATTCCCATATGGGTGATGGGGGTCGGGGCTGTCGGCATCGCGCTCGGGCTCGCCCTGTTCGGACCCAAGGTCATCCACACTGTGGGCTCGGAAATTACCGAGCTCGACCAGATGCGTGCTTACTGCATCGCGATGGCGGCGACCATCACGGTCATCTTCGCCAGCCAGCTTGGCCTGCCCGTCAGCTCGACCCACATCGCTGTGGGTGGGGTGTTCGGCGTCGGCTTTCTGCGCGAGTATCTGAAGAGCAACTACGACCGCATGATGGCCGAGATCAAGGCCCATCACCCGGAAGGCGACCAGGCCGCCATTGACGCCTTCCTGGTGCTGTTCAACAAGGCCTCGGTTGATGAGAAGGGTCATATGCTGAGAGATCTCAAGCTGCGCTCGAAGCGCCGCGAAGATCCGGCCAACTTCTCCAAGATCGAGCGCAAGGGGCTGCGCAAGGTGTACAAGCGGCAGCTGGTGAAGCGCTCGCAGCTCATCCGGATCGCTGCGGCCTGGGTGATTACCGTCCCGGCATCGGCGCTGATGGCGGCAATGGTCTTCTACATGATTCGCGGCATGATGATCAGCTGATGCAGTGCTAAGCTGCGCCCATGTCCTTTGCCGAACTTTCCGCGCTGTCCGTGCTGGGCCTGCTGGCCTGGTTCTGGTTCGACAGCCTCAAGGCACGCGAAACCGGAATCTCGGCCGCGCGTAACGCATGTGAACGCGAGGGTGTGCAACTGCTCGATGAAACCGTTGCCGGGCGTTCCTTGCGCCTTGCGCGTGACGACGATGGCCACATGGCGATCAGGCGTGCCTATGACTTCGAGTATTCCGGATCGGGCTTCGATCGTTACCGGGGGTCTGTTGTGCTGCTCGGGCGCGAAGTGGTGATGCTGGACATTACCGAACATCGCAGCACGGTGCGTCAGCTTTTTCCCTGATTCTCCCGTTTTCGTTTCGCCGCGGGCCGCGTTGCCGGCCTGCGGAAGCCGACGGGCCTCAGCGCATCGAATGGTCGATGGCGCGCAGAAACTCGTTGCGCAGCTGGGGCGAGTGTTCGAAGCTGCCTGCAAAGGCCTGGGTGATGACGCGTTCGTCACCGCGGCGGTCCTCTCCGAGCAGCAGGCACAATTGTTCGGCTTCGATCACGCAGGCCGCTCCGGCAGCATGGCCGTGCGTGATGAGCGCGTCGGCAATGTCGCGCGTCATCCATTCCTGATAAGTGAAGCGATGACCAATGGCGTCTACCAGCCGCGCGATGCGGCCGAAACCGTGGAGCCGCCCGTCCGGCACATAGGCAACGTGGGCATAGCCGCGGAAAGGCACCAGGTGGTGGGGGCAGACGCCATGGATGGCAATCCCGCGCACGATCACCATGTCACGCCGTTCGTCTTCGAATCCGTCGCCAAGAACATCGGCCGGGTCGAGCTCATAGCCCCCAAGCAGCCGCTTTTGCCACAGCTCCCGCACGCGCTGCGCGGTGCGGCCGGTGTGGCTTGAGTCGGGGGTGATACCACAGGCGCGCAACAGATCGGTAATCGCCTGTTCGAACGCAGGCGCGTCGAAGTTTCCGGTGCGCGGGATGCCGATGCTGCGCGGATGCGGCGCAGGTACGTGGTCGTGCCCTGCGTCGTGCTCTAGGTCTTGATTCATGACTTTATTCCAATGCCCGGAGGGGAATGATACCCCTGGCGCTCCGGCACGGCGGTGCCTCAGGCGATGAACACCGGGTCGGAGAACACCAGCGTGCCATCCTTGCGCATCATCAGGTTGTTGGCGTTGAGGATGTCAGGCAGGACATGGTATTCCTCGACGAAGTCGGACAGCGCTTTCAGCGCCTGCTGCAGGCTCTCGCTCACGTCCAGTGGGCTGACCGTCAGGTGATAGAGCGCGATGCGGCCCATGTCCATGCCCAGACGACTCCATTGCTCACAGGCTGACCAGTAGCATTCGATCATGCGCGTCGCGAGGTCGGCGGCGGGAGAGTCTGCCTTGAGCGGATAGAGCCGCTCCATCTCGAGCAGGTGAAAAGGGTAGCCCGACTGCGCGCGGCCAATGACGCCGTGATCAGCGTACACGACCGGAAAATGTTCGCCCTTGGGGCGGTCTTCAGCCGTATAGAGAAAATAGTCTGCGGGCGAACTGACGATCTTGTACACCCGCTCGTCGTCGCCCTTGTCGATCACGATCGAATACTCGCCCCGACCGATCTCCTGTTTGCCGTCGACCAATGGGTGCGCGGGCACCGGGTCCGGTAGGACCAGGCACTCGCGCCCCAGTTCCGCACGCGCTTTCGCGAGATCGATCAAGGACAGCCCCTTCAATCAGCCCATGATGTTGTAGCCTGCATCGACAAAGTGTATGCCGCCGCTGATCAGCCGACCAGCATCCGAGACCAGGAAGGCGGTGAGGGCACCGATGTCTTCCGGGGTGATCAGGCTGTGCATCGGGGCACGCTCGACCGCAGTTGCCATCAGTCCGTCAAAACCGGCAATGCCCGATGCCGCACGGGTCATCAGCGGGCCGGGTGAGACCGCATTGACGCGGATGTTCTTTTCACCGAGCTCGGCGGCCATGTAACGGGTGGCCGCTTCGAGCGCTGCCTTGCACAAGCCCATCACGCCATAGTTGGGGATGACCTTCTCGGAGCCGAGGTAGGTCATGGTCACGAGCGCACCACCGCCGGCCTTGACCAGCAGCGGTTCAACCATTTTGGCCAGGCGCACGAAGGAGTGGGTGGAGACATCCATTGCGAGGGCAAAACCGTCGGCAGAGGTGTCGACCACACGGCCATGGAGGTCGTCGCGCTTGGCAAACGCCATGCTGTGGAGCACGAAATCGAGCTTGCCGTAGGTCGCATCAATCTGCGCATAGACGTCGGCCATGGTTTCGGGCTTGGTGACGTCGAGCAGATAGGCGTCTTTGACGCCGAGACGGTGGAGCACCGGTTCGATGAAAGCACGCGTCTTTTCGTTCTGGTAGGTGATGATCAGGGTTGCGCCGGCCTGGGCGCAGGCCTCGGCGACGCCGGTGGAGATCGATTTTTCGTTGGCGATGCCAGTGATCAGTCCGACCTTGCCTTCAAGATTGACGATTGGGGTCATGATGGGCTCCATGTGGCTCTATGTGAACAATTGGCTTGCACCGACCCATTCGAGCAGACGAATATTACGTCTGTGATCGGGCACGGAAAAGAAACGTTTGTGTGCGGTGCACAATAAACTGGTTTCCAGTATATTCTGCATTGCAACATCAATGAACCCACTGGCGTGTAAACCTTTTGCCGGCAGTGTCAAAGAGCACAACGAATGAATCGAACGACCTACATTTTCATGGATTTCGACGGGGTGACCCACCCTTGGGGCGAGGTGGAGGATTTCCGCTGTCTGCCGCTGATCGAAGCCGTGATTCGAGAGTTCGATGAAGCGAAGATCGTCATTTCGTCGGACTGGCGCATGCTGTTTTCGCTGCAGAAGCTGGTTGCCCGCTTCTCCGAGGATATCCGTCCTCGGGTAGCGGGTGTGACGCCCCACATGCTGCCCAAGCAGGGGGCGGAGCTTCACGGTCTGCGTGAACGCGAGTCCATGCTCTGGCTGGCGCAGCACGAGCCCGACATTACCACCGCAGCATGGTGTGCGATCGACGACGCACCGGGTAACTGGCTGAGCCGGTCGCGGCTTATCCTGACCGATTTCAAGCGTGGATTCACCGACGAGGATGCGGGCGCCTTGCGCCGCATGCTGACCTCATTGCGTAACGGCGTTCCAACATTGGAAAAGCCGCGCTCCAGCTTCCGCTGGGCGTCCTGAGACGCTTCATTCGCCGCAAACTCAAGCTCTCCGGGGTGTCACCCGCTTATCGAGATCCGTTTCCGGACAGTTCGCACTGGCGCAGCGCACGGCCTTCATTGCCCGATTGCCTCATGGTCGGCACAATATGCGCCCGCTTTACGGAACCGTCTCATGTCATCAGCCCGCTCCACCGATACCGTTCTGCCCGCCGATCCGCTGCAGGCACTGGCTGCCGCCGATGTTCAGCGTCAGGCCGCACGCATGGCGCAGGACGCCTTTAGTCGCGTATTCCGACTCAGCATCGAGGCATCGGATCAGGCTCGTGCAGAAGGCGTGACCGCATTGAGCGAGGCCATGCGCAACTGGTCGCGTGCGGGAGAGGGGGACGACGCGCGCGCCTTGCGCCTGGCCATGCTGGTGTCCGGTGCGGATCAATGGGGTCTGGCCTGGAGCCAGGCCTTCGGTCTCGCCGCGATTCCGGCGCTCTCAGAGCTGCTCGGTGCGCTGCGCACCGGGCTGGATGCGCAGTCTGACTCCCGCTTCCTGCAGCAATTCGAGGCATTGACGGTGGCCGAGGCCAATGCGATTGATTTCAAGGTCGAACTACGCCGCGGAATCCATCTGGCGCTGTGGCATTCGTCGATTGCCAGTGAATCGCGCGACGAAGCCCTGCGCCTGGCTGGCCAGTTGGGCAGCCTGCTGCTGGCGCTGGTCGGAAGCATGCCGGTCGCGGGCTGGCGGCTGGTGGCCGACGCGCTGGCACATATCCAGATTCGCTGTCTGTCCGAAGGTCTGGCGGCGGAGGGTGTGGGGCAGGAAGCCACGCAGGCCTTGTTCGCCGCGCTCGCGCGCGAGCTGCCGGCGCCGCAGCGCGACGTGGTCATGGCCCATGCGGCACAGGCCGTGGTGGCCTGGCAGCGCGCAAACCGTCCGTCGGATACGGTTCACTAAGTTTTCACTGAGGCGGTTCGAATGGCATTGAAGGCAACGATTTACAAGGCTGAGCTGCAGATTGCAGACATGGATCGCAACTACTACGGCGACCATGCACTGACGCTCGCCCGGCATCCGTCGGAAACTGACGAGCGCATGATGGTGCGCCTGCTCGCCTTCGCACTCTATGCCGATCCGGCGCTGAGTTTCGGTAACGCACTGTGCACAGATGATGAGCCCGACCTGTGGGAGCGCGATCTGACCGGCGAGATCAAGCGCTGGATCTACGTTGGCCAACCGGACGAAAAATGGATTCGCAAGGCCTGTGGCAGGTCGGACAAGGTGGTCGTCATCAGTTTCGGCCGTGCTGCCCATATCTGGTGGGAAGGCATCAAGGCCAAGCTCGTGCGTCAGCAAAGCCTTAGTGTGCTCCGCATCGCCCCCGAGGTTGCACCGGCGCTGGCGCGCCTCACCGACCGCAGCATGCGCCTGCAATTCACCTTGCAGGACGGGCACGTCTGGGTGACGAACGGAGAGGAAACGGTCGAGGTGGCTCCCGAGCTGCTGATGGGCCCGGCCCGTTACTGATCGAGACTTATCCGCGTGGCAGGCATGATGCGTCGTTGCGGAGAAAGGCAGAAATCGCCTCGGCGCTGCTTGCCGGGTCTTGCTGCATGAAACAGTGCCCGCCTGGCATCACCTGTTCGCTGACCACCGGATTGCTGTTGCGCCAGCGGGCGATGCCCTTGGCCGCAAAGGGATAGGTTTGTTCTCCGCGCAGGACATGCGTGGGCGTAGTGATCTTTGCCAGCGATGACCACAGGCGGCGAGGATAGGAGCTGAAGATCTCCGCTTCGCGGGATGGCCGGCATTTGAGCTCGACCCCGCCTTCCGGCGCGTTTCGCAGCGCATGGTTCACGTAGGCCCACAAGGCTTCTTCTTTCCACCCCTTGAACATGCCGCGCTCATGCAGTGAGTTGAAGGCGGTCTGGCGGTCCGGCCAGTGGTGGCGGCGCTGACGGGTGCGGCGCGCGAGGGTGTTGCGCGAGTAGAGCCCGACAACGTCGGACAGCGCCATCAACCCGATCAGGGCGGGCGGAAAGAGTACAGGGTCGAGCAGCACTGCGCGTGCGAACTGCTCCGGCGCCTTGGCCAGCATCAGGCTGGTGATGACGCCGCCGAAGCTGTGCCCGACCGCGAAGACCGGCACATCGCCGAAGATGGCCCCACGCGCCTGCCACGCCTCTAGGCACAGCTCGGCGGTGCGATTCCAGCCATGAAAGCGGCCGCCATTGTCACTGTTCCCGTGGCCCTGGATATCGGACAGGAACAGATCGAAGTGAGGCGACAGACACGCCAGCATCGGTTCGTAGGTTCGGCCGCAGTATCCGTTTCCGTGCAGGAAGTGCAGTACCGGTTTGCCCGAAGGGAGGGAGTGCTCGCCGCGCAGCGTGTAGCCTGCGGAGCAGGAGTGATGCCAAGCCTGAAGTTGCATGGTGATCGAAAGGTGTGGCCGGACTCGGAGGGACGAGTTTAGCGCCTGCAGCCGTCATTGTGCACTGCCACGCAATTTGAACCGACGCCGGGGCTTCAGGCAGGCCAGAGTGGCGGTTCATCCATCAGGGCAATCTGTTCGCGTAACTCAAGTACGCGGTCCTGCCAGTAATGCTGGGTGTTGAACCATGGGAACGCAGCCGTGAAGGCGGGGTCGTCCCAGCGTCGTGCAAGCCAGGCGGAGTAGTGGATGAGGCGCAGCGTGCGCAGGGCTTCGATCAGGTGCAGTTCGCGGGGCGAAAAGTCCATGAAGTCTTCGTATCCGGCCAGGATGTCGGCAAGTTGTCCGACCTGCTCGTGGCGCTCGCCCGATAGCAGCATCCACAGATCCTGAATCGCCGGCCCCATGCGTGCGTCGTCGAAGTCGACGAACTGCGGTCCGCCGCCTTCACCCTGTTGCCACAGCACGTTGCCCATGTGGCAGTCACCGTGCAAGCGCAATGAGGCCACCTTGCCTGCCCGGTCGAAGGCGCGGCGCACACCGTCGAGGGCCTGGTCCGCCGTGGTCTTCCATGCGGGCAGGATGTCTCTTGGGATGAAGTCGTGCGCGAGCAGCCAGTTGCGCGGTTCTTCACCGAAACTGGCGATATCGAGTACCGGCCGCGATTTGAACGGACGTATCGCCCCGACCGCATGGATGCGGCCGATGAAACGACCCAGCCATTCCAGCGTGGCCGGGTCGGACAGTTCGGGCGCGCGTCCGCTCAGGCGCTCGAACAGCGTGAAACGCATGCCCTCGTGGCGGTGCAGGCTGCGGCCATCGATGATGACCGGCTGCGCAACCGGGATCTCGCGCTCGGCGAGCTCGGCCGTATAGCTGTGTTCCTCGAGGATGGCTTCGTCAGTCCAGCGCGCGGGGCGATAGAACTTGACCACCTGCATCGGACCGTCTTCGATGCCGATCTGGTATACGCGGTTCTCGTAGCTGTTTAGCGCCAGCAGGCGGCCATCGGGCCGCAGGCCGACGCTCTCCAGCGCGTCGAGCACGAAATCCGGTGTCAGGCCCGCAAACGGCGCACGGCTGTCTGCGGTGGATGACACTCAGTCCTCCCTGCGTTTTTTCGGCTTGTCAGCCGAAAAGGGTGCCGAGCCGGAGCGGCCGGGACCGGAGCGCGCAGGTCCACGATCGTCACGGCGCGGCGCACCGCTCCACGGCTTCGGCGCGCCCGGCTTGCCATAGCTTCCTGCCGGCTTGTTGCCCCAGGCCGGTTTGCCCTCACCGTCAGCCGGACGCGGCGGACGACGGTCACCGTAGCCTTCGTCACGACGCGGCGTGTGTTCGCGCCGCGGGCTGTCCTCGCGGCGGGATGCGTGGTCGCCGCGTGGGGCATGTTCACCGCGTGGGGCATGATCGCCACGAGGTGCGTGATCGCCCCGGGGTGCGCGCGGACGCTCGGGCGTGGCAAGGGCTTCCTCGTCGGTCAGCGGGCGGATGTTGAGTGCGCACTGCTTGACCCGGGTGCGCTTGAGCACGCCCAGCAGGTCGTCGGGCAGGTTGGCCGGCAACTCGACGGTGGAGAAATCGTTGAAGAGGTGGATCTGGCCGATGAAGCGACCGTCGATCCCGCCTTCGTTGGCGATCGCGCCGACGATTTCCTTGGGGCTCGCGCCCTGGTTGCGGCCGACCTCGATGCGGTAGCGTGCCAGCGCGCCGTCGGCAAACGAGCGGCGGCGGGCGAGGATCTCGTCACGGTTCGGACGCTCGGTGCGCTCGCGCGGTGCGCCAGTGGTGAAGTGTTCCTCGCGCGGGGGCCGGCCACCTGCGCTGGTGGCCGTGGTGGCGACGTCCCAGCCGCGACCGGATTCCTCGACCTGCAGCGGGCGCTCGCGCTGTGCGAGGTAGGCCAGCGCAGCAGCGATCTCGTGTGCCTGGAGTTCGTTTTCTTCAGTGAGGCTATTGACCACGTCCATGAAGAAGCCGAGTTCCTGATTGCTCAGGGTGTCGAGCACCAGTTGCTTGAACTGGTTCACCCGCAGAGTGGACACTTCCTCACGGCTGGGCAGGGCGATGGGTTCGATGGGCTGGCGGGTGGCGCGCTCGATGGTCTTGAGCATGCGCGTTTCGCGCGGCGCGACGAACAGGATTGCCGAGCCTTCGCGGCCGGCACGGCCGGTACGCCCGATCCGGTGCACATAGGCTTCGGTGTCGTAGGGAATGTCGTAGTTGATGACGTGGCTCACGCGCGGCACGTCGATGCCGCGCGCGGCGACGTCGGTTGCCACGACGATGTCCAGACTGCCGTTCTTGAGTTGTTCGATGACGCGTTCGCGCAGGCCCTGAGTCATGTCGCCATTGAGCGCAGCGGCGGCATAGCCGCGTGCGGCGAGCTTGTCGGCAAGCTCTTCGGTGGCAATTTTGGTGCGCACGAAGG
>JALNWS010000117.1 GCA_023230755.1 Azoarcus sp.
CCGACCAGATCCAGATCAAGATGGCCCAGGGCGCCAAGCCCGGCGAGGCGGCCAGCTGCCCGGTCACAAGGTGTCCGAGTACATCGGCTTCCTGCGTCACTCGGTGCCGGGCGTCGGCCTGATTTCGCCGCCGCCGCACCATGACATCTACTCGATCGAAGATCTGGCGCAGCTCATCCACGATCTGAAGAACGCGAACCAGCGCGCCGATATTTCGGTCAAGCTGGTGTCGGAAATCGGTGTGGGTACCGTTGCCGCGGGCGTGGCCAAGGCCAAGGCCGACCATATCGTGATCGCCGGGCATGACGGCGGCACCGGCGCGTCGCCGTGGTCGTCGATCAAGTACGCGGGTTCGCCGTGGGAGCTCGGCCTGGCCGAAACCCAGCAGACCCTGGTGCTTAACCGCCTGCGCAGCCGTATCCGCCTGCAGGTCGACGGTCAGATCAAGACCGGCCGCGACGTCGTCATTGGCGCCCTGCTGGGTGCGGACGAGTTCGGTTTTGCTACCGCACCGCTGGTCGTTGAAGGCTGCATCATGATGCGCAAGTGTCACCTCAATACCTGTCCGGTGGGTGTGGCAACGCAAGACCCGGAACTGCGCAAGCGCTTCTCCGGTCAGCCCGAGCATGTGGTGAACTTCTTCTTCTTCATCGCCGAGGAAGTCCGCGAGCTGATGGCCCAGCTGGGCATCCGCAAGTTCGACGACCTCATCGGTCGTGCCGATCTGCTCGACATGAAGAAGGGCATCCAGCACTGGAAGGCACACGGTCTCGATTACTCGCGCATCTTCTATCGCCCGAACGTCCCGGCCAGCGTGCCGCGTCTGCATACCGAGACCCAGGATCACGGTCTGGAGAAGGCGCTCGACAATGAGCTCATCTCCCTCGCAGCGTCCGCGATCGACAAGGGCGAGCGGGTGTCCATCGACCTGCCGGTACGCAACGTCAATCGTACGGTCGGCGCCATGCTCTCCGGTCGTGTTGCACTGAAGTACGGTCATGCCGGTTTGCCGGACGACACGATTCATGTTCGTCTGACGGGTACCGCGGGGCAGGCATTCGGTGCCTTCCTCGCACGTGGCGTCACGCTCGAACTGATCGGTGAAGGTAACGATTACGTCGGCAAAGGCCTGTCGGGTGGTCGCATCATCGTGCGGCCGCAGGCGGATTTCCGCGGGACGACGGAAGACAACATCATCGTCGGCAACACCGTGCTCTACGGTGCAACCGAAGGCGAGGCCTATCTGGCAGGCGTCGGTGGTGAACGTTTTGCCGTGCGTAACTCCGGTGCCACGGCAGTGGTCGAGGGCGTGGGTGATCACGGTTGCGAGTACATGACGGGTGGTACTGTCGTCGTGCTCGGTGAAACCGGCCGTAACTTCGCAGCGGGCATGTCTGGTGGCGTGGCGTATGTACTCGACCAGGACGGCAGCTTTGACCAGCGCTGCAACATGGCGCAGGTGGCTCTTGAGCCGTTGCCCGACGAGGTCGAGGCGCGCAAGGGCACCGAGTCAGGTGACGACCTCGAGTCGCATGGCCGCGTAGTGATCGATCACCTGAGCATGGGTGACGAGCTCATCCTCAAGGGGCTGATCGAACGTCACGTGCGTTTCACCAGCAGCGCGCGTGCGCGGGAGATTCTCGACAACTGGACGGCGTGGCGAACCAAGTTTGTCAAGGTCATGCCGAACGAATATCGTCGTGCGCTCGCCGAAATGGCCGAGCAGCGTCAGAAGCAACTGGAGGCGGCGTAAAAAATGGGCAAGCCAACCGGATTTCTGGAATATCAGCGTTTGTCGGAGGGCTATGAGCCCATTCCGGAGCGTCTGAAGGGATACAAGGAGTTCGTGCTTCGTCTTTCCGACGAAGATGCGGCGATCCAAGGGGCGCGCTGCATGGACTGCGGCATCCCGTTCTGCAACAACGGTTGCCCGGTAAACAACATCATTCCGGACTGGAACGATCTGGTTTATCGCGGCGAATGGAAGCGGGCAATCGAAGTGCTCCATTCCACCAACAACTTCCCCGAATTCACCGGCCGCATCTGCCCGGCGCCGTGTGAGGCGGCCTGTACGCTGAACATCAACAGTGAAGCGGTGGGCATCAAGTCGATCGAACATGCGATTATCGACAAGGCCTGGGACGAGGGCTGGGTGCTGCCGCAACCGGCTGCCGTCAAGACCGGCAAGAAGGTGGCCGTGGTCGGATCCGGCCCGGCCGGTCTGGCCAACGCGCAGCAGCTCGCGCGTGCCGGCCACGACGTCACGGTGTTCGAAAAGAACGACCGTGCAGGTGGTCTGCTTCGCTACGGCATTCCCGACTTCAAGATGGAGAAGGGCCTGATCGATCGTCGCATCGCGCAGATGGAAGCCGAAGGCGTCACCTTCCGCACCAGCGTGGTGGTCGGCACCAAGGACATGCCTTCCCGTATCAGGTGTGACGCGAAGGAAGTCGTAACCGCCGAGTCGCTGATGGCCGAGTTCGACGCAGTGGTGCTCGCGGGGGGCTCGGAAGTGCCGCGCGATCTGCCGGTTCCTGGACGTGAGCTCGACGGCGTGCATTTCGCGCTTGAGTTCCTGATTCCGCAGAACAAGCAGGTTGCCGGCGATACGCCGAATCCGATCTCGGCCGATGGCTGCAATGTGGTGGTGATTGGCGGTGGTGATACCGGCTCCGACTGCGTCGGGACCAGCTATCGTCACGGTGCAAAATCGGTGACCCAGTTCGAAGTGATGCCGCAGCCGCCAGAACAGGAGAACAAGGCGCTGACCTGGCCGTACTGGCCGATCAAGCTGCGCACTTCTTCATCGCATGTCGAAGGCGACACCAAGCGTGAATACGCGATCGGCACCAAGGAGTTTGTTGGCGAAAATGGCAAGCTGACCGGTGTGCGTACCGTCCATCTCGAGTGGAAGGATGGTCGCATGTCGGAAGTCGTGGGCACCGAAAAGGTCTATCCGGCCGAGCGTGTGTTTCTCGCCATGGGCTTCACCAATCCTGTGGGCGGTGTGCTCGAAGCCTTCGGTGTCGACAAGGACGGACGCGGCAACGTCAAGGCAACGACTGACGGCGAAGGCTGCTATGCGACCAACGTTGAGAAGGTCTTTGCCGCGGGCGACGTTCGTCGCGGCCAGTCGCTGGTGGTGTGGGCGATCCGTGAGGGACGTCAGTGCGCACGCGCGGTAGACGAGTTCCTGATGGGGGCGAGCGTTCTGCCCCGCTAAACGGTTCCGCGTCGGACGGCTTCAATGAGCGTAGTCTGACGCAGCAACTGACTACAAAGGCGACCTTACGGGGTCGCCTTTGTTCTTTTCCGACGGACGCAGGTTCAGGCAATGGGAACGGCAGGAATGGAGATGGAAGCGAGCGGCTGGATTGTCACGGCGCTGGCGATTTTGCTGACCGGCATTTCGAAATCCGGGCTCGGTGGGGCGCTGGGGGGACTGGCCGTGCCTTTCATGTCGATGTGGATCTCGCCGCGGGATGCCGTGGCGGTGGTGCTGCCGATCCTGATTGCGATGGACCTGGTCGGCATCCGTGCATGGCGCGGCAAGGCCGACAGGGGGGATCTCAAGCTGCTGATTCCATCCGCGCTGGTCGGTATCGCGCTTGGCTCGCTCGCTTTCGGAGTGATGTCGGACGCGGTGGTAAAGATCGTACTGGGGGTGATCTCCATCGCGTTTGCACTTGATCGCGTGCTGCGCAGGGCGGGGCATGGGCCGGCAGGTTCATCCCACGCGGGGCGCTGGTTTGCATGGCTTTGCGGCGCGGGTGCGGGATTCACGAGCACGCTTGCGCATGCCGGCGGCCCGCCGGTGATGGCCTACCTGTTGAGCCGCCGCCTGCCCAAGCAGACCTATGTGGCGACCTCGGTGTTCTTCTTCGCAGCGATCAATCTCGCCAAACTTCCTTTCTATGTTGGCCTGGATCTGTTCTCGCGCGATACCTTGATGATGTCGGCCACCTTGCTGCCCCTCGTGCCCGTCGGTGTTTGGCTTGGGGTGCGACTGCTGGCGAAAATCCCCGAGCGGCCGTTCTACTTCTTTGCGGTTGCCGCCTTGGGCTTGTCAGGCATAAAACTGCTGTGGGACGGACTGCTCGGCTGAGCCGCCCGTCCCGGAAGCGCTTCAGAGTCCGAGCACGTCGACCGTGTAGCGGGCAATCATGGCCTCTTCGTTGGTCGGCACCACTGCAACGGCCACTTTGCTCGTGGCGCTTTCGATCCGGGTGGCATGCACTGCGTTGGCCTCGGCGTCGACGCTTACGCCAATCCAGCCCGAAAGTTCAGCCACTTTCTCGCGCACCTGTGCTGCGTGTTCACCAATGCCGCCAGTGAATATCAGCGCATCGAGACCGCCTGCTGCTGCCGCCAGCGATCCGAGCTCACGCGCGATCCGATAGCAGTACAGGTCGACCGCCTCTGCGGCCTCGGGCTCAGTGGATGCAAGCAAGGTGCGCATATCCTGACTGATGCCCGATACGCCGAGCAGCCCGGATTCCTTGTACAGCAGATTGGTCAGCTCTTTTGAAGTCATCCCCTTCTGGTCCATCAGGTAGAGCAGTACACCGGGGTCGAGGCTGCCGGTCCGGGTCCCCATCATCAGGCCCTCGACAGCGGTGAAGCCCATGGTCGAGGCAACGCTGCGACCATCGCGCAGGGCGCACATTGATGAGCCGTTCCCGAGGTGGGCAATGACCACGGCGCCCGAGGCCTTGTCGCCAATGACCGATGGCAGCTGACGTGAAACGTAATCGTATGAAAGACCATGAAAACCGTAGCGTTTGACGCCCTCGGCGCTGATCTTGCGCGGCAGCGCGTAGGCCTGCGCGACCGCCGGCTGGGTGCGATGAAAGGCAGTATCGAAGCATCCGACCTGCGGGATGTCGGGCGCCATGGCCGAAATCGCCTGCACCGCATTCAGGTTGTGCGGCTGGTGCAGCGGCGCAAGCGGTACGAACTTCTTGAGCTTGAGCATGATGTGGCCGTAAAGGCGCACGGGTTCGCTGAAGACGTCGCCGCCATGCACGATTCGATGGCCGGCAGCGGCAATTTCCAGTGCGGGGTTGTGCGCCGCGAGCCAGTCGAGCAGATATGTAAGGGATTCGCGGTGCTGTTCGCGCTGGCTCGATGACGTGGTCGGCACCGGCTCGTCAAAGCGCTCGCCCGCTGCCGTTTTGGCACTGAAATGCGGCGTCGCGCCGATACCGTCGATCTGGCCCGACAGGGCGGCTTGCGACGTCAGCTCGGGTTCGATGGCAAACAGTGCAAACTTCAGGCTGCTGGAGCCTGCATTCAGAACAAGTACGGCTTTCATAGCATGGCCTCGCGCTTGCGGTGGGCCATCAGCTGCGCAATTGCGCACGATGCTGCCCGTGTTTCTGCGGTGTCTGCACGGCTGGTGAGCACGATGGGTACGCGCGCGCCGAGCACTACGCCGGCCATCAGCGCGCCGGCCAGGTACTCAAGCTGCTTGGCGACCATGTTGCCCGATTCGAGGTCGGGCACCACGAGAATGTCTGCGTTGCCAGCGACCGCCGAGCGGATGCCCTTGGTCTTGGCGGCAACCAGCGACACCGCGTTGTCGAAGGCGAGCGGGCCGTCGAGCAGGCCGCCCGTGATCTGGCGACGGTCCGCCATCTTGCACAGCGCAGCGGCGTCGATGGTCGAACGCATCTTGGGGTTCACCGTTTCCACCGCGGCAAGAATCGCAACCTTGGGTTCGGCCAGTCCGAGCATGTGGCCGAGCTCGATCGCGTTCTGGATGATGTGAACCTTGTCCTCGAGTGTCGGCTCGATGTTGATTGCGGCGTCGGTGATCATCAGCGGGTGCGGGTAGGTCGGCACATCCGCGAGGAACACATGGCTGATGCGGCGCGCGGTGCGCAGGCCGGTGGTCTTCGATACGACTGCTGCCATCAGCTCGTCGGTGTGCAGCGAGCCCTTCATCAGGGCCTCGATGCCGCCGTCACGACACAGGGCCACAGCCGCCTCGGCCGCTGCATGGCTGTGCGGTACGTCAACGATGCGGAAGCCCTTGAGGTCCAGCCCTTCTTCTTCAGCGATGGCGCGGATCTTCGCCTCGGGGCCCACCAGAATGGGGTCGACCAGGCCGGCCTGCGCCGCCTGAATGGGGCCGCGCAGCGATTCCGCGTCGCACGGGTGAGCCACCGCGATGGGAATCGGAGACATGCCCGCGGTAATGGACAACAGGTGGCGGTAACGCGACTCACGATCGGAAATCGTGACTTCGGGCAGCACGATCCGCGAGCGCGAGATCTTCTCGGTGGGCGCGGCGACTTCGGCCGTGCCGTCGATGACCTTGAGGCCGTCCTGATTGACCGCAAGACAGTCGAAGATGATGTGGTGATTGTGTTCGAACTTCTCGCGGCAGGTTACCGAGATGGTGAGCGTGTCACCAATGGTGATGGGGCGCCAGAAGTTGAGGCTTTGCGAAACATATACGGTACCAGGGCCGGGGAACTCGGTGCCGAGTACGGTGGAGATCAGCGTGCTGCCCCACATGCTGTGGCCAACGACCTCGCGAAACTGGCTTGAGCGCGCGAATTCGGCATCAACGTGCGTTGGATTGACGTCGCCGGACATTGCGGCAAACAGGTGGATGTCCTCCGGGCGGAGCGTACGTACCAGCTGCGCAAAGTCGCCGACCTGTATCTCGTCGAAGATGCGGTTCTGGATGAGCGATTTAGCGGCGTGTTCCATTTCTGACCCTTTTTTGCGTGCGTTGCAACAAGTCCATTCTACTTTCAGTATTATTACGGCGGTTGGATACTGACTGTTTTTAGTGCACTGCAGCGTGAATTTCGTATCGTTGCGACAACAGGGCAACCGTCACGGGGCGGGTGCATGCCACATGCTAAAATCCGCGTCGATCAAACTCACGGGATGCTCCATGGAAGTCGTGATTCTCGCTGCGGGTCAGGGCAAGCGCATGCGTTCGGTTCTGCCCAAGGTGCTGCAGCCGATCGCAGGCAAACCGATGCTGGCCCATGTGCTGGGCGCCGCCCGTGAACTCGATGCAAAACGGATTTGCGTAGTGTACGGCCATGGAGGCGAAGTCGTGCGCGAACGCCTTGATGCGCCTGACCTGGCATGGGCACTTCAATCCCCGCAACTGGGGACTGGTCATGCCGTGCAGCAGGCACTTCCACACCTGACGGACGGGTCGCTCGCGCTCGTACTCTATGGTGATGTGCCGCTGATCAGCGTGGCGACGCTGCGTCGTCTGGCGCAGGCTGCGGGCAACAAGCGGCTCTCGCTGCTCACGGTCGAGCTCGAACAGCCTGCCGGATACGGCCGCATCCTGCGCGATGGTGCAGGGCGGGTGCAGCGCATTGTTGAAGAGAAAGACGCTTCCGCTGCCGAAAAGCAGGTGCGGGAGGTCAATACCGGCATCCTCGTCGCGCCGGTTGCCCGCCTGCGTGATTGGCTGGGACGCATTGGCAACGACAACGCCCAGGGCGAGTATTACCTGACCGACATCATCGGCATGGCGGTGGCCGAGGATGTCGAAGTGGTCACGGTGCAGCCCGGCTCAGTATCGGAAACCCTTGGCGTCAACAGCAAGGCCCAGCTTGCAGAACTCGAGCGCCTGCATCAGGCCGCGACGGCGCGCCGTCTGCTGGACGAAGGGGTGACCCTGATCGATCCGGCCCGCATCGATGTGCGTGGCGAGCTGATCTGCGGGCGTGACGTCGAGATCGACGTCAACTGCGTGTTCGAGGGGCGTGTCGAGCTTGGCGATGGCGTGGTCATCGGTGCCAACTGCGTGATCCGCGATAGCCGTATCGGTGCAGGCACCCGCGTGGCACCGTTTTCGCACCTCGACAGCACCACCATGGGCGAAGCCTGCGTCATCGGGCCCTATGCACGAACCCGGCCCGGCACGGTCCTCGGTCAGGACGTGCATGTCGGCAACTTTGTCGAAATCAAGAACAGCGTGGTGGCCGATCACTCCAAGGCCAATCACCTGGCTTACGTGGGCGATGCGGATGTCGGTCAGCGTGTAAATATCGGCGCCGGCACCATCACCTGCAATTACGATGGCGCCTTCAAGCACCGCACTGTCATTGAAGATGACGTCTTCATCGGTTCGGACACGCAGCTTGTGGCACCGGTCAGGGTAGGTCGTGGTGCCACACTTGGTGCGGGCACCACCCTGACCAAGGATGCGCCCCCGGAACAACTCACCGTGTCACGTACCCGGCAGCTCAGCATCAGCAGCTGGAAAAAGCCGGTCAAAACCAAGTAACCCCCGTCTGCAGCGGGTCTGCAGCTTCCGGATCAAAGGATCAGCGTCATGTGCGGTATCGTCACAGCAATCGCCACCAACAACGTCGTACCCATGCTGCTCGAGGGCCTGCGCAAGCTCGAATATCGCGGCTACGATTCCGCCGGTCTGGCGGTGCTCTCCGGCGAACTCACCCGCTTGCGCTCGACGGGCCGCGTTGCCGAGCTTGCTGCGCTCGCCGATCACGCCGGCCTGTCGGCCAACATCGGTATCGCTCACACGCGCTGGGCAACGCACGGCGAGCCCTCCGAACGTAACGCCCATCCGCACATCTCGGCTGGGCTGGCTGTGGTACATAACGGCATCATCGAAAACTTCGAGTCGATAAAGCACAGCCTGCAGGCGCGCGGTTATGTGTTCGAGTCCGAGACCGACACCGAAGCCATCGCCCACCTCATCCACAGCAAGCTCGCCACCACGCCCGATCTGTTCGATGCGGTGCGGCTGGCAACCAACGAGCTGGTGGGTGCATATGCCATTGGTGTGCTGTCCGAGGCCGACCCCTTCCGCGCCATCGTTGCACGCAGAGGGTCGCCCCTGCTGCTTGGTATCGGCGAGGACGGCATGTATGCCGCATCCGATACGGCGGCCCTGCTGCAGGTCACGCGCAAGGTGGTGTATCTGGAAGACGGCGACCTGGCTGAACTGCGTCGCGACAGCTACCGCGTCAGCCTGCCCGACGGCACTCCGGTCGAGCGCGAGGTGCATATCTCCAGCCTGTCGGCCGATGCGGTCGAACTGGGTCAGTACCGCCATTACATGCAGAAGGAAATCTTCGAGCAGCCGCAAGCGCTGGGCAATACGCTGGAGATGATTGCTGGCGGCGGGTCGATCTCGCCACTGCATTTCGGCGCGCGTGCGCCCGAAGTGTTCGATGGTGTGCGCCGCGTTCTCGTGCTCGCATGCGGCACCAGCTATCACGCCGGACTGGTCGCACGGTACTGGCTGGAGTCGGTCGCCGGCATCCCGTGTTCGGTCGAGATCGCCAGTGAGTACCGCTACCGCAAGTCGGTGCCGGAGACCGATACCCTGGTGGTCGCCATCTCCCAGTCGGGCGAAACCGCCGATACCCTGGCCGCGCTCAAGCACGCCGCGGCGCTGGGCATGACGCGCACGCTGGCGGTGTGTAACGTTCCCGAGTCGGCCATCGTGCGCGAAGCCGCGCTGCGTTTCATCACCCGTGCAGGTCCCGAAATCGGTGTGGCCTCGACCAAGGCATTTACCACCCAGCTCGCTGCACTGGCCTTGCTCACCCTGTCGCTGGCCAAGATCAATGGCCGTTTGTCGGCGACTGACGAAGCCGGCTACCTCACTGCCTTGCGTCACCTGCCGGTCGCCGTTCAGAAAGTGCTCGAACTCGAGCCCGAGATTGAAGCCTGGGCACAGCGCTTCGCGGGCAAGGAACACGCGCTCTTCCTCGGTCGCGGCCGCCACTGGCCGATCGCGATGGAGGGCGCGCTCAAGCTCAAGGAAATCTCCTACATCCACGCCGAAGCCTATGCCGCCGGCGAACTCAAGCACGGTCCGCTGGCGCTGGTGGACAAGAACATGCCGGTCATCGCGATCGCCCCTGCCGACGAGCTGCTCGAAAAGCTCAAGTCCAACCTGCAGGAAGTCCGCGCCCGCGGCGGTGAGCTGTACGTGTTCGCCGACGCCGGCAGCGAGATCGCCGAGTCCGAAGGTGTGCACATCCTGCACCTGCCGGAGCACTACGGCATGTTGTCGCCGGTGCTGCACGTGGTCGCGCTGCAACTGCTGTCCTATCACGCCGCGCTGGTGAAAGGCACGGATGTGGACAAGCCGCGTAACCTGGCAAAGAGCGTCACGGTGGAGTGACCCGGCGGTATCCGGTGAGTGGTTGTCCCCGACCAACAAAGTCGAAAACGCGTAATTAAAGTCGAAAACTCAGTTGGTCAGTGAAAGCGCCCGGCTTGCCGGGCGTTATTTTCTTGGGGGGCAAAGGATTGCTGTCGCCAAACGGGCGACGGCTACTCGGCCTTATGTGGAGCTCCACATAAGGCCGATTATGTAGATGCCTCGATTATGTTGAGCCGCCATGGGCGTCGTGCGCCAACCGCCCGACTGGGGCGGCAGGCGCGGATTTTGATCTCCACATAATCAGAGCGTCCGCAGGAAGTCGATCAGCGAGTCGGGAGCCCGATAGCGCCTGAGCTTGGCTTCTGGTTCGTGAAGCCGGGCCAGCGCCCGTTCCTTCATCGCCAGATCAGCCTCGACGTACTGGTGAGTCGTTGCCGGACTCTCATGGCCGAGCCAAAGCGCAATGATGCTGATGTCGACGCCGGCCTGCAGCAGGTGCATTGCCGTCGTGTGGCGAATCATGTGAGGCGAGATGTGACGTGTCGCCAAGTCGGGGGACGATTTCGCGGCCACCTGGACGGCGCGCTCCAGTCGCTGCATCACGTTCCATCGCGACATCGCTTGGCCTTCGCGATTGGGTAGCAACGGCGAGTTCGAATCGAACTGCGGATTGCGCCGAAGCCAAGCCCTGATCGCCCTGATGGTTGAGCGCCACAGCGGCACGCTGCGCTGCTTGCGCCCCTTGCCATGCAGATGAACACAAGCGGCGGCATCGTCGAGTACGACATCGCCGATCTTCACGCCGACGATCTCTGAAACACGCGCACCGGTGTTGTAGAGCATCAGTAGCAACACATGATCCCGTTGGCTGAACCACGTCCCATCTGGCGTTCCGATCACCGCCAGCATCTCTTCCCGGGACAGATAGCCGAACATCGGGCGTTCGAAGCGTTTTGCCGGAACACCGAGCGCATGTTCAATCACCTGCAGCGATGACACGTCGCGGTGCGCCGCAAACTTCAGGAACGAACGCAGCGCCGCGAGGCGGGCATTGCGGCTACGCACACTGTTGTGCCGATCGCGTTCCAGATGGTCGAGGAAGGCCATGATCAGATCTGGCGTGATGTCGGGCAGTGTGAGTTGCGCAGGCGACCGGCCGAGGCGCGCCTCGGCAAAGCCCAGGAAGAGCATGAAGGCGTCCCGGTAAGCGGCTACGGTGCGCGGGCTGAGGGCGCGTTGTTGCGTCAGGTGTTCGACGAAGAAGGCTTGTACGAGCGCGGGAAACGATGGCGGTGGTTTGGCTTGCCTACGCATCATCGTCTCCCGCGAGGTCGGCGAACTGCTCGAACCGCCCGGCTGTGATGGCCATCAACTCGGGAACGCCGGTGAGGTACCAGTACGTGTAGAAGATCTCGGCATGGCCCATGTAGGTCGCCAGGGCCAGCATCTTCTGGTCGATCTCGGCACCGTCGGCGTACCAGCGCATCAACCGCCGGACGGCAAAGGTGTGGCGCAGGTCGTGCAAGCGCGGTGCCTCGTGTCCGCCGCGATTGATCCAGCTGAGGTGCTCGCGCAGGCTGGTAAAGACGCGATGTGCCTGTCGCTCGCCGAGCGGCAGCCCCAGTCGGCGGCCGCGACTACTGATCAGAAACGGCATGCCCGCTGTCGTCGGAAGATGCCTCTCGCGCTGGCTTCGGTAGCAGGCCAGCGCCTTGACCGTGCTCGGATGGATCGGCACTTGCCGGGACTTGGCGAACTTGGTCTGCCGGATCGTCAGCATCCCGCGCTTGAGGTCGACATCCGCATCGCGCAGGTGAATGGCTTCGGAAACGCGCAGTCCGCTCGAAGCCATCAGACCGAACAGGGTTTCGTAGGTGAAGGGCCGAATGCTGCCAGTGGGGCCGAGTGTGCGTGCTGCCGCGAGCAACTCGACGATCTCGTCGTCATGGTAGATGTGGGGTGCAACGCGGCCGGGTTCCGGACCGAAGAGCGATGCCTCGGGCAACTCGGTATCCGGCTCGAACTGCTGTAGGTAACAGATGAAGTGCCGCAGTCGTCCCCAGCTACGCGCCCAGGTGCCTGCATCGCCATTGCCATCCTTGGCGGTACGCACCCATTCGGCCATGAGTTCGGCCGTCAGCGGACCACGATAGCGATTGGCCGCCACGAAGCGGGCAAACCTGGAGAGGAAGGCGTCACGGGAGCGCAGACGGAAACCCTGACGACGGCGCTCGGCCAGATAGTCGTCGATTCTGGCCTGCAGGCTTCGGCGTCGGCTCATGATTCACTCCCCGGCCAAGGCAGCGCAACGTCGGCGAGATTTGGCGTGTCGAGCTTCGCGTAGATCCGGGAGGTTTCCAGAGACCGGTGCCGCAAGACATCAGCAACTTCCTTGAGTGAGCCGCCGTTCTCGACGAGGCGACACGCCAGCGTATGCCGCAGGACATGCGATCCTGTACCAGGCAAGCCGGCTCGTTGGCACGCCCGGCGGATCACGTTCTGAATCGCATAGGTTGTGACCGGAACGTCACGCGAGTCGCGGCGGCAAAGGAAGATTGCCCGGCTTGAGGTTGCCGGGCGCTCATGCTGCAAATAGTCTGCCAAGGCTTGCCCGGTGGTCATCGGCAGCGGCAGGACGTCCCTCCGTCGCGACTTCGTCCCCTTCAGCGTGACCGTGCCTTCTCGCCAGTCGATGTCGTCGATCGACAGGTTCGCGATCTCGCCCGCGCGCAGCCCCATGTCCAGTGCGCAGCGGACGATGGCATAACCTCGCCTGGGCTTGCGTCCATAAGGGAGTGCGGCGAGCAGCCGTTGAACTTCGTCCGGCTTGAGGGCGCGGGGCAGCACTGCAAGGTTCCACTGCACCGGTGAGGAGATGACTGCGCTCAGACCGGCAACCGAGTCGCCGCAGATCGTCCGGTAGCGGAGGTAACTTCGCAAGGCGGTTGCGACTTGCGAAGCGGCAGAATGCGAGGGGCTGTCCCCCAGTTGCCCGGCGATGAAGCGCCGAATATCGGCTGCATGCAGCCTGGCCATGTCGATGACGCCGCCGGCAAACTTCTTCTGCAACAACAGACCGACGATGCGGCAATGGTTGCGACGTGTGCTTGCCGCAAGGCCACGGACGTGATGCAGGTGGTCGTCGTACCGCCGCCGTTCGTCGGCGATGGCGTCGGAGGGGGCTGTGCTTGGGCGCGCAGGTTGCGCGCGCCGGGATTGGGCCGATGGGTTCATGAGCGTCTCCTGTAGTAGAAATTCCACTTCAGGAGAGCGCTGGAATTATGTCGAGCTCAGACTCCTATCCCGGCAAGCAAAAGCTCGAGCACACTGGGATCTACGGCCTGCTACCCCGGACGCTCAACATAATCGAGGCATCTACATAATCGGCCTTATGTGGAGCTCCACATAAGGCCGAAGAGCAGGCGTCGGCTGAGTGCTGTGCGGCGGGCGTCCTGGACGTTGGTGGGTTTTAGCTGTCTCGTACATTCTGCCCGGCAATGCGCTGTTCAAGTTTTCGCCTAGTTTGGCCAAG